>NZ_JBSLYA010000008.1:0-260700 GCF_053749995.1 Neobacillus sp. K501 | reverse complement strand
CTGAAAAGAAATAATCAGATCATATTTTTCCAGTGCAGTATAGGCACTTTTCGCCATAGAAAAAACCCCCAATAGAGTAAACAGATTTTTTATTATTTCATCTGTCTACTTTATTGGGAGCATATCATTTTGGGAAGACCGGCTTTTCTCACGAGCAGTGTGAAAGAAAGTATTATTTAAAAAGCTAAAGGCATTGGAGCCCCTTTCGTTGTGTTTACCTATTCCCCTCGGAACACAGGCTTTCTTTTCTCAGCAAAAGCTTGAACCCCTTCTTGAACATCTTTGGTTCCAAAACATTGCTTAATAAAAGCGTACTCTTGTCTTAGTATCGTTGTCAGATCCGTGTCAGGGCTTGCAGCAAGCAATCTTTTAGAAAGCGTCATCGCTACCGGAGGTCCTGCTGCTAACTCTCTCGCAAAATTCATCACCTGTTCCTGTAATTCTTCATGCGGGAATATTCGGTTCACCAAGCCAATTCGTTCGGCTTCCTCAGGATATATGTCCCTGCCCGTTAAGATCAGTTCTGCAGCCTTTGCCTGTCCAACCAACCGCGGTAAGAAATAACTCATTCCCGCATCAGGGCTGAGACCACGGCGAATGTATCCAGCTGTTACTCTAGCATCCACTGACATGAAGCGGATGTCGCAAGCTAGAGCCAGCGCCAGTCCTGCACCAGCGGCAATCCCATTAATGGCAGCAATAACAGGCTTATCACAATGAACGATCCCCAACGCTTGACGCCCCACCCAACCTAATTCATCTAATTTTTGATGACGAGACTGTGCGTTTGGATTTCTCTTTGCATAATCAGTTAAATCAAGTCCTGCACAAAATCCTCTACCATTCCCGGTGATGACAATGACACGGACTTCATCATCAGCAGAAGCCTCTGAAATGGCTTGGATAATCTCATTACTAAGGGTATCATTTACGGCATTCAGGCGCTCGGGCCTGTTTAGTGTTAGTGTACGAACCCCAGCTTTCGTTTCGACAAGAATATGTTCCATCATTTAATTCCCCTCCATCATCTGGTTTTGAAATTGGTTCTGTTCTTTCCCTGGCTCCACTATTTTAAATTGACTATTCAGACTATTTTTAATATAACACTCTACTCATTACCTTGTCACCAATACAACAACAATATGACATGTTCCTGGCACGGAAAGCAATTGTGGAAGCACAGATGAAAGAACCATGTCTTTTGTTGGTATTGAAGAGGTGTTTTATTGTCAGTCAGTTAAGGATGCTGATGAAGTTGGATTAGTGAAATTCAAATTTATATATGAAGAATTAAAGAAGGTAAAAGTTGATCGTAGTCTTAAGATGACCCAAATACCATTGAATGAAAATCAAGAAAATCCAATGCTGCAGTGGAAAATGAAATCATGATAATATGAGTAGAACTCATTTTTAGGATTTTTTGCTGAAGAACCTAATTCTTGTAAGAAAAATACAATCTATTTAAATAACAAAGGAACGAATAAACTCGTTCCCTTTCTCCCTCTCTATATGTGACCCCTTCGATAATTTTGATACTTTTTTTCTATTTGGACTTTTGCACCCTTTAATTCAACAAATCCTACCTTAAATCCATTCTTCTCCATGTCTACGTATAAATTTCATATCTTTTTGATAATGTTCAAGATGCCCTTCATCGATCATCTTTTGAAAAGCAATGTCACCTTCACTTGCCTTTCTTGTTATTGTCTTACATAAACCTTCTAATCGTAATAATACCATTTCCAAGTAACTTTCTTCTATTTCCTCACCGTAAGATTCAAAAAACAACCTTACTCTTTGGTTTATACGGTTAGCGTGCTGTAAGGAATGATAATAAACTTTTTCACCTTTTTCAGATAAATAAAATCTACTTAAGGGGACACACGTATATAAAGTATAAGCAATGTCCCAAATTCTTGGACCAGGTCCAGCAACATCAAAATCAATAATACCTACGGGTCTTTTATTGTTAAAAATAATATTATATCTAGCGAAGTCATTATGACATAATACCTCTACATTGTTTGGCGTATTATCTATCGGTTTCCATTCATCTGATAATGGAAAATCACATACAGCATCATGATAGAGGCGGAGTATTTTTGCTATTTCTGCCAAAACATCATCTGACCACATATATTCTTTTAAAGGATCATTACCAGCCTCTCCTTCAATAAACGACAATATCTCTCTTCCTTTTTCATCAATTCCTAAAAATTTTGGTGCGTAACTAAAACCTTTATTCTCCAAATACTCTAATAAATGGTGAATTTTGCTACTGTCTGGCTTTAATACTCGTCGCACAGTATCACCTAAACGATAAACGTTAGAAACATTCCCTCCTGTTAGGATTTCCTCTTTTTCATGGTTTGCCACCTAATATCCCCCCTTCAGATTTCCTTATATGACTCTCTTAATGCTAGTTTGTTATTCAATCATCTTTATAAAAGTGTTTAGTTTCAGCATATTGTACCCACAGAATCTAAGTTAACCCTGTAGCCTTAATCTAGAAAATCGGGTCTTTTTTTCACCTCTAATTAATATAATGATTTACCTAATGGATTATAGAGGTGAATAGTTTGGAAATGATGGGCTTATCTTTTGCAGTACTCTTGAAAGTTATTATTATCAATGTGGTTCTAAGTGGAGATAATGCGGTTGTGATCGCGATGGCTTCACGGAATGTTCCAAAAAAACAACAAAAGAATGTGATTTTTTGGGGAACATTCGGAGCGATTATTTTACGTTTACTTTTTGCAGTAGCCATTGGTTACTTACTAGGCTTACCCTTTGTAACTTTGATAGGTGGTCTTCTGCTCGTGTATATTGCCATTAAACTATTAATTGGGGAAGACGAGGAAATTCAAAGGGAAGGCGGTGCGAGTTTCATTACCGCTGTGAAAACAATCATCATAGCTGATGCGATCATGTCCCTCGATAATGTACTAGCTATCGCAGGGGCTGTGAAAGGGAATTTATTCGGAATTGTTATAGGAGTTATCGTCAGTATTCCGATCGTTGTTTTCGGCAGCCAGTTAATCTTAAAAGCAATGATAAAGTTTCCTATTATTTCGTATGCAGGTGCAGGAATCTTGGCTTGGACCGCTGGGGAAATGATTGCCGCTGAACCAAGATTAGAACCGAGGCTCCCTCAGGATTTTCATTTATTAATTCCTTTGACTCTTACGATTTTAGTGATTGGTTTCGGCTATTTTCTTACTAGAAAAAATGTAAAAAGGGCTTAACCAAATGGGAAAGGCTTATTTCACTTCCCTCAAGCCCTTCCCTTCTTGAACCTCTCGGATCCCTTCCTCACAAACTCCATAGGAGCGCCAGGAACAAGATTCACAAATAATTTGAATATCAGCAGGAACGACAAACTTTCGAATACATGATTCAATTTCCTCCCATGTCAAAACTTGTCCGATCTTAAGCCCCATTTTCTCTAAAATGGCCGCATCTCTTTGATAGATACCATCATCTTGGCAATGGTATTTACCTGTGTTGGGGTATTTTTCACACAACTGATCAGGTCCCATTACAATTTCAATTAACGTATTGGGATTGTTTCTTAAGGATTGATGTAATTGTGTCATATTTTCCACGTATTCATCAGAATACCCCATTCCCCTATAGCCAAGTAGGCAAAATAGATGATGACCTCGTAGCTTAAACATCTCCTCAACTCTCCCTTTCTTCAACTTTTAAAAGATCTATATCTTTTCTATCCAAATTCTATTTAACTGGCAGTTGTACGTCGTGCCAGCTGCTTATATCGCATTGGCCATATTCATTATCACCCACAGCAACCATCGTGCCGTCCGATTTAAGGCCGATGGTGTGAGCACATCCCGCCGCAACCGCTACAATATCACACCATTCACTTACATTGCATTGACCATGCCCATTCCAGCCCACTGCCACCACAGTACCATCCGATTTAAGGCCAATGGTATGTTTACTACCCACTGCTATCGCCACAATATCCCGCCAACTGCTTATATCACATTGACCTAATTTATTTTGACCCACTGCCACCGACGTGCCATCCGATTTAAGCCCAACAGAATGGAGATAACCCGCCGCAACCGCAACGATATCGAACCAATCGTCAACATCGCACTGGCGATACCGATTATTGCCCACAGCCCGCACAGTTCCATCTAATTTAAGACCAATAGTATGCCAATCACCTGCCGTGACTGCCACAATATTATCCCAGCTACTTACATCGCATTCACCTTCATTATTTCGGCCCACAGCAACCACCGAACCATCCGATTTAAGCCCAATGGTACGACACCAGCCCGCCGCAACCGATACAATATTGCTCCAGTCGTTTACATTGCATTGATCATGTTTATTCCAACCCACAGCCACCACAGTACCATCCGACTTGAGACCGATTGTATGAGCATTCCCCGTATTCGTTGCCATATGAACATTACCAGCCGCGACCGCCACAATATCGCGCCAGCTGCTTACATCGCATTGGCCATATTTATTATCACCCAGAGCTGTCACCTTACCATCAGTTCTAAGACCAACCGTATGACGACGACCCGCAGCTATGGTATCCCTTGGCCACCGTTTCACCATTAATGCTGTATCCTTCGGTGAAATGTAATCCATGTTTTACCTCTTTCTAGCAATCATCTCTATTTCAACTTGCGCACCAAGTGGTAGAGATAACACACCTATCGTTGTACGAGCAGGATATGGCTGAGAAAATTGTTTGGCATAAACTTCATTCATGGCTGAGAAATGATTCATATCTGTTAAGAATACATTCACTTTTTCAACATGATCAGGAGTTAAACCTGCTGCTTCCAATACGCTGAAAAGATTTTTAAAACATTGATTTGTCTGTTCGTAAATGTCACCTTCTACAAGCTTTCCAGTCTGTGAATCTACTGGGGTTTGCCCTGATAAAAAGATTAAATCTCCTGCCTCAATTGCATGTGAGTATGGACCAACAGAAACAGCGCCAGATGCACTATATGCCTTTCTTGACAAAAAAAACGCCTCCTTTAGATAGTAAGAATGTAATAGATAATTGACGAAAAGGTAGAGCGGCTACCGGAATAGCATGAGCTTCAACTCTTGTATTCGTTCATGAAACAGCTATAAACTGTCTGGCAAGTGATGTTTATACATTTCCAATACATTTGTATTTTCTTTTAAAACAGCGAGAATTTTGGGATGAGGCTTAACATAAATAACTGGATAATCCTTTTCATCAAGTTCTTCATTAATGGGAAAAGCTAATTTTTCATCTTCAATTGAAAATCGAGCATCAATTCCCTCTTTATTTCCACGGGCATCAACCCTAATCCATTTATTAAGTGATTTAAGGAAGATAGCATTTAAAGCGTGAATACAATACCCTTTTTCTGGAGTATCAAATAACATCAATCTTTGATAACAAAAACCTGTTGGTATTCCCTGTGAACGCAATAAAGCGGCTAATAGGTGTGATTTTGCATAGCAAATTCCCTCTTTAAAGTCTAATACATCCGAAGCATGACAAGTAACTCGCTTGGATTGAATATCCCAAGAATGAGAAATTTCATCACGAACAAATTCAAATGCAATTTTTGCTTTTTCAATTTCTGTTTGTGATGTATGGAAGAGTTCTTCTGCTTTCTTCTTTATATTTGGATTAGAATAATTAACTTCATTTAATTCGAGCAAATAATCATCAAGGTCTTTCGACTCATACAATAAATTCAAAACCCTTCTCCCCTTTACAAACTGCATCAACAAGCCTGATCGTTCACGCTATAAGAAAAAAAGATCGCTCTACGACCTTTTCTTTCGATTAAGAACCCTTTCAAATAAATTAATTGATGGTGAAACTTTGCGAGATGTAAAGTAAAGATCATGAATTCAATCAGATTGTTAATGCACGCATCATCGAAAATCATTGATTTGATACATTTTTAGATTAGGCCAAGTTGCTTTCCATTTCTTATGTGCCAAGCGGTCCTCATAAATGACTGCACGTTCCTTCGAATGTATAAAATATGGAGTTGGCTTCACTTTAAGATGGATAACATCACTAATTCCACAAGGGGCCGTTATAATTACATTTTCATTTTCATCTAATTTTACACCTAAAGCCGTCGCTGTTTCCGGAAATTTGGAAATAGCATCAACAGAAGAAGTATAAGGAGGCATATTGCTTTTCATGTGCATTCTTGCTTCATTCTTTACAGACCAAGGTATGTTAGGCTTGATAATGTTTAGCATTTCCTCATACTTTTTTTCCACTTTTTCATCTAAATTGGTAGGATCAAAATAAATAACATCAATGTCAGGAATTAGCGTTCTTTCTTTGAACTTATGTAAGGTGTCCCAGATTTTTTAGCGAACAAATCCAGCACATATCCACCAATCAGGCAAATTTAGTGATTTTGCTGCTTTTAGTATACTCATCATCCATATATCTTCTGAAATAAGCTCAATGATTTTTTCTTCATTTAACACTTTAAAATTACTCCTTAAAATTCACTAATTCGCTCTTTACCTTCTTCATATCGTTTTGAGGAATATAGGGTAAGGATGATTGTTAATTTTAGATACACATCTCCCAATGGCTAATTGATATGTAATTCTAAAAACTCATCCGTTTCTATAAAACCAAACTTCTTATACACGGGTCTACCCATTTTTGATGCACCAAGCCATACTTTTGAAACACCGGAAATCTTAACTTCATCTACTAATTTAGTTAACAGCTTGGTTGCGATTCCTTGTCCACGATAATTTTTATTCGTATACATATTTGCGATATAAGCTTTTTTTCCGGTTCTATTGGTATAACTAGGCGGAAAATCATAAAAAATTACTGCACCACATGCAATTATTTCTTTATCATCCTCCACTAACCATTGTATTAACGTACCATCGCTAAGTTTATTTTTAAAGAAAACGGCTAGCTCCGTATCAATATCTTTATTAGGTTCGATCCCCTCATCCACTAATTGCCTTTTTCTTAATTCAACTAATTTTTCAATATCCCCGATACTTGCTTTTCGAAATTTCAACTACATACAACTCCTTATAGAACTAAGCTCTACTTTATACAGTCCACTAATACTATTAATATACAATATTAAACTATTCCAATTATACTACATCTCATTTTTTCCCCAACAACATGCATTTGCAGCTGGATTTACAAGCACTAATTACCTACCTTTTTTAATATGTCTTCTAATGCTAAATCCAGTTGTGGAAATAAATATTCAAACCCTTCTTCCATTAACACTTTCGGTAAAACTTTTTGACCTTCCAGAACAAGTTTACTTTTTTGTCCAAGTATTAATTTCATAGCAAAAGAAGGAACTGGAAGCCAATGTGGACGGTTTAATACTGAACCAATGGTTTTTCCGAATTCCCTCATTCTTAAAGGCGAAGGAGAGGTAACATTTATAGGTCCATCTAAATGATCCTGTTTCAAAACAAAAGATATAGCTCTGACAACATCGATCACGTGAACCCATGACACCCACTGTTCCCCTGAACCAACTGTCCCACCCACGAATAGTTTATATGGCAACGTCATGAGAGGAAGTGCTCCACCATCAGATCCAAGAATTACTCCAAATCTCATAAAGGCAGTACGGATCCCGTATTTTTCCACTTGTTTCGCTTTATTTTCCCAATCAAAAACCGTCCATCCCAAAAAGTCATTACCAATGTCTGTTGACTCTTCTGTATAGATAGCATCTAAGGATACAGGGTAAATGCCAATGGCACTAGCATTGATAAAAATAGAAGGTTTTTTAGGCAATGCTTCAACGATCCTAAGTAGCTCCTCCGTCGCCGTCATTCGACTAGTATAGATTTGTTTTTGATGTTTCAACGTCCATCTACCATCATTAATAGAAACACCTGCTAAATTAATGAATGCATCTGTATTTTCTAACCCTTTTTCCGGAATGGACCCTTCATTAAGCCATTCTACATACGATACTCCATTAGTTGAAATTTTCCCCTTCCTTGTTAGAATAACGACTTCATGCCCTTCCTCCACCAACAAGGCAGTTAAATTCTTCCCGATAAATCCGGAACCACCAGCGATCACTATTTTCACCAAAGCACCCCTTTCGAAAAATCATTATTCTTTCTAATTTGACTCCGAATATAAAATGAAAATATTAAATACTTATACTTCACCGCTTATCAAATATGTTCCACAATACAAGGGGTGATTCCTTCTTAAATGAAACGCTAATCGAAAGCAAAAGTACAAATCTTCGCAATCGTTATGCTATAATTTGGAGGTAAAATAGAATTAGAGGTGACCTCCTTGGCCATACATGTTGTACTATATCAACCAGAAATACCAGCTAACACCGGAAATATTGCCCTTACTTGTGCCGCAACCGAAACAGTCTTGCATTTAATCCGACCGCTTGGCTTTTCAACAGATGAAAAAATGTTAAAACAAGCTGGTATCGATTTTTGGCACCATGTGAAAGTTATGTATTATGACTCATTAGAGGATTTTTTTTCAAAGAATCAAGGTCAGTTTTACTATATTGAGACATTTGGTGAAAAACCTCATTCAGGTTTTGATTTCAGTGATGCATCAACCGACCACTATTTTATGTTTGGAAAAGAAACAACGGGCTTACCAAAAGATTTACTTGAGAAAAATAAAGATCACTTCCTGAGAATTCCCATGAATGATCATGTCCGATCCCTGAACCTATCAAATACAGCGGCAATATTAATATACGAGGCTCTGCGCCAACAAGGATATCCCAATCTAAAATAAAAAATCTTCCGCACTGGAAGATTTTTTTATTCGTATAAATCAATATTACGAAAATTAAGCGGAATTTTTTCGTCTGAAATTACAAGTTATTGGCAATCGCCTTTGCCGTCCGTTCTCCATTGACGATGCAATCCACCAGTCCTACACCGTAATACGAGCAGCCTGCCAGAATAATCCCCGGGTAGTTTTCGGCCATCTTATTCTCTAATGATTTTATAATACCCGGATGCTTGATATCGTAATTCGGCATTGATTCATGCCACTTGGTTACTTCATGAGTAAGTAACTTGTCCCTTAAAGGAAACCCTAGACTTTTTTCCAGGTCAGATAAAGCGACCGTTAACAACTCATCTTCTGACAATGCCTGAAGGGTTGTGTAGTGTTTTGAACTGCTTTTATAGAACAATCGCACCAGCAGTTGCCTTTGACTGGAAGTGTGCTCCCATTTTCGGCTTGTCCATGTGCAAGCGTCACAAAACAGGTCACTGTCCTTTGTGCTAATAAAACCCGTACCGTCCATTGGCAGCTCTTCGTCCTGAATGTTGAAGCCTAGATAGACACTAATGAGAGAGCTGTTCTTCAGTTGATCGAACTCCTTATTTAAATCATCCGAGTCAAGTAAACGTTGTGCTGCAGTCGATAACACACTTAGAACGATGTGTTCTGCTTCTAGTTCTCTTCCATCAGATAAGGTAACACGATAGCGGCCGTTCCTGCTCTCCAGTGTTTCCGCCTTTACTCCCCTATATATCTCTATATCCGTTAAATGCTTTTCCATTCCAGCTACAAGGGTCGCTACCCCCTTCTTGAACGAGAGAAACTTGCGGTCATCCGGGGATTTGTATTTTTCACGATTCTCCATCAGACCTTTCAGAATACTTCCAGCTTCATTCTTATAATCCAGAAGATACGGAAGCGTGGATGCAATCGTTAGATCCTTCAGTTTTCCAGAATACACACCAGACAACACCGGTTCAATCTGCTTTTCCACCAGCTCTTTACCCAAGAAAGTCTCTAGAAAATCTCCGATGGAGTCCTGTTTCGTAAAAGATTCGTTCTTCGTGTAAAAATCCTTTAGCGCCTCCACCTTGCCCTCAGCTGACACTAATTCGCTCTTTACTAGAGCTTCGATGCTTAATGGAATTCCGAAGATCGTATCCTTCGGAATCGGCTTTAGTCGACCATCAGTATATATAAATGAGGTTCCGGTCGCATTGTACACAACCTCATCCTGAATTCCCAACTCTTCAAGCAAGGAACGAATATCAGCCATCTTCCTGCGAACAAGGGAGTCCGCTCCCGTCTCCATAATAAACTCCCCGTCGTAACGCGTTAGGATTTTACCACCCAAGTGATCCTCGGCTTCCACAAGGATGATTTTTGCTTGTTTGTTTTGTTCCTGTAACGCCTTTTGAATGTAATAGGCGGTCGATAATCCCGTAATCCCCCCGCCAATAATGACAACATTCTTCAATCCTTTACACCTCAATTTCCATTCCATCATCCTGTATAGTATATCAAAAATAATACATTTCATTGAAATCTAGATTCCGTTAAGATACATGGTGATTCTAATAAAAGCATAATCCGATACAAAAAAACCCCTCTTAATGTGAGGGGTCATACGATCATTAACTTTTATGTTATCGAGAACCGAACGATCGGATGAAGTGGATACTATTCTTTGATATATTCCTTTGTACTTCTCACTGTATCAATAGGGCGTACTAATTTTTCTATTTGATCACGTTTCGGCTCTAAGAATGGAGGTAAAGATAATTTTTCCCCAAGGGTTTCGTAAGGTTCATCCCCCATAAAGCCAGGTCCATCTGTCGCAAACTCAAACAATATTTGTGGCGCAACTCTTGAGTATAAAGACTCAAAAAAGTGACGATTGACATAACCGGATGTCGAGAATCCAAAACTGCTCAATCGCTCGATCCATTCATTCAAAACAGAACGATCCTCTACGCGGAATGCAGCATGGTGGACGGTGCCATAACCTTGTCGAGCTTGTGGTAGAATCGGATTGTATTCTACAATTACAGAAGCACCATTGCCGCCTTCCCCTACTTCAAATAGATGGAATGATCCATCAGCCGACGTTTCTTTAAATAATAGAACTTTTTCTAGCATTTCTTTAAAGTAATCAAAGTCTGCAATCCGAACAAAGACTGGACCTAAACCGGTAATGGCATATTCCAATGGGATTGGACCCTTTTGCCATGGTGTACCAGATTCCACGCCTTTATTGAATTCATCTGATATCAATTGATATTGTTGATCATCAAAATCAACGAATGAGAGAGTTTTCTTGCCAAATTGCTCTTTAATTCCTGTATGATTAACTGCTAAACGATCAAAACGATTGACCCAATAATCCAATGCTGCATCACTTGGTACACGGAAAGAGGTCTTAGAAATCTCGTTTGTACCGTGGACTCCTTTCGGAATGCCCGGGAAGTCAAAGAATGTCATATCTGTGCCTGCACTGCCTTTATCATCCGCAAAGAATAAATGATAGGTTTGAATATCATCTTGATTGACCGTTTTTTTCACTAAACGCATTCCTAAAACATTGGTGAAAAAATCATAGTTCTTTTCTGCACTACTTGTAATAGCTGTTACGTGGTGGACACCTTTTAGATGGTTCATTTACTTTTCCTCCTAGAATATTATGATTTAAACGTAAGCTTGACATCCTGTTATACTATTTCAAAATGAAGTATTTTAGAAAAATAGACTATCTAACGCATATTGTCCTGGACCAATTAAAGCAATGCCAATGGCAACGGCAATCAAAGTAAGGTTATATTCATATCCATTTGCTGTTGACCATAAACCGTTTGCTGCATGCACCTTAACAATCGCCATTAGCATGGTTCCTGCAATCATAATTGATGCAAGTGGAGTTAAAAGTCCTAATGTGAACAAAATTCCTCCAATGAGTTCAGCTAATCCTGCAAAGAGAGCCATCGTTACGCCTGGCTTCATCCCAATGGATTCAAACCACCCTCCAGTTCCCTTTAAGCCATAACCTCCAAACCAACCAAACAATTTTTGAGCACCGTGACCAACAAATAGTAAACCTATAACCAAACGAATGATTAACAAACCGATATTTAACATTAATAATTCCTCCTCATTATTTTATCTCGATTTCGAGATATTTGTTAAAAAAATATAAGGTAATCCTTTACTCAATATTTTTTTGTTTGTATTCCTCAATCGGAATCTTGGATTCAATTATCTTGAATCTGAGATAATAATAATCCTTATTTTCATGTTTGTCAATAACCATATTACAAAATAATTACTTACCTCCGTCTCGTTTTGGATAAATGTAAAATCATTTATTTTTTATGTATAAAAGCTTATATCCCACACACACTATTAATAGGGCTAGTAGCTCAAAGGAGAGCAGCTAGATCATATCGGCGTTATGATTTATGCTTTTTGTGGGTTCAAGTCCCACCTAGCCCTATTTATTCCTCTCCTATTATTAAATCCCCACGTAAAAAATCATAATTCAGATCTTACAATTGGGTTTCGATCATCTATTTTTCCAATATGCTTTTGCTTCTTCCTCAAGAACCTTTAATCTTTTATAATAATCAGGGAACTCATTAAGATGAGCCCATGCAATTTTCCCCGTAATGAAAGGGTCGTCGCCCGTAACATTCGTTTGGCTGGATATTTTTCCATGTTCAAGTTCTGTATTTACTCCCATCCAAAACTCCTCTAAACCAAATTTACTTTTATTAAAATCAATACCTAAAAGTAAGGCGATAGCTGCAGCTTCCTCTTTAGAAAAGCTTTTAGCCCTCGCTACAAGGCGATGATTTCTATTCCAGTTTAAACTTCCGGTACTTGGATACTGATATTGCATACCCATAAAGTGGTCTAAATACGGATTATGATAATAGAACAAAACGCATCTCTCCTTATAAGATTTACCAACAGTATACGTTAGAATCATTTTTAGGAGCTTGTCACCTCAAAGTTCACCGTTAGTATGAAACTAACCCTCCATGATCGTTCAAAAAGATAAAGGTGCTGCCTTTCGCATCCCTTTTAAAACTGAAGCTGTCGGTTCGTTATGGATTGTCTTCCTATATTCCCAACCAACAAAAATTGATGATAGATTTTCTATTTAAAATTCCATGCTTGTCCATTTCAGTTTTTCCATCATTCCATATAATATAGGGAATCCTTAAGAGGTGGTGATATTCTATGTCATGCCAAGGCGGATACGAAGGCGGATCTCGTTTTAACTTCGCTTTAATTGTTGTTCTATTCATTCTATTAATTATTGTTGGTGCAAGTTTCTGGAGTGGATACTAACCTAATAATCGAATGAAAGGGCAAACCACAATAGTTCTATAGTGTAAAGAAGCGTCAACGGACGCTTCTATTTTCTTTTTGAATGATTAACAAAGTAAAGACTTAATTTTTACTACTACTCATCAGCATTAGATTTGAAGTTCTTTAAGAATCGATTAAAGAATGGACGGATCTCATTTATTAAAGGTTTATATTGTTTAGCTGTTGTTATAAACATATCGACCGTTTCCATGAGCAATTCAAAATCGACATTTTTCAGCGTCTCTTCTATTTGGTTTAGTTTGCTGTAAGTTTTCTTTTCATATGTTCTTTTCCTATTCCCCAAAAACCAATCATCGAACCCATTCGTTTTGTTATTGAAATGTAAACTGTACTTTTGTTCAGGCTTATCTTGTGATTCATCTTCTTCCTTTTCAAAAAATTCACTCTGCCTACTTCTCCTAAACATTAATTTGGAGAATCGATCCAGTTCTCCCTTTTGTTCAGGTTTTTTATCATTTTCTTCCAATAACTCTCCCCCCATTATTTCTTTACGATAAATTATGAAAGGAGTTATCACAGGGTGTGGACAAATGTACGGAATATGTATGGAGTTATTTCAATCTAAGAGTAATGGAGTACTTTTCGTCGATGTTACACCTGTTGGTTAAAGAAGAGTCTTACCTCAAGTATTAGAATTCATAAGAGAACAATTTTCCGTTAATGCATATAAAGGAAGCCCAAGTAGCCAATATAAGCGTAGATTATTCGCTAATATTGGCTAAATAAGCAAAAATCCAAGGATTTAGAGCATTTAGGCGGAAAAACTTCCCTTATTATGAAGGAAATATGGGTCTTTCCCCATTTAGAGGAAATTTTTACGTTTATTTTTCAAACACAATAAAATCAACATTCAGTTATAAAAGAGCCAATTTATTGATCTTTTTCCGCTTTGAAGGCGAGAATTTACCCAGCCATATTATTCTTGGCACCTGCAGGGTAAATGACCGAGATATGGTCGATCGTTGCTTTGGAGCCGACGAACTTTAATTGGTATCTATCACTGACATTGTAGATCCAAATGGTATCGCCATTACTATTACGAATATCGTCTGGTGCACCTAGTTCATTTTTAATATTATCAAACGTAAGTTGCTGGAGTTCTTTTGCATAGGAGCGAATATCAAAAATCTGTTCTCCTTTATTAATCCCAAAAACAAACCCGCGGTTCGAATAAGTCGCATATCGATTACCAGCAACGTAATCCAGTTGATTAGGTTCCCCCCACTTAGCTGTAATTTCGTCAAATGTAGTGCTTTCTAGTGGGAAAATACTGTTTTTAACTGTCCCCTTTTTAGCTAATTCCACGGTTTCCTGAATTAAATTTACTTGTTGGCTATTTTCAGGTTGACTTGGGTTATCTGTTGTTCCTTCACTCGTATCTTCCTCTGACTGTTCTGACGTCCAGTCACTGTTATTGGAGCTTCCATTTGATTGCGAATCAGATTCAGAGTTCGTTGAAGTTGAATTAGTTGGTGGTGGTGCAGATTGTTGATGATCCTTATCCTTTGTGCATCCGAATAAAAGAATAAATAGAAAGGGAATGATGGCTAACTTCAATAAGTTTTTCAATTCTTTACCCCTTTTCCTTTGATATGTGGTGAGTTATCATCATCTTAATAAATGTTAACTCATAAAATTAAACGAAAATAGAAGCTATAAAGTTACACCATTTTCATCATTCCCCTTACTCGAATAAAAATTCTTTTTCTGTGTCAAGACAAATAATACTACCATTCAACACAGTGCAATGGAATTCTTGTTGATAGCTCACGTTTTATCTTTAAACATATTGTTTTTTCCTCAACATCTCCTTTATTTTTAGGTGGTATTGTTGATCAACGAATAGGAATTCTCTATTGAAAAACAAAACACCTCTGTCTCTATAAGTCCACAATATTAAAAGAAATTGAATAATTAGGATAAGGAAATTACAAAGTAATATTTTAAAGCGCAAAAAAAAACATACCATTCTCGTTTTAAGAGTTGGTATGGTTCTTTGTATGAAAAGGTAGTTAACCGAAGCCATTTCCACCATTTTGGTTTTATGCATATAGCATCCGAGCTGAAATGCGATGAGACCTGCCGTATGGCTACATCCACTTTTTCATCAGTTCGTATTCGAGATGGATTATTTTATCTAATGTGGTTTTAGTACCACTTTGATACAGTTATCCGTTTTCGTATCAAAGAGCTCATAGCCCTTCTTGGCTTCCGCTAACGGTAATTTATGAGTCACGACATCCGAAAGATCGACTTGACCTTCTGAGACCATTTTATAGAGTTTTGGAATAATCGGAATGACATGGGCTTGCCCCATTTTTAATTGAACATTCCGCTGAAATATATCACCTAAAGGAAAGGCATTGTATCTCATTCCATATATCCCGGTTAGTTGAATGGTTCCGCATTTACGTACCGCCTGAGCAGCCATTACGATCGCACCCATTGCTCCACCATGAAGCTTTAAGCCTGATGCCAAAAATTCAAGCGGAGTCATTTTGCCGTCCATTCCGACACAGTCGACCACCACATCTGCCCCGCCTTGTGTGATTTCTTTTAAATATTCGCCCACATTTTGCTGAGATTCAAAATTGACGATTTCAACATTGTTGGTCTTTTTCGCATGTTGCAAACGATAGTCGATATAGTCTACGGCAATGACACGCTTCGCTCCTTTTAACAAAGCGAATTTTTGGGATAGTAAGCCGACTGGCCCACACCCGAGAATGATAACCGTATCTCCGGCTTTCACCCCAGCATTTTCAATGCTCCAATAAGCAGTCGAAGCCGCATCTGATAGCAAGACTAACTGCTCATCCTCCACTTCACAATCCTCGGGAAGACGAAATGGGGTCGCGTTACCATAAGGGACTCGTAAAAACTCTGCTTGTCCCCCAGCGTATCCGCCCGTTGTCTCCGAATATCCGAAATAGGCCCCCATATCCCCATGTGGATTGGCCTCATCACATTGGCTCGTATAACCTTGCTCACAATACCAGCAGCGGCCGCAGCTAATATTAAAGGGAACGATCACTCGGTCTCCTTTTTTCACACTTGTTACTTCAGGACCCACCTCTTCTACTATCCCCATTGGTTCATGGCCGATGATAAAATTTTCCGGCATGTTCGGGATCATCCCATGGATAAGATGCAAATCAGAACCGCAAATAGCGGAAGTGGTAATTTTAACGATAATATCATCCGCTTTTTCGATTTTTGAGTCTGGAACTTCTTTTACAGCGACGTCTTTTATTCCTTGATAGGTAACGGCTTTCATCTTAAGACTCCTTTAGCTTTATTTAAATGGAGTGGCAAATGTACCACGTCTGTCCGTATCGATTGGGAAAAGTTCCATATCGGCTATTGCGAGGGCCATATCCGCAGATTTAATGTCTAACTCTACCTGTTTTCCGAGGTCATGAGGATAAAGCCACCCTTTTTCTAGCATTAATGCGGTTGTTTCTTCGTATAGGTCAATGGCTGCCTCCATTTGGTTATAAAGGGTCTCCCTCACTTTTGGGCTGGCTGTTTCTGTTAAAGTAACGGAATAGTAGCGAATCCCCGTTTTAATCGATAATAAAAAATCCGTTGCGAAAGCAGAATCCGCCATCTTTGGCATTCCTTCTGCATACTTTGGATCTAAATAATCTTCATTCATTCCATTCACCTCACTAAAAATGCGTCCTGGCACCCTCATATAGGGCTTTTAATTCTTGAATCGCTGTTACGGATTGTTGGACATCTTTTTGCATGAGTTTCTTTAAATCATTATCAAAACAAATTCCCTGCATCAATTTCGCTTTCATTAAACAAACGGTTTTGAAGTTTAACATTTCGTGCATATCCATTGTTTCATGGTAGGCTAATTCAGTTGGCTGAACCAATTTCCCCCACTCCTTTTAAACAAATTCTAATATTATCTTTCTTCTCCCTTTGAATGCCATTCCAAAAATCGTTCCCAGATTTGTTTTAAATTACCTATTATTTTTGATTGAAGTATAAGTCATGATATACATAAAGAGGAGGTTGCAGGATGACGAAACATATGGCTCTTCATGAAACACTTGAGGTTCATGAGCTTTTAACCTTTAAAAATCTTTGTTTAACAAAAGCCGTTATGATGAGTGGTCTTGTTCAAGATCCAGCACTAAAAGCGATTCTTTTAAACGATGTAACCTCGGGAACAACGTTTGTTACTCGTTTAAAGGAATTCATCACAGATAGGGGTCACAGCCGTGAATGACTTATTAAAAAACATCATGGGTATGGGTGGCATGACGGATAAAGTAATCGCCACTGATTTTTTAATCTCAACAAAAGCGGGGATTCGGAATTTAGCGTTTGCGTTAACGGAAACGGCCACTCCTGAAGTAAGAGCAGCCCTGCGTGAGGAATTAAAAAATGCCGTTAAAACCCATGATGAAATTACGAATTTTATGATGGCAAATGGAATTTATCATCCTAATGATTTAAAGGAGCAATTACAGGCGGATTTGCTAATTACGGATACTGCGTTAAACTTAGCTCAAAAAATGCAGTAATTATAAAGCATTTAAAAGGGAGATTTGGATTATATCCTATCCTCCTTTTTTATTTCTTCTTTCTTTTCATACCAACCGTCCCCACCAGAAAAAGGGTTACCCCTGTCCATTCCATATTTTTTTCACGTCAACGCCGTTCTTACAAGTCACTTATTTATTTTTATGACTCATTAACCAGATGGATATTCAGGACATTTTTGTATAGATATGGTATGATGGTACTAATATCTTCCAACGGATAAAGGCTTCCCTTTATTGCGCAAGAATACAGATTCCCGTTCTCACATGGGTTTCTGGTTTTTGTATTGGAGGATTATTTTTTTATAAGGAGGAATTTAATGTGAAAAAAGTATTAAAGTTTTGCAAACGGTTTAATCCAAGCTTGGGGGTTATCTACTATGAACCATAGTTTGATGCAGCCTCATGATTTTTTTGTCCAGCAGTTGTTTTACCTAGACGAAAACATAAAGGAGTTTACGAATCTTTATCTATCTTCGACACCGGCTCTAGAACGATTAAAGAACTTTTTCAGTTTGTATTCATTAGAAGTAGAGGATCTGATTCAAGAAAATCAGCGCAAGGGGTCTATTTCCTCTTTTCCAAAAGTATTGATTGGCACCAAAGTTACCGTTTTGTATAACGAGGATCAAGAAACCGAGGATTATATCATCTGTTTCCCTGAACATTCCGACCCGGATAGCGGTTATATTTCCTTCCTATCACCCGTAGGAAGGCAGCTGCTACTAAAAAAGCTGGGTGAGACATTACCCTTAAAAATTCCAACTGGCGAAACGGTGATCACGATTAAAGACATCTCCTTTGGCGGGCACCTCTTAGTTGAAAATAGGAATATTGGTTGAAAACAATTTAATAATAAAACTAAGCACCATTCTCTTCCGTCGAGATGGTGCTTTATTTTTTTTCATTTTTCAACTCTTCTATATTTACGATTCCATGTTCACACAGGACTTTCGTTATTTTTTCCTTCATTCTATCGGATGTGATAATACAGCTTATTGGAATGAATTTTGTTTTCATTTTTAATTCATACCCGTTATTAACCTCTTTGTCATATCCATAAAATTTATGATTGGTATCAATCTGGACAAAAGAAAATGATTTTATTTTGTCCCAAGCGACAAAACGACTACCATTTAACAATCCATCATCTACGATTGCAAATACGTTTAAAAGGTTTTGTGAATAGGTAAAAGGAAGCAAAAACAACAAGTAAAAATGCCAATCCAAATTTTTATTCAATGCCGCTATTATCAGCATAACTATGAAAAATAGGAGCATTAGACCATACACACTGATTCCAAATTTTTGTTTTGAAAACGTCGGTATTTCTACTGGTTCCTGAGGATATTTTCGAATACTTACCAATTCCTCATTCGTTGTAGGGAGAAGATGCTTTTGTTTCATTTTTATCATAAGTTGACCAAATCGATAACTCTCATACAACATAATTATTAAAAATATCACATTCATTAAAATCTTCAATCTCATCATCCTTTTTATGATCCCACCACTGCCATTGGTCATCATTCAACAATTTAGGTTGGAAAGGCTTAAACTTCACCTATTTATCCATACGAACCAAATGTGAAATGGTTTCGTTTATTAAAAAAATCGTCTAGAAGTTGTACCAAAAGATGGCAGCATTAATATATATGTTACTATAAAGGAAGATAAGACAAGCTGGGGGTGATTGTAGTGGAACCAAAATGGCTGGATTGGGCGAAGCAGCTTCAGGCTATTGCACAAGCGGGACTGACCTATTCAAAAGATGTTTTTGACTTAGAGCGATTTGAACAAATAAGAAAGATTAGTGTGGACATTTTGAACCACCATACTGAAGTGGAATCAGAGGTAATCAAAGAGTTGTTTGCCAATGAAAACGGTTATGCCACCCCAAAGGTCGACATCCGAGCCGTTATCTTTCACAATGGACAGATTCTTATGGTCCGAGAGAAGAACGATGGGAAATGGGCATTGCCAGGAGGCTGGGCTGATATTGGACTATCTCCCAGTGAAGTAGCAGTGAAAGAGGTGAAAGAAGAATCAGGTTTTGATGTGCAAGCCATTAAGCTATTGGCGGTAACCGATTATAAAAAACATCCGCATCCTCCTTCCCCTTACCATGTATATAAACTATTTATTCATTGTCAAATCATTGGCGGTCACGCCACTAAAGGAATTGAAACTAGTGACGTTCAGTTTTTTGCAGAAAATTACCTGCCTCCGCTATCAACCGCACGGAATACAAAATCACAAATTGAAAAGATGTTTCAATACTTAAAGAATCCAGATGAGATGGTACATTTAGATTAAAATGAGGCGAAGACCGAGATGTATTTGAAAATACACAAATACATCTTGGTCTTCTATCCTTTACATAAATTGAATTAAGATCCCCGACTTATCATCATGACGAAGTTGATTCTCTTTCTCAAAATTCTCTAATTCGATGGCATAGCGATCGATTCCCATTTTTTTAATCTTTTTAAATGTTTCTTCGATGGAGTCATGGGGGTGAAAAAGCCCATCTGAAATCATTAATAGCGTTTTGATTTCGCTAACCTTTTCATGACCATACTGAATGAAATGGACCACTTCCTCCTTACCATTCGCAACGGAATAACCATTTGGTTTATTCGCCAAGGAACGATTAAAGATTAACTGCCGCGGAATCGATTGAAAATACTCCTCTTCTGGCAGGTTAACCCCGTTTTTCCTTTGTTCCCCACGCCAAAGCTTTGCCTTGTTACTAATTCCTTTTACGGTATCCTCTGTTAAAGCTTTAATCATGCCATTTTGAAACTCAGCAATGATCATACAATCTCCAAGCTGGGCATATGAAATCATTCCATCTTTTTCAAACTTGACAATGGCCGCACAGGTTGACCAGAGTTCTTCATATTTCTCCTGGTTTACCTGGTAAGTTTCCATCAGCTCTTTCAACATACGATTCGCAGCGGTGATTCCTTCCACCAATGAAAGATTACTTCGGTAGAGTCTGAAGAAATAATCTCTAAAGAGATTGGAAGCTAGATAGGCCCCGTTCCTACCGTTTTCATCTGTGAAGGGAACCAATGGTGTAGCCCCATCAAAAACCCCATACACATTAATTTTTTCATTTATTACAATCGCATCTTCGCTGACACTTTTATGGGGGGCAGTACGTAAATATGACTCGAGCTTCATAGGTTCTCCACCCTCTTTATCAAGATAAGCTCATTATATGATTGAAAAAACTTGCTATTCCTATATCTTAAATCGCTTCATTCACGAGCTGTCGCATCGAATTCAATTTGCTAGAAAGCTCATGAAACCATTCCTCATCACCGGTTGATAACGCCAAATCAATTAGGAATAGAATTTGTTCCTTATTCACAACATTTGCAGGAGGAATAACCTTAACCTGTTTGCTTAATAATGGGACGGTTTTGCCAATGATTTCTTGGTTGTCACTCGTCACGACATAAACCTTAACGACTCCCTCTATCTGACTCAGCAATTCAATATATCCGATGATTAGTTCCCCATTACTTGATGTACCCTTAACCCAATCGCTAATTTTCAACATTCTCATTCACCTGCTCTTAACTGTAATTATTTTTATTACATTTTAACCAGAGAAGTAGGCAGCCCTAGCCACATTACTTATTTTGATTGATGAGGTCAACCACTTCTTTGATACTATAATTCTTTAAATATTCACCTAGGTGTTCTTCCGCGCCTAAAAAAATGGTAAACAGGACACCTTGCATATTGGCACCGACAATGCACTGTTCATTGGAATCAGGACACTTAGGCTGTAGCGCACCTTCTGAAGTAATCTGATAAATATCCCAGAGATTTACCTCATCTAGTTCCTTCGCAAAAATAAAGCCTCCGCCAATACCCTCTTTTGATTTAATAAAGCCATGCTTTTTTAACAAACTTAACACTTTCCGAATACGTACAGGGTGTACACATGCGCTTTCGGCAATATAATCACTCGTGGACATCCGGTCAGGCTTCAGAGCCAGTAGTGTCAAACTATGAATGGCAAGTGTAAAATCACTGTTCATGACCTGCCTCCTAAGAAATGAGATACTATTTTTATATCATATTTTATACTGTAATCACAAATTTTACAGATTAATTACAACAATTTAATAAGCGCCCCATTGTTTTATCACCTGTTCTTCGGCGATGCGTTTTATTTTTTCGCAAGATAGCTCTTTGTTGGCTATCACATTGGTTTGATAATTACGACCGTTTAAATGGACCGTTACGAAGACTTCAACCATAATTCCCTTCTCCTTTCATCATTAATTCGCCTCATTTTGCCACTCAACGTTAACGAAGGTCCGCAGCTTACGAGGTATAAAACTGCGAATTTCATCGTCATTATAGCCGACCTGCAATCTTTTTTCGTCCTGGATGATAGGTCGTTTCAATATTTTCGGGTTATCAATGATTAATTGATATAATTCCTTTAGTGGAAGAGAATCAAGGTTTACATTCAATTCCTGGAAAACTTTAGACTTTGTTGAAATAATCTCGTCTGTCCCCTCTTCGGTTAACCGAAGAATAGATTTAATCTCATCCACAGTTAAGGGTTCCGTTACAATATTTCTTTCCGTATATTCAATTTGGTGATCCTCCATCCAAGCCTTTGCTTTACGACAAGAACCACAGCTTGCTGTTGTATAAAGAGTTACCATACTTATACACTCCCTTTTTTACTAACATATGCTTATTTAAATGTAATAAGAAAAATTACAGTTAGAACAAAAAATAAATCGATCTATTTATACTGTAACTTTAATCTTTACAGTTGAAAAAGTCAACTCCCTTTTTAAAAACCCATTTTCATCACTAAACAATAACATTTTAATAAAAAATAATAATTATTTATTGTAAAACGATAAATAACCTGTTAAAATCAAAATGAAAATAAATATGAGAGGTGCTTTATATGAAACGAGGTTCAACGCTCTTTTTAAAAATGGCTGTTTTTCAAATAGGAACTCCAGTACTTGCATTGTGTGTTTTTGGAGTGTTTTGGTTAGTAAAAAATCCAGCAAATCCAGATTATGCACATATGCTATACCCAATTGTCGTAGGTATGTATGGATCGGTGATACCATTTATCCTTGCCTTGTATCAGGCTTTTAAACTTTTAAGCTATATCGACAAGAACCAGGCTTTCTCCGAATTGTCCGTTAAAGCTTTGAAAAATATTAAAATCTGTGCGATAACAATCAGTGGTTTGTATGTGGTAATACTACCATTTGTCTTTCTCGTAGCAGATCTAGACGATGCTCCTGGTCTGATCCTAATCGGAATGGTGCCTATCTTTGCTGCCATGGTCATCTCCGTCTTTGCTGCTGTGCTTCAAAGGCTTTTACAAGAAGCAATTGATATAAAATCAGAAAACGATTTAACGGTCTGAGGTGAAAATAATGGCGATAATAATCAATATTGATGTAATGCTGGCGAAACGGAAAATGAGCGTAACGGAATTATCGGAGAAGGTCGGAATCACAATGGCCAACCTTTCTATCTTGAAAAATGGAAAGGCAAAAGCGATTCGATTTGCGACATTAGAGGCGATTTGTAAGGCTTTAGAATGTCAGCCTGGGGATATCTTAGAATACCGAAGTGATGATAATGCTAATGTATAGTATTGATATTGTGTGGAGACACATGTCATGAGAGCAGTAAAACAATTAGTTCGTTTTGGTTGGGAGCAGGCGCTATCCTGTTTGTTCCCTGTCGTTATTTTTGCCTCTTTGGCTATTACGAAGATCTTGCCACTCCCGTTCCTCCCACGCTATGACTGGCTACTGATCATTTGCTTACTGATGCAGTGGTGGATGGTGCGTTCAGGGCTCGAAACACGGGATGAACTTAAGGTTATCACCTTGTTCCACTTAATTGGCCTAGCACTTGAAGTTTTCAAAACCCATATGGGATCCTGGTCTTATCCTGAGGAAGGATATTTCAAATTTTTAGGAGTCCCTTTGTATAGCGGATTCATGTACGCAAGTGTTGCGAGTTATCTGTGCCAGGCGTGGAGAAGGCTTGATGTGGAACTGGTGAAGTGGCCGCCGTTTTGGGTCGTTGTCCCTCTTGCCGCTGCGATATATTTGAATTTTTTCACCCATCATTTTTGGATTGACATTCGTTGGTGGTTATCAGGGCTTGTCCTGATCGTCTTTTGGAAATCTTGGGTCTACTACGAGGTTGGCGGAGTACGATATCGGATGCCGCTCGCCCTTTCTTTTGTGCTGATTGGATTTTTTATCTGGATCGCCGAAAATATCGCAACATTCTTCGGAGCTTGGCAATACCCAAATCAAACCGAAGCCTGGAGTCTCGTCCATCTCGGAAAGGTGAGCTCGTGGCTCTTATTGGTGATTGTGAGCTTCCTGATCGTCGCGACGTTAAAGCTAGTTAAGGGGAAAGGCACCGCTGGGACAGATACGAAACTTTCTATTTAAAAATCAGTGAATTCCTAAGGAAAATTGTTCCTAGGAATTCTTTTTATTTGTGGGAGCACGCAATGTTGTTGGAAAAAATGGATTTGATTGTCTATGAAGGTTTATTGGTGACCGAGACTACCTTGGAACATCCAAAACGGTCGCCTATAAAGGCTGTTGGTGACCAAAACTCGGTTGGATCATCGAAAGCGGTTACCAATAAAGGCTGTTGGCGACCAAAATTCGTTGGACCATCGAAAATGGTCGCCTATGATGGTAAACTGTACCCTAGTTGGGAATTCATGGGCATGATCCGACAAATGATAATGAAAAATCAAAAAGACCCCACACCACCTGCGGTACCTCCTAGCTAAAGTACTTTTAATAATCTAGATAATTTCCCATTTCTTAAGATTCGCCACTTCTAATAGACGTGGTTCTGGATTAACCGCCACAGGATTTCCTACTAATTCCAGGACATTTAAATCCGTGAAACTATCACCATAGGCATAGCTATTTTTCCAATCTATTTGGGTGTTGGATAGATGGGCATTAATAGATTCCATTTTTCGTTCCCCATAAATGTAGTTAATCTGAGCGTTCTTCTGCAGTTTATCCTCCTCATATGGAATCCTGCTTCCAATTATACAATCAAAGTTCACTTTTTTGGTGACGGAGTTTAAAAGTGGCTCGTAGGCCCCGGAGACCAGCATCGTATAATAGCCATCACTCTGATGTTGTTCCAGTCTGGCAAGCACCTGATCACTAAGGTTTTCACTCATCATCTCGCCAATTTGTGAAAAAAACTGCTCCATTTCTGTTTTGGTAGAAGTTCCAAATGACGCAATATAACACCACATCGAGTATTCTTTCATTTTTTGTTCGGGGTAAAGTTTACATTTGTACGCCAGGTAGATAGGCAAAATCCTTATAAAGAAGTGTCGATACTTCTGAAAGTGGATCGGGTGGTTCTTCAAATGACTCATTAATAATGGAAATGTCTCTTCTGGAAATAATGTTCGATCAAAATCAAAAATGGCAACCTTCATCGTACCAACCTTCCGTTTTAATAATCCTGCTTGTTTACTACTATGAATATATCACATTTATTTCCAAAACAAAAAAACGACAGTTAGACGTCGTCATTAAAAAACACAGAGAATGCTAACAATATTATTGATGATAAAAATGACAGAAGGCATCCTTTACTCATATGGATACCTTTTGTCTACTATCTGAAATTTCTTACCCATGTCGATCAGATAAAATCCCTAATTTTGAAGTTTAGAAGAAATATGTCTATTTTAAAAAGATAATCAGCAAATGTTTTTTAGAGTATTCCCCCCTATTCCATGCTTTCATTATCTCCCTTGATACATTTGATGCCACTGCTGCCAGGTTCCGTGTGGATGTTGCTGATGCCATTGCTGCCAAGGAATGAATGGCAGATGTGGATGGTGCTGTTGGTGCTGTTGCTGCCACTGTTGCCAATTACCATGAGGATGTTGCTGATGCCATTGCTGACCAGAGCCGTGTGGGAATTGTGGGTGCTGCTGATGCTGTTGCCACTGTTGCCAATTACCATGAGGATGCTGATGGTGCCATTGCGACCAGGACTGACCAAAACGCATAAAAATCACCTGCCTTTAGATAAAGTCCCTAATAGATTATGCACAATAGGTAATGAAGTTTGTACAAATTCAAAATATAGGCTAGTGTACTTTTTTTTCAATGAATTTTTATAACAATCGTCCCTATCTATTCTTCATTTCAAGCTCCGTATAGTGTAAATAGAATAATGATTGGAAAATCTTATGGTAAAATAAAATACGACAAAAAATTTAAAGCGAGGGAACGTATGAAATCAAATGAAAAACATAAGCGATTAAAATTGAAAAAGATTCTTCGGGCACTAATGGTCATTATTGGGGGGTTTATAGCCGCATATGGATTAGAAACCGTATTAATTCCAAACAGTGTATCAGATGGTGGAGTAACGGGCATCAGTATTGTTGGTTCACAACTTTTTGGTATACCTTTAGGAGTTCTTATCTCCGCTCTTAACATCCCGTTTATCTGGTTAGGATATAAACAAATTGGAAAAAGCTTTGCTTTTTTATCGATCATCGGAATTGCCTCACTTGCCGTTGGTACTGTTGTTATGCACCACACCCCAGCAATTATTGAGGGTGATACCCTATTGATAACGGTTGTCGGAGGAATTATTCTTGGTTTTGGAATGGGATTAGCACTTCGTAATGGTGGTGCTCTTGATGGAATTGATATGCTTGCGGTACTACTTTCTCGAAAGTTACCCTTTGGAACGAGTGATCTTATTCTATTCTTAAATATATTTGTGTTTATTATTGTTTCAACTGTATTCGGCTTACAAGGGGCTTTCCTTTCGGCCATTGCATACTACATAGCATCTAAAGTGATTCATATTGTCGAAGAAGGTTTAAGCGGCTCTAAAACCTTTCATATTATATCAACTCAGCCTGAATTGTTGGTAGAAACTATACGGGACCGTTTAGGTCGAAGTGCAACCTATAAAGATGCTTACGGGGGTTATTCCAAGGAGAAATTTAAAGAAGTTACTTGTGTAATCAACCGCTTAGAAGAAACCAAGCTTAAGGAAATTATTAATGAAATTGATGAGGGTGCCTTTGTTACAGTGTATGACGTAGCAGAAGTAAAGGGCGGTAATTTTAGAAAACATAATATTCATTAACTAGCATCAAAACCGGAATAAGAGTTACCATAAACGGTAACTCTTTTTCTTATTTCTTTTTTGATACAATACGCCATTCATTTGCGATAAATATGTTAATTTAGTCATCGTAAATATAACATTTTAATAAACTCAGTTATGAACAACCAACCATTTCTGTCATATCATTTAAGTTCATCTGCTAACTTTTTTCTTTACAGGCATCCAAATTTCACTATATTTATTGTCGGATGGTCCATTGTGCTGTGTGAACGAAATTCCAGGTAAATCTACTATTTCATAATCAGATGAAGGCAGCCATTCCGAATAAATTTTTGCGTGAGTTTCTTGAAACGTAGCTGGAAATGGTCCTTGATTAGGGAAAATCGCCCATGTGCTTTCTTCAACCGTAATTTGCTCTAAATCATCGAAGGGATTTTCTTTTGTAGTAGCAAATCCAATCATATGCGTTAAGTGGCCCTTTTCTTCCAAGAAACCATCTTCGAAATCATAAGAGACATTCAACACTTGCTGAGGATATAAATCTGCTAATTGATGCATTTCTTTTCTTTGTTGTTCGGTGATGGACTGGGCTAGTTCTAAGATGGCATGATTTACACCTTCAAATTGAATCGGCACTCTTTTTGATACTCCGACTATATGAAACTTCTCTTTCATTTCAATTTTGAATTCCATTGATATTCCTCCTTTAATATCGATATAGAATGAAAACTTGGGAAATGTTTTTTGAATTTTGTTTTTGGTAACTTCGGAAGGTAAAAAACCACTCCATTCACGAAACGCTCTTGAAAATCCTTCAATGGATTGATAACCATATTTATAGGCGATCTCTGTCACTTTGGCTCCGTTTATTAATTCAACATTCGCTACGGACAATCTCCTATTTTTGATATACTCATTCAATGACATTCCAGCCATATAGGAAAACATTCTTTTAAAATGATAATCAGATAGTCCCACAATTTTTGATATATCACTCCCAGAGATTTCTTCCGTCAAATGTGTTTCAATGTAATCCATTAAATGATTGAATTCCTGTAACATTCATTTCCCTCCTTACAACTACATCTTATCGTTACTATGTATCATTTACTCGATATTTTATATACGGAATATATCGGAACAGTTCTTGAACAAGAATATAATAAAAAAGTCCATTCTGTTAACAGCAGAAGGACTTAAAATATGATGTATCATTAACTCTTTTTCCTTATTAATTCATCCCGATCGGATGCCATAGGAGGTTGTTCCAACCATTTATTTTTAATCATGATATTAGCTCCATCTTCAGAGTACATTTGGACTTCTAAAGATAGCCTGTTATACATAGCACTAAGATCTCCTCTAGGACTTTGACTAACAGCTGTACCGTAATAGCCTACGCTCAAAGAAATCAATCCACTGGTAAAGAACATCATCAGTTTATCTGAAAAGGTATGGGCAGTACTATTTGTTATTTCGGAATCCCATCCCATAGGTGCTGGAAGTTTACTTTCCTCTAGCTTCCCTCTAAATAACCTTATATGTTTATTCCCAATTTCTAAGCCCTTTAAGAAGAATTGCTTTACATCCTTATCCTTCGCCACTTGACTAAATCCAGTAAGTGCTGCAACCCCCAAGGCATTTCTTTGCATATTCGCAAATAAATTATCGACTTCGGCAGCAACTAATGGTCTTTTCTCTCCGAACACGTCTAACATAAACCATTGTTTTTTTACAAATTCAACCTTCTCTAAATTTGGCAAACTCGGAGACCTGATATACATACCTTTAGATAATAATAATTCTGTAGATTTATCATATAATTGCATCGTTTCTGTGAGGCAATCCATGTAATAGGATTTAATATCACTTCTTACAGATGTTCCAACACTGGCTGCATAAGTTGTAAGGCCAACCTTAGACATTTGGTTTAAAAAATTCAGTGCAAAACTGTCAGAATAAAGTCTAGGAGCGTTTAAATCCACATCGTCTTTAATACTAAAACCATTTGGAATTACATGTTTTTCCTCAGTTAGGATGGCTGAAATCTTTTGGATATGTGAGTTTGACAATTCTAATGCAAATTCAATGATACGCTTAATTTCAGTATCCTCAGCTTTTTCTAAAAAGTACGTCAGAACACATATGCTTGAGCTATCATTTAAGTATTGAAACCAAAGTTGACCAATTTCACCGGCTGTAAACCTAATCTGTACTTCTCTATCATCCATAAGTAACCCCCAAAAAAGTTATTCTAAAAAATACCTTCCCCAGTAATTACCTATAGTATGTATCATTACCTTGATTCCTCACCTTGCAAATATGAATCAAGTATTAAACTTCAAGTTTATGACTACCGATCCATAGCAGGTCATGCATTATTGAGGTCTTTCGATTTCAAAAATCTCACCAATTTTTGCGTAATTGTTACCGGCTAACCGACTTACAGCAGCCAAACCATTAGGATCGATTCTTCCATTTTCATAAATACTTTCTTCAATATGAAATTGAACCACTTTTCCAATGATAAAATCACAGCCGGTCATATCTGTCCCGCCTAATTCTAAGGAATGCTCCAACGAACATTCCATTCGAATCTTCGCTTCCTTGATACCTGGAACCGAAATCTTCATGCTCTTTACTGGAGTTAATTTCGCTAACTCAAGCTCACTTTCCTCAGGTGGAAGGTTTGCAGCTGTCTTATTTATCTTATCAACATTTTGTTCATCAACAATATGAACGACAAATTCTTTAGATTCTATGATGTTTCTCGCTGTATCCTTTTGTCTACCTGATGACCGTTGTATAGATAATGAAATCATCGGGGGCTTGGATGACACGATATTAAAATAGCTAAATGGTGCACCATTTATTACGCCATCTTTTGAAATCGTTGTGACAAAAGCAATGGGTCTAGGGATAATGCTCCCTATTAGAAATTTATAATTATCTCTTTCAGACAATGAGACAGGATCAATTGAAAGCATCGAAATCATCCCTTTAAAATTAGTCTAGTTTTCTTACTTCAAATGGTATCAAAGATCTTTCGATTTGTGCTCGATGAGGTTCATACTGTGTTGGTAACATCAAGTTTTCACCCATTGTTTCTTGTGATTCATCATGTGCGAATCCTGGAGGATCCGTTGCAATTTCAAACAATATTTCTCCATGTTCTCTGAAGTAAATAGCATTAAAGTAGTTTCTATCCCGTACAGAAGTAACTCCATATCCTTTGGTTGACACGAATTTTTGCCAATCCAACTGATCTTGATCATCAATCGCCCGCCAAGCAATGTGGTGAACGGTACCAACGCCCATTTGTCCTCGTCCAATTGAAGTTAATTTTAAATCGATGATATTGCCAATATCAGCAGTAGAACGATAGCGAGCGAAATCTCCTTCTTTCCCCACTAATTCAAGACCCATGACTTTTTCTAATAAGTCAGCCGTTTTATTTGGCTGGCTAGAGAATAGAGTGGCTCCGCCAAAACCTTTAATCGCCACTTCTGGTGTTACCTCTCCGAAAGTCCACGTATTGATTTCGCCTTCCTCTCTTTCTACTATTTCCAAGTGAAGACCATGTGGATCATCAAATGCTAAATATGGCTCTCCAAACCGTTCCATGCTTGTAAAGGGGATATTGAACTTTTCTAATCTGTTTTTCCAAAATACCATAGCCCCTTTTGGAACAACATAAGACGTGACTCCTACTTGCCCGTCACCAATGATTCCCTGACGAGCCCCAGCCCATGGGAAGAAGGTGATAATGGTTCCTGGTTTTCCACCATCATTACCAAAATAATGATGATAAGTACCTGGAGCATCGAAATTAACTGTTTGCTTGACTAATCGCAAACCCAAAACTCCTGCGTAAAAATCTACATTCTCCTGTGGATGACCGACAATTGCTGTAATATGATGGATCCCTAATGTTTTTTTACTCACTTTGAACTCCCCTTTTAAATGACATTTAAATTACAGTTACAAACTTGTTAATGGGATTACATTAGCCACTTTGTCTTCTACTTGCTACTTTTTCTTTGCCAATTATAATCATTTCGTTATACCTTATATTGCCCATTTGCTCTTCCTTAATTTGTCTTTCATTACACATATTGAGCAAGACTTTTTATCTCGAACTCGAGATATATACAAAAAAATAAATGTTTAAACGTTCATCCTTATTTTTTGCAAAAGTCTCACTAGTGTCTCTGCCTCATCAGAATTTAATGAATCAAATATATGATCAATCATTACATCATACGGTGGCATAATTTGATTCATTAATTCATTTCCCGTATTGGTTAAGGTAACATGAATGACTCGGCGATCGTCGGGACAGTCATTTCGTCTTAATAAACCTTTTTGTTCTAACTTATCTATTACATAGGTCATAGAACCACTTGAGATTAATATACGATTTCCTATTTGTTGAATCGTTTGTTTTCCTTTTTGATATAGTACCTCTAGAACTGAAAACTCTGTTATATTTAACTTGTTTTTTGTCATTTCTTCCTTTATTCTCTCATGAATTGCTTTAGATGTTTGCATTAACATTAGAAAGGGGAATTTCTTGCATTTTCTCTCCAATTCCTTCACCCTCCTTTTATTTATCTCGAATTTATTTATCTTGAATATGAGATAATATTAAATGTTATTCATTCTTTTGTCAATATTCTTCATTAAAGAAAAAAAATCTTCCGCCTAGGAAGATTTTTTTCATGTAGGGAGCTTAGTCCGAAGTTAGTTTTGCATGATCTGAATAAGGTTACCGCATGTGTCGTCGAAGACAGCGATTGTTAATTCTCCCATTTTTGTCGGTACCATCGTAAACTTAACGCCTTTTTCTATTAATCGATTGTACTCTGCCTGAATATCTGCTACCCCAAACATGGTTACTGGGATGCCTTCAGCAAACAATTTTGTTTGATAGTCTTTTGCGGCTGGATGGTTATTAGGTTCAAGTAAAAGCTCGGTACCCTTTTCATCCTCGGGAGAAACCAACGTTATCCACCTATATTCCCCTGTGGGTACGTCATGCTTTTTTATAAATCCCAGTGCTTCTGAATAAAATTCTAGTGCCTTATCTTGGTCTTCAACGAAAATACTGGTAACAATGATTTTCAACGTTATTGCCTCCTTTGATAGGTTGAGAGGTATGGCACTCTGTTAACAATCTGGCATTAAACAGAAAAAACCATACATTCTCAGAAATTATTTTACTAAATCCATCCTTTCAGCAAATTTTTAAGTGGTTCGTTATTGAATATCAGTACTCGATATTTTCCATTTCGTTTTGATGTTACGAGCCCTGCATCTTCCAATGCTGAAAGATGTTTAGCGATCGCCTGTCGCGAAATAGAAAGTTCATGCTTGGTAATAAGCCGTACCGTAAGTTCATATAACGTTTGCTCATTCCGATCGGATAATTCATCTAAAATAATCCTCCGAGTCGAGTCCCCAAGTGCTTTGAATATAGCGTCTTTGTCCCAATTCATAATTACATTATAAGCAACTATGTGGTTGCATGTCAACCATAAGCAACTCTATGATTGCATGATTAAGAAACCGCATCATGCAGATATATTCGAAGCTACTTATTAGCTAAAATAACTTCAATCTACCATCTCATTCGTTTTAAGAATTTTTTTCATGTCTCTTAAAAGTCATTCTTTATTCTTTACAAGTGAACTTCACCTAAATAGTGATTTATTAGTTACGATAAATGTTAGGTCTATCCTCAGTTCATACTAGTATTGAGGTGAAGAACATGATCAGAATGGAAGTATTAATCGACCAAATCAAACAATACGCTGTCCCATTTTCAACTGCAGCCGAGCTTGCTCCCTTGGTCAAAGAGGCTAGCAAGGCAAAATTTGTACTCCTTGGCGAAGCAAGCCATGGAACCAGTGAATTTTATACTATCCGCCGGGAAATCACAAAGCAATTGATTAAAAATCATCAGTCTTCTTTTGTTGCTATAGAGGGAGACTGGCCTGCATGCTATGAGGTAAACCGATATATTAAAGGGATGGCACCGGAGTATTCAAGTGCAGAAGAGGTTTTAAAGAGCTCCTTTCACAGGTGGCCAAGCTGGATGTGGGCCAATGAAGAAATGATCGATTTAATTGAATGGCTATATGTATATAACCAAACTCAAACTGATAAGAAAATCGGCTTCTACGGACTCGATGTCTATAGCTTATGGGAATCGATGGAGGCCATTGTCGACCATTTAAAAAAAATCAATTCGCCTGATTTGCAAAAAGCTCTAGAGGCCATTGCCTGCTTTGAGCCCTTTCACCCTAAGCCGGAACAATACGGGATTTCTGCGGCTTTTTATGGTGAAAATTGTATGAAGGAAGTCATGGACCTTTTGCTTATGATAAAAGATAAAAGAAAAATCGACCAGAATGATCCTGAATCTGCCCTTAACATGAAAATTAACGCCATAGTCGCCAAAAACGCTGAGTACTATTACCACACCATGGTCACCAACGACACTGAATCGTGGAATATCCGGGACAGCCATATGGTGGAGGCCCTTGATAATATTGGGGATTTTTATGGTCCGGACGCAAAAGGAATTGTGTGGGAGCATAACACCCATATTGGTGACGCACGGGCTACCGATATGGCAAGGGAAGGAATGGTAAATGTCGGGCAACTGACGCGTGAACGATATGGAGAAGATCAAATCTACAGTGTGGGTTTTGGAACGTACCAAGGCACCGTGATTGCTGCAGAGAAATGGGGAGTGAAACACGAGGTAATGCCAGTTCCTCCAGGAGCAGCAGGCAGCTGGGAAGAAGCGCTTCATTCCGCAAGAGAATGTAACCAATATGTAATGTTTACAAAAGAAAATAAAAATATTTTTAACGGAGAAATCGGTCATCGTGCCATCGGTGTAGTTTACCATCCCTTCTATGAGAAATTCGGCAACTACGTCCCCACCCGCCCATCTGAACGTTACGATGCGTTCATCCATATAGACAGAACAAAGGCATTGAAGCCTTTGTGATATTTATTCGCTATTCAATTTATGTCGGTTATTATGAAGAGTTGGAACATTTGAGGAAGGAATCTCCTGATTTCTTTCTCAAATGGTCAAACCACGTAAGAAAGCTTTGATTATTTTCTTTTATTTTTTAATTTTAAAATCTGAAAGTTCAAAGCATGGGATGTATCTGTTTTCACACCGGTATCTTAAGAATGTTCTTTGAGCAATTTGATTAGCTCAATGATTTTTTTATCATTACCTGTATCAACGTACACTTGTTTCTTATTTTCAATAATTTCTATGTAGAATTTTTCCCCTGCAGGATAACTGCCATCCCAACGTAAAGGAACGTTGTATACATTAATCGTACCATCCCCGTTACCACTATAGGTTACAGATCCATCTACTAATCGAGAACCTGCTAACTGGATGACATCCTCTGGATAATTAGCACTGGTGTCATCATCTGGATTAATTGGTGTACCAGCGGGGATTTGTCGAACATTCAGTTCATCTAACTCTTGATTTGGTCCAAGCTGCAACCAAACTCGAGCGTATTCAATTTGTTCACTAGAATATTGAGAAAGTATTTCTTTATCTTCCTTAACACCTTCAGTTAAAATACCATTTTCTGATGAGGTATTATCCGACTTTATATCAGCGGAATCTCCTGAGGTGGAATTACTTTCATTTAGATTAACTTCCTCTTCATTTGTAACCTGGGTGCTTTTTGATTTCTGAACACTTTCACTTGTAGAATTAGAACAAGCTCCCAGAATCATCAAAATTACGGTTAACAAAACAAAAATATATAACTTTTTCAACTATTACACTTCCTTATATGTATATTATTCTTTGTAAATTAAAGATTTGCGGCTGATTCATTATTGTTTATCTTTTGTATTCGTATTCTTGCTGCTCCGATGATCAATTCCTAAAAACGAACGCCTATACTAACTGTTTTATTTTAATACGAATTATTCAAGTAATTGTTTCATTAATTACCAGATATAAATTAATAATTACCAAATGATAATGAAACAAAAAAGCTGCATTTACATTTGCAGCCAGTCATTAGAAAATACCAATCTTGAAAAGACATTAACAAGATATTAGGAATTTCCTTCAATACTTTTTATCCTGTTTTCCATCACTTTTGCCATCTTGTTCGAATTTGGATCTTCTTCATTTTTCAATTTATCAATAATGTTATGGTAATCCGATTCATTTCGATTCTGACTTAATTTATAGGCGGCCTGAATTTCCTCCACTTTAATTTTAAATCCAACAATTGCCTTTAGTTGAGTTTCCAATAGATTAGGAGACAGTTTATCCCATAAAACAGGATTTTCACGATTTTGTTCATATTTTTCCAACATTTCTGTTAATCCCTCTACTAACTCATCTTTCTCTAAAGTACTGGCTTTTCCATACATATGGACAGCCTGATAATTCCAAGTCGGAACATTTTCGTGAGAATACCAGGAAGAGGAAACATAGGCATGCGGTCCCTGAAACATAACGAGTACATCTTCACAGGTTTCAAATGTTTTCCACTGAGGATTTCCATAAGCGATATGCCCTGTAATATAGTAGTTATCCCCTTTTTTACTTACCCCTAATGGCAAGTGAGTGGCAATTGGTTTCCCTTGCTCTGTTGTAATCATCGTGCCAAAGGAGTTTGCTTGAACGAAATCCCAAATTTCATCCATGTTCGTGACCTTAAACATTTTTGGAATATACATAAAAAACCACCTTCAAAAAAGTTATTTAAGTATTTTGACCATGATTAAATCCGTTTGTTCTTCATCGCCCATATAAAAAGAGTGGGCTCCCGTTTGAACAAACCCCATCTTCTTATAGAATGCAATCGCATTTTCATTTTTTTCCCATACGCCAAGCCAAATACTTTCTTTTCTCTGCTCCATCGCCATTTCAATCGCTGCATTTAACAGATATTTACCAAGCCCATGTTTTTGAAATGTATTCTTTATATAAATCCTCTCGATCTCAAGTGATTCATCACCCATTTCCTCTGACTGAGCATCATCCATATTGACCTTTAAATAACCAGCCACTTCATCATTAACATATACAAAAAAGAAATGAGAACAAACATTGGATAATTCTTTTTCTAATTGTATTAAGTTAAATGCCCTTTCCAAATAAGCATTCATATTTTCAGGTGAATTCTGATCCTTAAATGTTTCATTAAAAGTTTCATAACTAATTTCTTGAAGTTTGTGAACTTCTTCTCGGGTACAATTTTTTATTTTTATCGTCATTATATGAATGCCTCTCCTTTAAAATAATTAATAATTTCTCTTGTTTCCCTTTTTTACGTATTCCCAGTCTTTTTCTACATTTTTTCTAACTCTTTGAAGGAGATTGAAGATGGTTTCCCCTTCTTTTTCGGAAAATCCCTTTAATGCAACGTTATTGGAATAATCATTCTCTCTTTTGATAAAAGGATAAACCTTTTCCCCTTTCACAGTTGGAAAGAGCTTCTTTATTTTTCTGTTCTGTTGATCGTCTTTCTTTTCAATAAAGCCATTCATTTCGAGTTTTTTAATTGCCCGTGCTGCAGTTGTGCGGTCAACTTTTATCATCTCAGCTAACTTTTCCTGAATAATCCCTGGGTTTTCACAGATGCGCACAAGGTACAAATACTGTCCTTTTGTAAGTTCATATTCCTTGAATTCAATATTGCTTATTGAATCTAACGCCCTGGCAATCATACCAATTTCACGAAGAATTTCCTTCATCATTTACTCCTTATATTTGTTGTACTTTTGTATAACATAAATTTAATCTATTTTTGTTGTATTTGCAATAAAATTTTACGAAAAAGAGGTTCAGTTTCTATTTATTTATAGGAACTATATTTCTGAGTAAAAAAAGAGGCAGGAGCGTTGTATGAAACCATTACAACCTCCTCGCCTCTCTAGCCAATCGAATCGCTTCCTCGCGATCCTGAACCTGTAGCTTATTCATGATCACGGTTATATAATTTGCTACGGTCTTTTTACTTAAGTTTAAACTCTCGGCAATCGTCGCATTATTGGCCCCATCCGCAATCATATACAATACTTCACGCTCTCTGGCAGACAACTCGGGAAAGGCTTCGACACTTGTTGCGGGTTTAGCGGTTGAAAAATACTCAATCAGTCTTGAGGCGATTTCAGGGCTAAAAATCGCTTCTCCTTCCCCAACTGCTCGAATCGCTCTTAAGATTTCCTCACGATCGGCATCCTTTAAAATATATCCCCTGGCACCTACTCTCATCGCCGTAAAGACAGAAGCATCGTCTTCAAACATGGTGACGATTAAAACTTTTATGTTCTGTGATAAACTCGTAATCTGACGAGTAGCCTCAATCCCATTTAGTCCTGGCATTCGGATGTCCATTAACACCACATCCGGTTGAAGTATTTTCGCAAGTTCAACTGCTTCTTCCCCATTTGTCGCCAAGCCTACTACCTCAAAACCTTGTTTGCTTTCAAGTAATGTTTTGACACCGTGACTGAACAACGGGTGATCATCGACAATTAATATCCTTAAGTTTTTCATCTCTCACCATCTATCCTCCATAATCCGCCATTGGTAATGAGGCACATACCCGTGTCCCATTCTCTATTCTTTCGATTCTCCATTCTCCTCCTAGTTCATGGGCTCGTTCCTTCATGGAATGTAAGCTAATTCCCTTTTTTAAAAGGTCAGAAGAAAGGGGTATCCCTATGCCATTATCTGTTATCACTAGTTCAAGTGTTTGTTTTGGTATATTCTTATATAAACTGATTTGGCACTTCGTCCCTTGGGAATGTTTCACAACATTCACGAGTGCCTCAGTAACAATTCGAAAGGCAGCGACTTCGACTGCAGCCGGCAAGTTCGGCAGCTCATCAGAAGTAAACTCAAACTTGATTCTATGTTCATGTGCGATATTCCTTGGTTTGAAATCATTAATCCGTTCCTTAATGGCCCCTACTATCCCAAGCTCGTCTAATGCTGGTGGTCGAAGATCATGAACCAAACGCCGGATATCAGAAACGGATTTACGTATGACATTTCTTACATCTGCAATCATTTCCTCCGCTTTTTCAGGATTCTCCTTAATCAAGTCTTCCGCCGTCCCTGCATTCAGGGCAAGGGCCGCGAGTCTTGGCGCTAAATCGTCATGGAGGTTTCGCCGTAATCTGCGCCTTTCTTCCTCTCTTGCTATGACGAGTCGTTCACGTGATTCTTGCAAACGCTCATTCAGCAATCGTACTTCTAGATCATGCTTCAAGCTTTTGATAATAACAGCTGCTTGACGGATTAGAAGCTGAAGAAGATTTTGATCCGCCTTGGAGAAGATTTCTTGTGCATACCTAGGCGAAATGACTAATTCAGCTAACTCTTCACTCTTATAGTTAACAGGATATGTTCGCTTCTCGCCTTGCTCTACTCCGGTTTCCGTTGTAAAAACTTCGCCATTTTGATGATGAACCGTAATGGATACAAAAGGCAGCCGCATTGAATCTTTTATTGTTTGAGCAAGCATTTTCATGACTTCATTTGATTCGAATGTTTGTTCGTAATGTTTAACTAATTGTTCTAGTGCCCTATAGGGACTTTCTATTTCTCCAAATAATGATCGGTTAGCCATCTTTTGAAGCTTTTCTTTTATCGGCCCAAAAGATACAGCCACAATCGCCGTTGCAATGAGGGATAATAGAAGACTTCCTTGCTGCCGGAAAAAGAGTCCTAAGTACCATACGACTAAGATATATAGTGTGACAATAAATAAAGATAAAACACCATAAATAAAAGTCTTTTTTAATATGAGGTCTATATCCCATAATCGATTTCGTAAAATAGCAATCGTGATGGTGATTGGCAGCAGCATAAAAACGGCATGAATTCCTAAATTCATGAAAGCAAATTTGATCGGTCCACCTTCCGTAATATAGCGTTCGTCTATGAAAATGGGGATTACACCAATGGATAGGAACCCAATCGCCATTACCCCAAATCCATATACCACCCATTTGGTCTGTTGGCGTTCTGCAGGACTGGATATGTTACGAAAGCGATAAATTTGCGAGATAAGCTGGGTAATCAACCAAACCAATAGCCATAACCCAATCGTCCAAATGCTATCATTCAGGGACCAACCTAAGGATGGGATCATAAACTCTATGCATCTACTAATCACTAACACCGCAACAATCCAACCAGACCATTTCGGAACAAACCTGCCATTTGGAAAAAGAAAAAAGAACATGACAATGCCAATTACACTTGCCACATAGCTTATGTTAATGAACAAATCCAATACCACATGCTTTCCTTCGAGAACACTTGTTGTTGCTGGGAAAGAAACCCCAAAGGTACAAAGTGTCAGAATGGCAAACAAGCTCATACGATTATTCGGCTTTTTGATCCATAATAGAATTGCTGCTCCGATAAAAACCAATGCAAACAAACTATATATTCCCGTGTAAAAGGCTGCATACGTGGTATTGTTCCAGCCAATCGCTTCTAATTGTGTAATTCCAGGGGGAACGGCACCTACCTCCTGACAACGCTCTTCAATGCATTTCGTTTGAATCGTATCAAAGAGAGGAGGAATACTCAGGACGAACAAACATATGGTAATCAAACAGATTGATAAAATACTATATTTATAAACAAGGAAACGAGGGGTTAGCAGATGTTTACTATTCCCCTCCAATTGAGTGTTAATTGTCATCGCCACCTCCCCTTTCCTATCTTATTTATGAAACGGATACTTTATTATCAATCTAATTCTCTACTTTTTTTATTAAGCCAAAGTAAACAAGGCTGCCGCTCATCAATAGTGATAATACACCGCCAACATAGCCCCAGCTACCTGGAAGGTCTGGGATGGAGAAGGATAGGATTGCCAGATAAAGATAAGATAAGCTTGCCAATAAATTTAAGACTTTCGCTCCCCCTTTTCCGAGTGCAGCTCCATATCCGGCCATCAGTAAGACGACATACATCACGGCCATTTCACCCCAACGGAATTCCCCGCCTACTTGATTCCATTGCTGAGATAAACCATGCCAAATTTGTGGAAGCAGGATGAGTGTTGCTGCAATTGTAAGGTAAAGCAATGGCTTATTTATGGTTTCTGCTTTATGAAGCATAAATAGTTGTTTTGGCCGAATATAGGTAAGAATTAAAATAAGATTTACCACTGAAAACATAATCAATACAAATGGCATAGTTAACATTTGATCGTACGTAATCAGCCCAACTACAATAAAAATAATATGGCCAACGGTGTAAAATTGCATGGCAAGGGGCTTTACTTCTGCTTTCCTCGAAACTTCCGCCAAATAAAATCCCCACTAATACCCCATGTGCCCCATAATGCCAAAGCATCGATGGCTGGAACCACTCTTCTTCCAGATATCGATCGTGGAACCATGGAATTAACCCTTCATCCACACTTTGTAAAGCGACAAGGCTTCCAAGTGCAAATAAAACGGCGAAAAAAGGAAATACATAATTTCTCCAACTTTTTTTATTCGATATTTCCATAAAAAACTCCTCCTTGGTTTTTGCTGTTTCCATCAGCTAAATGTTGTTTACACATTTATCATAGCAAGGAGGGTATTCCCAACAGATAGAGGATAACTGTTCCTTTTTTTAGGAAGTTGTTTGGGAAGAAAAGACCGTAGTCTAAATAACATATCACTTCGTCACCTATTGATATCAATGGAATAACTGTGGATTATTTCCTTATCCTACTTCCTTTGATATAGTAGAAAAATGGAGGCTGATAAGATGTTTTTCTTAGAATTGTTCCAGAAGTTGCCCGTAAAAATTTTAGCGGTGGCACTGCTGATTATACTTACGGTTTATCTGATCCGTAAATCCATCAAGCTTTTCTTTGACAAAACAAGCTTCTTGGATGAAAAACGTGAAGAAACGTTGATGCATTTTGCTAACCAGGTGACAAAAGTATTGGGTCTGGTTTCCTTCCTTATTTATATTGCTAGCCATTTCTTCGATCTGGCTAAGTTTGTCACTGGATCGGTGGTGGTGGCTGGTGCGTTGGCAGTGATCTTCCAGCATATTATCCGTGATTACATTATGGGGCTGACTTACTTGTTTGAGCGCCAAATCCATCACGGGGATTATGTGATCATCAACGGAAACCGTCAGGGGAAAATTGAGGAAATCAGCATGCGTCACCTGAAGATCCGCCAATATGACGGATACCTCTATACCGTCTCCTATAGCAACATCACGGAACTTCAGAATGGCACCCGGGGAAGACGCCGGGTGAATGAAAGCCTTGTTCTCAACTTTAAGCAAAATCCGGACGATGCTTTTAAAGTGATGGAGGAAGTGGCACAAACATGTAACGAGAAATATTGGGAATACCTGTTGAAGGATGAGGACGGCCTGCCCGTGGAGAGTTTCAAATTCAACCAAATCACAGAACTGAACGTGGATTTTATGGGGCACAGATATTCCTTATCAGGTCTAGTAAAGGAAGAAGATTTCGTGGAAGCTGGTAAAAAGATGAGGTATGAACTAGCGTTGGCTGCCTACAAATACGAATTGAAGATGGCAGAGAGTCTCACCACAAACGTTTAATCATCATAAAAAAGAGGTTGTCATTCGTGACAGCCTCTTTTTGTCATACATTTTAATAATACGAGTAATTATTTCAAACAGTATCTTTCATTTCTCTGAAGTAAATGCCATCAAAGTAGCCCATATATTTGCTATATGAACAGAAGCATCATTTTCGTTGGTTAAACTATTTTGGCCGATCCATTTTTAGTTAATTAAATTGCCGATTTTTTTCTTAAGAATGTCTCAAAAGGTCCTCTTATTGATCTTTGTTGCATAAAGTTAGCAACTAACACTGAAATTAACCAAACCAAGGACGCAATCAAATCACTTCCCAATTGACTTATTTGTCCACCAAGACCCCCAGCATAAGGTGCTAAAATAAGAACAAACAGAATCGACTGAAATAAATAAAAAGTCAATGAACGTTGTCCGAGTGCTGCAATCGCTTTTATAATGAGTCCATCTTTTCCTTCCAGCTTAATGACCAGTAACCCAATCAGCGCTGTCCATCCCACCCCACCTGCATAACCCGTGATCGTATGAAGTGATTTCGCGGTAACTTCCCATACATCATTGTAACTAGTCCAAAATAATGAAGACATTAGCGCCATTGGGATTCCACCAGCTGTCGATATAAATAGTCCAAATATAGCAGCCATGTAGAGGAATTTTTTATGGCTCTTAGGGCGATCGATTATCTGAAAACGTGCCACTAAAATACCAATTAGCACCCCGGGTATTACTTGGTAACTCAGTACGGGTGTGTAGAACATCCAATCAAACATTCGAGTCATTGCTGCCTCAATTGGGTCTTCAATCGTAGCCGAATTCGTGACTGTATCATTTAATGAATCAAAACCTCTAGGCATTTCCGGAGCCAATACTCCCACCAAAATTAGAAAAAGCACTGTTACTATGATCATATTTCGATTGGATAGGCGAAGAAATATACCTGCAAAAAGGAGAGCGATAAATCCATACACCCCGATAATATCCGCGAGAAAAAAAGTTGCATGGAAAAAGCCTATCACTAACATCCAAGCTCCTCTACGTCTAAAATTTTTTTTAGTATCCTTCCAGCTGTTCCCTTTTCTCTCTTGCCCTTTCGATACTTGATGGAGTCCATATCCAAAAAGGATTGCAAATAAAGGAAAGGCGCGTCCGTCAATGAATACTTGCCGAATAAATACGGCCAGCTGGTCGGTATAAGTAATTTCTCGTTCAGTTGCAAATATAAATAAATGACCATGTGCCAAAGCAATAAACAACAACATAAAGCCTCGGGCTAAATCTGGAGTTAAATTTCTTTTATTGTCAATTGAGATATTATTCATAAATTATTCCTTATAAAGTAATTTTTTGATTTATTTTTTTCCAACAAAAATAAAAGGTAGGGGATGTTTCAAATTTCTTGAAGTTCCAAGCGATAATAACCTCCGTATAGTTTATTAGCAATCCCATAAAATAATATCAAAAAAAGAAATGGAGGTATCTATCTTGGGGATTTTTAGTAGTAAAAAATCAAACCCCTTAACGGCAGCAGAAGTTTCTGCCCTGTGGTTACAGTATCTGGGTGATAGTATGGCAATTTGTGTTTATAAATATTTTCTAAATATTGTTGAAAACAAGGAGATAAAACCCATTTTAAAGTTCGCTTTACAGTTGGCCGAGACCCATATTACAAAAATTAGCGAATTCCTAAAAAGTGCTAATTTCCAAATCCCAATAGGATTTACAGAAAATGACGTGAATGTTAATGCTCCTCGACTGTTTTCTGATCAATTCCTACTTTTTTATTCTTATATTATGACAATACATGGGCTAACCGCTTACAGCTTAGCTTTTTCCAATTCAGAGAGACAAGACATACAAAACTATTTTTTTGAATGTCTTACCTCTTCTAAGGAATTGTTTCAAAAAATAGTAGAATTGGCAAAAAATCAGCCTAAATATAGAAGTGTCCCCTCCATTCCTTCACCTCATGGTGCAAAGTTTATGGAATCTCCTGGATTCATATCTAATCTAATTGGGGACAAAAGACCACTAAACAGTTCGGAAATCAGCACCCTCTTCTTTAATTCAACTAAGACAGGATTTATTAAGACGTTAAGTTTGGCGTTTAGTCAGGTGGCGGTACGGGAGGACGTACGCAATTTTATGTTAAAAAACGTTAAATTAGCAGGGAAAGATGCTGAAAGCTTCGATGAAATTTTACGCGAGGATCAATTGCCAATACCCGAAAAATGGGATAATGAGATTACCGATTCTACTATAAGTCCATTTTCAGACAAATTAATCATGTTCCACGGCGGATTTTTAGTAAATGCTGCACTTACTTATTATGGTGCCTCACTAGGTTCCAGTTATAGATCGGATATCATTTTAAACTATAGTAAAGTATTTACCCATGCCATGGAGGCCGGTGCATTTTCTTTCAACATTTTGGTTAAAAATGGATGGTTAGAAAAACAACCTGAAGCTGATTAACGGGAATAAAAAAGATATCACAACTTATTGATATGTGAAGCTTTTTGTTTTGGAGAAGCCACGAGAAGAAAATAACCATTCGTTTCATCATAATATCTAATTTTTAAATAAAAGCACCCGAAATGGATGCTTTTGTTTCATTTTATAACTACTTTTAGAAAGTATTCAAAATGTCTCCACTTTGCATCTAAAATTGTTTTTCCCCATATGTCTTTATAACCCTATAAAAGAGCACCCAAATACTTAAGACTAATAAATAAATGACGAAAGAATAATAGGTGTTATATCCGTATTGATAGTGAAAGATCCCAATGAACTCACAAAATCGCTCTATCCCGACACTCAAAAGTGACCAAACTAAGATGTACAACAGGGAATAACGTGGAATGATGCTAAAGTAATCAAATAGATAAAAGAAAAGATAGCTGTATGGTGCGTACATTACATGAGATAAAAAATCCATCAATTCAAAGGAGGATCTGTCATTAATAACATAATAACTAACTGGTAGCACACTTAAGGTGTGGTCGAATATGAAACCAAAAAATACACCACACATGAGGAAAACACAAGTGTTTTTTTCTGAAAACCTCCTCGGCAGCAAGAACACTACTAAGGCACCAACGAAGAGTGAAATGACGATAAACCACTCGTTCGCATTAAAATGATGATCATAACGAATTTCATTCATGTTTTTTGAATCCTCCCCCGCCTAGACCAACAAACCAACGGGCTACCCAACAGACTAAAACCATAAATGCCCCATACATAAGGGCCGAATAGAATTCATTCCATCTGCGGAACGTAATGAGACCTGCCCACAAATAAATCCGATCTTCCAGGCAAAGGAACAAAAGAATGGTCGCCGATAATACCCAGCGCCATTTCGCTTTCAAATGCGAAATGATTACAATTACAGATAAGAGTATTAGAAAAGGTATCACGATCAATCGACTTATATACATAGCAAAAGATCCTTCTACCTCTCGAGTGAGTGGAACCCATTGCAAATTGACATCAAGTATGGTGAATAAGGTAATCGTGAATATGACGATAACGAAGTACAAAAAGACGATTTCCGTAAGGGTTACTCTTTTGGGAACAATAGCGAAAACAATCAACACAAACCATGCTAGCATGGGCTTGAATAGCAAGGGACATCGTGATCATCCTTAGTAGAAGAATTGGCAGATACAGGTATTATTCCCAAACCCTCGTCAATATTCATCAAAGAAGGAACTGTTTTTACAGTTCCCCAAAGTCTTTCAGATATAGCTCTTTTAATAATACTTCACTCCTGGTGTCTCCATTCATGGAAGGAAGTGATCATTTTTTCATGACCGTGTACCCTGATTCTATTGCATAATCGGGTTATGAATTCCATTTTGATGACCCCAAATCCCGGTTTTGTTCCTGGTTCGGGTCATGAACCGCCTTTCCATGACCCCGAACCCTGGTTCTGTAGCTGGTTCAGGTCATGAATTCCCTTTCGATGACCCCGAAGCACAGCTGCTTCAGGTCAGGAATTGTAAAAGCAGCACAAATTTTCGTTGTTCTTTCAATTTTATTCGTTTGCTACACGAGCCTTTACTCCGCTCGAAGAATCCTTCTTCTTCCAGAACAAGGTAATTACAATACCAAAACCTGTAATCACTGTTGCAAAGTAATACGGATAATTAATATTTATATCAAATAATATCCCCCCAATGATCGGGCCACTTATGTTTGCCAAACTAGTAAACATAGAGTTCATCCCACCCACGAAACCTTGTTCATTCCCTGCGATGTTGGAAAGGTAAGAAGTAATCGCTGGCCGGAATAGATCAAATCCTACAAAAACAAGGAACGTAACAAGTAAAATAGCGAAATAGGAATGGACTACCGTCATTAAAAAGACAAGTATCCCAGATAAAATTAAACTATAACGAATCAGTTTAATTTCACCCCAAATACGGGTAAGCCTATCAAATAAAATGACTTGTGAAACCGCCCCAAAGATTGCTCCACCTGTAATAACAATGGCAATATCAGATGGTTTAAATTGAAATTTATGATCCACAAATAGGCTAAAGAACGATTCAAATGCTGCCAAACCAAATGAAGCAATAAAAATTAAAATAAACGCAAGAAAATATTCAGGAGCAAGCAAACGTTTGAAGCCAGTCTTACCGCCTGGGGCATGTTCATGATGTTCTTCATTGCGTTTTGGTTCCGTTAATAAAATTATCGATAGAATCGCAGCAAGAGTACCAAGTCCTCCTGCAAAAAAGAAAGGTACACGCGTTCCTAATTCCGCTAAGAATCCACCAATACCTGGTCCGATAATAAAACCTGTACTAATAGCAGCTGACATATACCCCAGTGCTTTCGGGCGCGTATCTATGGTGGTAATATCCGCAATAAAAGCTGTAACAGCTGGCATAATGAACGCAGCACTTATTCCACCAAAAATACGAGATATAAATAGCATCTCGATTTCTTTCCCTATCCCAAATAAAAATTCGGAGAGACCAAAAATGAATAAACCGATGACCATAATTAATTTCCTGCCGAATTTATCTACCGCTTTTCCAGCAAATGGTGAAACAATCAATTGGGCGATCGCAAAGGCTGCTGTTAAATAACCAATCGTTGCTCCCGTAATCCCTAATTCATTCATTAGCGTAGGTAAGACTGGAATGACCAGACCTATCCCTAAAAAGGCAATGAACAAATTCATTAACACTAATCCTAACATGACTTTAGATGTCTTCATGCTATACATCCCCTTTTAACAAAACCGATTAACGCATACTCTCTCGTATGTTTTGATTTGTTTACAATTTCCATCCTAGTGTATATAGTTACTATATAGTCAAGGACGGAGCTGTAAAAATGAATAAAAAAAATGGAAAATATTTAACGACTGGGGAATTCGCGAAGCTTTGCAAAGTAAACAAACAAACCCTCTTCTTTTACGATCAAATTGGGCTTTTGTCTCCGGTATTTAAAAATGAAAAAGGTTACCGTTATTATTCAATTCGCCAAATAGACTTATTCTTTGTGATCGATTTATTAAAGGAACTTGGAATGTCGCTAAACGATATTCAACAATATACCCAAAATAAATCACCCGAGAGTTTTTTGTCATTAATGTATCAAAAGAAAGAAGAGATTGTGAAAAAGCGTCAGGAGATTGAAATGAAGGAAAAAATGATTGAAACGAAGATATCCTTAATGGAGGAAGCTACACACCTTGATTTTCAGCAAATTACGCTTGAAACATTACCAGAAGTAACCCTTTATTTAAGCAGGAACATTGAAAATCTAACCGATGAAGAATATCTCGAGGTCTTTTCCGATTTTATTAATGAATTGAACCTTTCACACCTTGACACAGGATATCCCATTGGGGTTATCAGAAAGCGAGAGCATGTATTAAAGGGAGAATTCACAAATTATAGCTATTTATATATTGAACAGCCGTATCCCAAAGAAGGATATCCGTATTTTAAAAGTGTGAAAGGTGATTTTCTGATTGGTTATCATATTGGCGTTGAAAAAACGATACATCAAACCTATCAACGACTTTTTTCAGAAATGGATCGTCTAAATTTGACCTTAGGTGAACATGTCTTTGAAGAATATATATATGATACTGTGGTCGTGAACCATAAGGAACAATACGTCACCAAAATTATGATTCAGGTCGATCGAATGGAATGGTAAGCTAATTCAATAGAAGAGCTTGGGCGAAGAATATCCCAAGCTTTTTTTCATTACCTCAATTCAACGATATTCCCCTGCGAAAATCCATTCGAATTCCTCCATCATTTCAGGTATCCGCCTAATTTTAATTAAGGAAAGAACCCATTTATCTAGAATCTCATAATTTAGGTTAGAAACTTGATTTGATTCGTCATCAATTTACTCGAAATCTATAACAACAAGTATATTTACCCATCAATCTAGTCTATTCGGTAACTTTGAAAAAGGTGGAGGTTCTTTTGAGAAGGTTAATTATCCTTGCATTAATTGGTTTGGCTGCACAGCTTGTGGATGGTTCTTTAGGTATGGCCTATGGGGTTACGTCCAGTTCGCTTTTGTTGATGTTCGGTATTGCACCAGCGATCGCATCCGCTTCTGTTCACATGGCTGAAGTCGTTACGACTGCTGCATCTGGTGTTTCACATATTCGATTTGGAAATGTGGATAAACAGGTTGTCTATAAATTAATTATCCCGGGGTCCATCGGAGCCTTTATTGGTGCCTGTTTTCTAGGTAGTATTCCAGGTGATATTGTTAAACCTTATGTTTCATTTTTTCTCTTAATCCTGGGTATTTACGTGATATATCGGTTCTTATTTAAATGGAATTCTTCCAAACAATTTACAAAAAATAAACTGACTAAGAAACAATTATTGCCACTAGGTTTTATTGCTGGTTTTTTTGATGCTACTGGAGGTGGAGGATGGGGTCCGATTGCAACCCCAGTCCTTTTAACAAGCAGTAAAATGGAACCGAGAAAAGTAATCGGCTCGGTCGACACAAGTGAATTTGCCATTGCCGTAGCCTCAACTTTAGGCTTTCTCCTAACTTTAGGATGGTCACAGATAAATTTACAATGGGTATTAGCCTTAATGATAGGCGGGATCATTGCAGCTCCGATTGCAGCTTGGTTAGTCAAGAAATTACCAACTAATCTATTAGGAACGTTAGTAGGAGGCATCATCATTTTAACCAATTTGAGGACTTTACTAGGAACCTTTGATGCATCCCCTACAACAAGTTTATTTATTTACCTGACCCTTATCATCCTTTGGGGTATTGCGGTTACCCATGTATCTTTAAAACTAAAAAAAGCTTAAACATTTTAATACGGAAAACAACACAAAAAGTCTATTTCTGTGCTTTTGTGTTGTTTTTCTTTAAGAACATCCATTGTTCTTCTTTATTTACTACATTTTTTTAGATTTGTTTTTAGATTGTCATTTATTTCACTTAAAAATATTGACAAATAATTCGTTTAACGGTAATAATAGAAGTCCTGCCAAACAAACGTTGGCGCAAAGGGAACTGTGAAAGTTCATTCTTCTTTGTAAAGGATGGGTATTTATGAATAAAGAGCAATTAGTAGAAAGTGCACGTATGGTGAAGGAAAGAGCCTATGTACCATATTCCAAATTTCCTGTTGGTGCTGCTCTACTACTAAAAGATGGTACTGTTATTAACGGAGTAAACGTGGAAAATGTTTCATTTGGTGCAACCAATTGTGCGGAGAGAACGGCTATATTCACCGCCATTGCAAACGGATACAAAAAAGGTGATTTTCAGGCTATAGCTGTATCAGGTGATACAGTAGACTTTCTACCCCCATGCAGTATTTGCAGACAGGTTTTAGTAGAATTATGTTCACCTGAAATGCCCGTTTATTTAACCAATCAGAAAAAAGAAATTAAAGAATTGACCTTAAGGGAACTACTACCTTATGCATTCACAGATTTAGATATGTAATTCTGTATAGTAAAAAGCCCCATTCTTATTTAATTGGATGGGGCTTCAATTGTTTCACCCCCCCTTTTTTATGCTAGTGCATTTTGGTCTAATTAACACTATTCTGAAGATAACTTTTTTCGATCTGCTGCTTTGGGTGGTTGTTCAAACCAACCTTTCTCAATCATTATTTTTGCCGCCTCTTCAACGAATAGTGAAATCTTCATTAACGATTTTGAATAAAGAATACCGATATCGTGCCTCCCGTTTACAGCCACTGAATTTCCAAAAGCTCTTATTTTCATGGTAAACATATCCATCTTATGAAAAAGCATAATTTTATCCGAAAATGGTGAAAAAGTAGACGTTGTTACTAAGTCATCTAATGAAGCTGGTGATGGCAAATGTTCATCATACAGCATTTGTCTATACCGTTCAATATTAGTAGATGTAAGGTCTCTCCCTTTTTCAAATAATTTCCGAATTTTTTCATCCTTGACTACTTGGGCAAATGCCATGATTAAGGCTTTACTTGTCACATTATTTTCAATATTGTCATAAAAATGGGCAATTTCAAGTGCATGCATAGGTCTAACATGGCCAAGGAAACCATTTAAAAAATCCTGATGAACAAATTCCACCTTTTCAGGAATGGGAATGATTGGAGGCTTAATAATTAGTCCTTTATTCATTAATATTTCTTTAATTTGTTCCATTAACTCTAGTGTACAATCCATACAATATTTAAAGAAATCTTGTACGTCGCTTCTAAACACTAGTGGTATCCCCACACTATAAATACTCAGTCCCGCTTTAGCCGTATATTTTAAATAATGAACATAGAATTCATCTTGGAATAAACGAGGCGCTCCTAAATTGACATCTTCTTCTGAAAACCCTTTAGGTATTGGAAACTTTTCTTTGTTAAAGATTTCTGTTATTTTTTCCAAGAAGTCTTTACTTAAATGAAGTGCATTTTCTAATAAAATCTTAATATCTTTATCCTCAACATGCTGAAGATAATAGCTTAAAATACATTTTGCCATACTATTTCCCATATAGGTAGCCCAAAGCTTACCCATTTCTGCTGATGTTAAATTTACTGTCGTGTTTGTTTTCGTTGATCCTAATTTTATTGGTTTAATCGTTTTCATGTAAATTCCTTCATTTCATTTTTATTTTATTAATTCAGTTCTTTTAACTTTTCACCCTTTGACGGTCGTCTGATACTGGCGGCTCTTCCTGCCAATTATTTTTAATCAATAGATGCATAAATTGAGCCAAAATTTTAAAATCCCTTGAAATAGCCGTTTCACAGTGGACAATTAAATCTGCCCGCATACTCGTAACAGCAGCATAACTATAATAGGACACAGCCATATTAAACAATATTCCTGCATGAAACAGCATAAGCTTTTCTGAAAAAGGGGCAATTTCTGAATCCGTAATTTCTGCTTCCAATGATTGAGGAGTTCGAAGATTGTTTTCTTTTAAGATAGATGAACATAATCCTATATGTTTGTTGGTTACTTGCATCCCTTTTTCCAAAAACTTACGGATCTCTTTTGATTTGGAAACTTTACTGAAACCTAACATTAGTCCCTTCTGTAAGTTCGTTTTTTTGAGATTAAAGAAGATATTGCCACTCTCAATTGTATTTAAAGGCCTTTGTGTTCCAAAAACATCTGTGGCATAGCTTAAATTTGTTATGTATCCAACTTTTTCTGGGGTCGTGAAATAGGGTGATTTTTCATATATACCTTTCGAAATAAGAACGTCAATTGACGTATTATAAAGGTCCATAGAATCATTCATGCATTGGTAATAAAAATCTCGTATATCTCTTCTAGATGAACTGTTAAATGCCAGACTATATAATGAACACCCATGCATGGACATACCGTAAATATAGATCAACCAAAATTTATCCGTAAATAATGGCGGAGCCTTTAAATTAACATCCTTATCGGTAAATCCGATAGGTATTGGAAACTTTTCTTTGGTAAAGATGTTTTTTAAAGTATCAATATGTCCGTTTGACAATTTTAATGCTAATTGAAAGGTAGATGTTATTTCCGTATCGTTTACACATTTTAATACATATTTGCTTACACAAACGGCCATTGTTTCCCGAATATAATGAATCCATAAGTTCGTAATTTCTGCAGAAGTTAATCTATCTTTATCCAATATTTAAAAATCCTTTCATTTCCTTATTTGTTGTTTAGTTTCTTCCGCCTGAAAAAATTCTATTCTGATTATAATAATAAACCATTAGCCATAACCGCTTTATAAGCAACATCATATCCCATATCTTCCCCGAAATTTGATCAGACAGAGGCCAATTATCTTGCATAAAGAAAAAAATCCGGCCATTATGCCGGATTTTAAACTCTAACACCTTATATGTAAAACATCCCTCTGTTTCACTTTAACAATTTCTCAGAAGCTCCCATCCAACACTTGCCTAGACAGTTTTCTTATTCTCCTCTATATGCTTCCTTTAATTTCACAAGATCAAACTTCTTCATTTTAAGAAATGCTTGAGTTAGGCGCGAAATTTGCTCTGGTGTCCCCTTACTCATCATTTCGTCCATCTCAGTCGGCACAATTTGCCACGATAAGCCAAACTTATCTTTCAGCCAACCGCATTGCTCGGCTTCAGGTACGGCCGAGAGTCTTTCCCAGTAATAATTAATTTCTTCTTGTGTGTCACAGTACACCATAAATGAGAATGCCTCGTTAAAACGGAAGTTATGCTCATGCGCACTGTCCATTGCGGCGAACCACTGATTTTCAAGCATGAAATCAGTGAACATAATCGTTCCTTCTTTGTCAGGTTCCATCCCTTTTGGATAGCGGGCGATATGTCCTTGCTTGGCATTCTTAAAAATGGATGTATAAAATTGTATCGCCTCTTCGGTGTTACCGCAATTGTCACCGACAAACAAAAGTGACGGCAATAATGGATGCCGATCTTCACCATCTGGATTGGTAAGCATTAATTGCCAGGACAAACCATACTTATCCTGAATCCAGCCATACTTTTCACTGAAAGGATACTTATCAAGGGGCATTAACGCTGTGCCACCTTCGGATAATTTGTTCCAAACCGCATTTAATTTTTCGCTCGCGTCTTTTTCTTGTGATGGATCAAAATTAACGATGAAAGAAATTGAGGGATTGAGCTTGAAATAAGGCCCTGCACTGATGGCCATGAACTTCTGTCCCCAAAGCTCAAAAGAGACGATATCTGAATCCCCTGATGGCGTATCATTGATTGTTGTTACATTTGTAATTTTTGAATTTGGGAAAATGGAAGTGTAAAACTCTGCTGCTTCTTTGGCCTCCTTGTCATACCATAGGTGCGGAACGATTTTTTGATTTAATGCTGACATCTTTATTCCTCCTTCTTTTTGATATATAAAGCCGATCTACTAACAATCTTCTCATCTTTTATTACCAATTTTCAAGATTTTCAATCTTAGACCCGTATTTTTACATCTGTTATAATCAAACAAATAAGGTTTTGAATTTACATATAAAAGTATCAAATTTTTCAAAATGGCCTTCTTAAAAAAGTATTAAGAATAAAGGGGAATGATAAGGATGTCTGAATTAGTAGATTGGAAAAAGGGTGCAAACGGGCATAAATTTATCACTTCTTTTAGCGGTGGTAAGGATAGTGTTCTAGCTTTATATAAAGCCATGCAGGTCGGCGAAGCAGTTGGACTTATCGTCATGATGGAAGAAGAAGGGAAACGTTCCAGATCTCACGGAATGTCTTCTGAGCTCATACGTGCCCAGGCAGAATCAATAGGTTTGCCCTTCTATACTGGGGTTGCTAGTTGGGCAGATTACGAAAAAGTATTTACGGATCTTTTAAAAATGGCTAAAATTCAAGGTGCAGAAGTATTAGTAACGGGTGACTTAGATATGCCTGAACATGGCTGTTGGCATGACAAGGTTACAAAGAATGCTGGATTAAAGCTTGGAATGCCATTATGGGAAATGAATCACCGTGAAGCGGTCGAGGAATTTATTAATTTGGAATTTGTCACAATGATTGTAACTGTTAATCTTTCATTAGGAATGCGAGAAGAAGATTTAGGGCGAACGTTGACCCATGAATTTGTGAAGGAGCTTGAAGCTCGTGGGATTGACCCATGCGGAGAAGGAGGAGAATTCCATACAACTGTGGTAGATGGGCCTATTTTTAAACACCCTATTCCGGTTCGAAAATGTAGGATTATAAAGAACGGAGAATATGCTTTTTTACCGTTGGAACTTGATTAAATAAATAGTAAGTGGAAAAAGAAAAAAGTCGCTGCAGCGACTTTTTTTCATGCATCTTTTCGTAGAGTAAATAAATAACAAGGCCTAACACCTAACATATTTGCGCTTGAACCCAAGTTTTCCTCTATCCAGTTCCTTTTGAATATTTACAGACGCTTGCAAAATAGTGCTCTTTTTCTTCTCTCTTTTCATTTCAACTGGGCCTACAGCTTTTGCCGTTTCAACCGCCTTATCATGAAGAGGTAAATAAGAAATTCCGACTGTGTAGATAAAATTATTCATCGCGGATTTGGTCCGTTCAGGAGCGTCATGAATCGAAGTTTCCACCAAATCAAGCATTCTTGTAATCTTGTCTGCACTAAAATCAGTGTCCGGGCGATTTCCCAAAAGCCAGCAATAACAGCTCCAACCGGCCGACATTTTCAGTTCTTCACCACTTGCAATCCATTTATCAGCAACAGCTTGCGCAATATCCGTTTCAGACAAAGTAACCGCAACCACATAATCGGACAGCATGTAAAAATAAGCTGCATCAATCCAACGCTCAAAATCCTCCTCTGTCATCGCCATTGGGTCAGCAATGACACCTGCAAAATACATCGCATCGTAATTGCCAGTGGCGTAAAGCTGTTCGGCTAAAGGCTGATTTTTCTTGATTTTTTTGGATAGCGGCTTCATGGCGCCAGTTGCCACACCAAATAAAGGCTCATGTGCACCATTGCTTATGTATGTCTTTTTGATTCGTTCCTTGCCGAGCGCTTCCAGTTCCTGCATAACTATTTCAAGATCCATCTTTGCACTTCCTTCCTATAATTTTTCCACATTGTAACCATAACGCTTATTTTTTTACCAAGCAAGATTTTAATTTGAAGGAGTCCTATCTGATATTATGCTAATCTTCCCCAATTCAATAATAAAGCAAATAAGCAATGCGGCTTTTGAACTGCACCCCAAAAGTTAGAGTGAAATCTAACTTTTTGGGGTCACATCATTCACGCGCACTGCTTTAACTTATGCAAACATTATTTTATCATGATCTCTTCCGCAGTTATTTTCGGAATAAAATCAAAAATCTCATGAGATTCAAGCGCTTGGATGAGACGGCTCAGCCAATCAAGATATTCCAAACCGGAGTATAGCTTCTTCAAGTCTTTTTCCAGTAATTTTAGCGATTCCTCATCTAGGCCTTCCTTTTCTTTAATCTCCTGTAATTCATAGATGAATTTTTTCAAAGCATTTATTTTAGAAACGGCTGATTTCCGCCAGTGGTAACAGAAGAATTTAATAAAACTATCATAGTTATCTTCTTCCACTTGGTAGATATCCTTCCGTTCACCCTTTTTCCAAATCTTTTTCACTAATCCCATTTCATCGAGTTCTCTGACAGCAATACTCATGCTCGCCTTACTCATGCCCAACAACTCAGTCATATCATCTAATGTCATTGGTTTTTCATAATAATACATCACGGACATTAAACGTTTAAGAGTATTGGGCATGGAGAATAATGTTTGATGATCGGAGTTAAAATCAATGATTTGATCTCTCACCCTCTTAAAGTCAGCATTCAATCCACTTCACCATCTTTTTCAATAATTTAACCTCGAACTCCTTACTATTAATTTATACTATATTTTCCAAAAAATATAGATTAGTTATTTAATACAGCAGAAATAAAAACTTTTCCGGTATAAATCATTGATTTTTCATCGACATCAAACTTTGGATGGTGATGGGGGTAAACTGCATTCAGGTCTGGATTCCCTCCGCCGACCCAGAAAAACGTTCCTGGTACTGCATCTACGTAATAGGCAAAATCTTCCCCGCCCATATCGGCCGGCTTAAGCACGACATTTTCTTCTCCAAATATTTCAGAGGAAAGCTGTTTGATATATTCTGTTTCTTTCGGATGATTATACAAGGCAATATACCCTTTTGTGTACTTCACATCTATTTTGGCACCATGCTTTTCTGCTGTTTGCTGGGCAATTAAGTTGATCTCTTTTTCTACTTGAAGCCTTACCTCTTTATCATAGGTTCTCACAGTTCCTTTTAAATAGGCTTTATCGGGAATGACATTATGTGCATGGCCGCTATTGAAGGCTCCCACAGTCACCACTGCCGGATGCAGCGGGTCAATTCGTCGACTGACAATGTTTTGGAAATCGACCACAAGATGGCTGCCAATCACAACCGGATCAATACAACGATGAGGTTCTGCACCGTGTCCTCCCTTTCCAAAAATCGTGATATCAAAGGCATCCGATGCCGCATGGACATAGCCATCATTTACAGCGATCGTTCCGATGGGAAAATTCACTTCCACATGGGCACCGTATACTTCATCCACTCCCTCTAAACATCCGTCCGCAATCATGCCAACTGCACCACCTGGACTTAATTCCTCAGCATGCTGATGAAGGAAGACAACGGTTCCTTTGATTTCATCTTTCACCTTACTCAAAGTTTTCGCCACCCCCAGTAAGGCAGCTGTATGAATATCATGTCCGCATGCATGCATGACACCAGGTACTTTCGATTTATATGAGACTTCTTTTTCATCTTCAATAGGCAGGGCATCGAAATCGGCTCTTAACGCGATTGTCTTTCCAGGCTTACCTCCCTTTAAATAACCAACAACGCCATTGCCGCCCACACCGGTTTTAACATCCAATCCAAGTTCTTTTAAGTAGTTTGCGATGAAGGCTGGAGTCCTTTTTTCTTGAAATGAAAGCTCCGGATGCATATGCAGATCTCTCCGGATCACGACTAATTCTGAATAGATACTTTCTAAGTAATCAAATGATTTTTGCATCAAAGTCATTACACTCTGTTGAGTCAATGTAAAAACTCCTTTCTTTTTCCCGGTATTCCAGTAAGCTATTTTTCAATAGGGACTAGGAGTTTCAATAAACAGGCTCCGTCCATGATCATACCCTTTAAACTTTGATAGAAGGCAGGATAGGGCTTTCGCCTACCTGCCTTCTTCTATTATTTATAGTCTACTTTAGTTGTAATGACTCTTCCAGTTGGATGTGGATCAAATCCGATGATATCCGTTCTTGCAGCCATTGCAGGTGTTGTGTGTACTAACGGCAGAATCGGTGCATCATCATGCATGATTTCTTGAACGTTTTGATACAACTCCGCACGCTTGGCTTCATCAGTAATTGTTCTCGCCTCCGTTAATAACTGGTTCACTTGCTCATTTGAGTATTGCGTTGAATTTAAGCTTCCAATATTGTCCTTATGCCATAATGAATAAATGAAGTCATCCGCATCTCCATTGGCCCCTGTCCATCCTAGTAGGAATGCATCTGCTTCCCCAGCCTTTACTTTATCTAAGTATGTCGCCCATTCATAAGTGACGATTTTTACATTGACGCCGATTTTCGCAAAGCTTGATTGCAGGAATTCAGACACTCTATTGGCATCCGGCATATATGGCCGCGAAACAGGCATCGCCCAAACTTCCATATCAAATCCATCCGCGTAGCCTGCTTCCGCTAACAGGTCTTTCGCTTTTTTCACATCGTAAGGATAGGCATCAATAGAGTCGTTGTATCCTTCAACTGATGGAGGAATTGGATTTATTGCTGGGGCAGCCTGACCTCCAAAGAACGCTTTAATCATTTCCTCTTTATTCACCGCGTGATTTAGTGCTTGACGAACAAGTTTATTATCAAACGGCTCTCTCGTTACGGTAAAACCTAAATATCCAATGTTAAGGGATGGTCTAGAAATCAGTTGAAAGTTCTTATCTGCTTCAATTTGTTGAATCGTTCCTGGGTCGACGCCATCCATCATATCAATTTCTCCAGTCATTAAAGCGTTTAGGCGGGCTGAATTATCGACAATCGTCCGGAAAATAACTTGGTCCAATTTTGGATAGCCTTCTAACCAATAATCTTTATTTTTCGTTAAGATAATCCGATCGTTTCTTTTCCACTCTTCAAAAACAAAGGGACCTGTACCAACGGGGTTACTGCTGTATTCTTTTCCGTACTTTTTAATCGCTGCTGGACTGGAAATTGAAAACGGTGTTAATGCCAGACTCTTTAAGAAGGTCGGCATGACATGCTTTAAAGTAAATTTCACGGTGTAAGGATCAACCGCTTCTATCGATTGAAGATTATGAGTTTCATCTCCCTTAAATCCACCAAAAACAGAGGCATAAACAGGAAAGGTCGTATTGTCTTTTCCGTTCATCCAGCGTTCAAAATTAAACACTACCGCTTCTGCATTAAAATCCGTTCCATCTTGGAATTTAACCCCTTCACGTAGTTTAAAGGTATATGTTAACCCATTATCGGTTTCCTCCCATTCCGTTGCCAATAACGGTTCGATCTTGGTTTTTCCTTCGGCAAAAGTGACTAATGTCTCTAAGATACTTTGGGAAACATTTTCTGACTCACTGTCAGTCACCTCAGATGGATCCAGTGAAACGGCATCTCCGCCGCGGGCAAAGACAAATGATTTATCGCCAGACGATTGTGATGATTTTCCATGATTACTTTGTCCCGTTTGCTCATTGGAACATGCAGCTAACGCAAAAACTAGTAAGAACACACTTAGAAGAGTAGTAAAAAGTCGACTTTTTTTCATATTCTAACCCCTCTCAAACTCTTTAATTTAGCGTTTCTCTTCATGATAAAAATAGATAAGTAACATAATACCTTATTTCAGAACCAGATTTTGTGATAGATTCGTCAGGAGCTCACAGCCTTCTTCTGTTACACGAATGGATTCACTTACGACAAATCCTGTGTCAGCTTGAAAAAGGGCTGGTAGTAGATGCAAAGCCATATTGGATTGTAGGATGCTGTTATCACCGGGGCGGATGCTGATTGTTTGTTCTCCCCAATCAGGTGGATAGCCGATTCCAATGGGATAACCAACTCGGGAGTCTTTTGTAATCGCAGATTTTGCCAATACCTTGTTCCAGCTTGCGGCCACTTCATCACAGGTGATACCTGCTTTTATGACATGAAGCATTTCATGCAGTCCTTCCAGGACCGTATTGACGGTGTTGAGATATTTTTGTGTCGGAGTACCTATGTAAACGGTTCTAGCTAATGGCGCGTGGTAGCGGTGAACACAGCCAGATAGTTCAAGGGTGACAATATCATTTTTTTTATAATCATTCTTCGACCATGACAAGTGTGGTGCTGCAATTTTTTCACCAGAGGACATTAGAGGGATAATCGCTGGATAATCTCCAGTCTGTTCTTCCGTCCCTTTGATTAGGGACTGATATATCTGTGCTGCGACTTCAGATTCTTCCACTCCTTCATGGATTGAATCGAAAGCCGTTTGCATCGCATGAGATGTGATCTTGCCTGCTAATTTCATATAGTGGATTTCTCTATCAGACTTTATCATTCTCACATGATTGATTAAATAGGAAGCGTCCTTCCATTGGCAATCGGGTAGCTTTTTTTGCAATTCATTAAAGGAAGTGACACTAAGAGAATCCTGAGCCATTTCAAGCCCTATCCTATTGTTCCTCACTCCCTTTTCTCTTAAAACATCGGCAAAAAAGTGCATCGGGTGTTTCGTGTTTGATTGAACGTAATCATCTTCATACCCGATGATATTTTCTGGTGCAAGCCATGTGGAAAATTCAGCTCCTGGAACATCCATTTTCCTACCAATCCAAATCGGTTCTGGTTCGGCCAACAGGACGATAACCCCTTGAATGATATAGAATGAATAGCCATCGTAACCAGATAGATAATTCATGTTCGCTGGATTTGAAGTGATTAAAATATCAATCTCTCTTTTTTCCATAGCCTTTTTTGTGTTATCTAATCGCTTTAAAAACTCTGTCTTTTCAAATATCATATACGACCCTCCTCTTTTTTAAATAAATTTAATACGTTTAAAATTTTCTAAACATTTAGACAAAAAGTAATGGAATCTATTTGTTTGATTACTATTTTACCAGATAATTATAATTTTTAAAACATTTAATATTTTCTAAATATTAAGAATAATATTTTCGTTATCTATCTATTACCATCCTTTTTCTTTGCTACTTTTTAAAATACTCGTAAAGGAAATCTTAAACAGATTTTAAAAAAGTCCTTTACTCAGTAAGTAAAGGACCCTACGCTATCTAAATAACATTTTTAATTTCTGTATTGTTATTGTTTGCATTGGCCCCTTTGACAGTTTTCGGCAGGAAGAACATTGCGACGATGGCCATTAAAGCAGTTGCGATTAAATAAAACGCCGGCATGAGTTTATTACCTGATGCGTTTTGCAAGGAGGTGATGATAAATGGCGCCCCGCCTCCAAATATTGCCGTCGATACATTATAAGAAATTCCATAAGCACTATTTCTTACTCGGTTCGGAAATAGCAATGGGAGTGTCGAAGGAAATACGCCAATAAAGATGGCAACGATCACACCTAGAGCAAAGAAGCCGATAAGCGGACCCGATGGAGAACCACCCGAAACAAAGGCGATGATTGGAATTGCCGTAAAAATAGCAAGTAAAGCAGATAATAGCAGGAACTTAACTCGTCCATAGCGATCTGCTAGCATCCCAAATATCGGAAACAGGATCATCATTAACACCATTCCACTGGTTGTAACCACGAGAGATTCAATCGTCGTTAATCCCACTTGCGTTTCAAAGTACGAGGGTAAATATGTTAGTAACGTATAATAAGCACCATTCGCGAACGCGACCACTAGAAATGAAATCGCCAGTGGTTTTCTTGCTGTGACAAACATCTCTTTCAAAGGAGCTTTGGCTAAATTGTTCTCTTCTTTCATTTTTATAAACGTAGGTGTATCATTAATTTTCGTTCTAACATACATCCCCACTAATGCTAATGGCAAAGAACAAATAAATGGAATCCGCCAGCCCCAATCCGCCATTTGCTCGGAGCTTAATGTAGTCGTCAAAATCGCCACAAACAAGGAACCAATAATATATCCAAGTATGGAACCTGATTCAAGTAAACTTGTAAATAAACCTCTGCGGGAATTTGGTGCTGACTCATTCATGAACACGGAGGCACCTGTGTATTCTCCCCCTGCTGCTAACCCTTGAACCATCCGCATGACAATTAATAAAAGTGGCGCCATGACTCCGATCGTTTGATAATTTGGGATGATCCCAATGAGGGCAGTCGCAAATGACATCATCAGAATAGTGACAACTAGAATCTTCTTTCGTCCCAATCGGTCACCGATAGAGCCAAATATAATACCCCCAAGCGGTCTAAAGAAGAACGAAATTGCAAACACCGCAAAACCATACAATAAAGCTACAGAACTACTCTCTTCTGGAAAAAACTGAGCTCCGATGATTGCAGCAGTATAACTATAGATACCGTATTCATACCATTCGACTAGATTTCCTATTGCAGTAGCCATTGTAGCTTTCTTCATTTATGCATCATCCCCTTTTATTTTCAAACGATTTTATACAAATTCTTTCAAAACTAGGTTCCTTGGCATTTTGGCAAAGGTTTCACAACCGGTTTCTGTGATTCGGATGGATTCGCTCACTTCAAACCCATAGTTGTCAAGCCACAATCCTGGAATCAGATGGAAGGTCATATTCGGCTGCAAGATTGTTTTGTCGCCTTTTCGAATACTTACCGTGTGCTCTCCCCAATCAGGAGGGTAATTTAATCCCATGGAATAGCCGAGCCGTGATTCCTTAACAAAACCACTTTTTTCAATCGATTTTCTCCATGTTTCTTCGATCTCTTCACAAGCGATGCCTGGACGAATCATCTCTAGGCAGGCGTTAATTCCTTCTACCGCCACCGATGAAAGGGTTTTCAAGTTATCGTTCGGCTTGCCAATTTGGACGGTTCTGGCTAAAGGTGAATGGTATCGTTTATAGCAGCCTCCTAATTCAATAATGACGGCATCTCCGTCCTTGTATCGATCGTCTGTCCATGTAAGATGTGGTGTGGAAGTTTTTTCACCAGATGGCAACAGCGGTACAATCGAAGGGTAATCTCCGCCAAATTCCTTAGTACCTGTGATTTGCGTGTGAAAAATCTTAGCCGCAACATCACATTCCCTGACACCTTCTTGGATTAATTCAATCCCCGCCTTCATCGCTCTTTCCGCAATGACACCAGCACGTTTCATATACTCGATTTCGGCATCCGATTTGATCAGCCGTACCCAGTTCACCAATAAGGTGGCATCGTGAAAGGACGCGTTCGGTAATCCTTTTTTCAGCTGTTCATAGCTCTTAGCTGTGAAATAATAGTTTTCCATCTCCACCCCAATGGATCGGTTATTTTGGCCAATTTCCTTTAAGATCCCAGCGATGAAGTCCATTGGATGTTTAACATCCGAATGAATATAATTATCTGGATAAGGAATGATGTTGTCACGATATAGCCATGTGGTGACCTTCGCCGCATTGGCATCCATCTCTCTACCGATCCACATCGGCTGGTCTTCGTCAATAATCACGACTAACATTTGATGCACGTAAAACGACCAGCCATCGTATCCGGAAAGATAATTGATATTTGCCGGATCGGTAATCAAGAGAACATCGATTCCTTTTTCCAACATTCGTTCTTTTGTTTTAAGAATTCTCTCTTTGTACTCATACGTCGCAAATGACATGCCAGGTTCCCTCCTACATCTATAGTTTCGATTCGTTTAATGAAGTTTAAAGCATACCACTTTTGGTTCGGTCATTTCTTGGAGTGCAAATTTAATACCTTCTCGGCCTAGTCCAGATTTCTTCACCCCGCCAAACGGCATTGCATCAATCCGATAGTCACTGCTGTCATTGATCATGATGCCGCCAACATCCAATTGTGCAATCGCCTTATGTGCTTTTTCGATGTTTTTTGTAAAAATACCAGCCTGCAACCCATAATCGACACTATTTGATTTTTGAATCGCCTCATCCAAATCGGCAATCGGGTAAAGTAAAACTACTGGTCCAAAAATTTCTTCCTTTGCGATTGTACAATTCTCGGGAACATTGGTTAGAACTGTCGGGGAGTAAAACGCTCCATTGCGCTGTCCTCCGGTCAGTAATCTTGCTCCTTTTTCAAGCGATTCCTCCACCATTCGTTCCACACGGATCGCTTCTTTTTCCGTAATCAGCGGTCCCATATCGGTTAGTAGCGACTGTTTATCGCCTACTTTATATTGCTTTGTTCGTGATACAAAGGCTTTTTGAAATTCGGCCATAATGCTTTCTTGAATATAGACGCGCTGAACCCCTAGGCAATTTTGACCTGCCGCCCAAAAGGCTCCCGAAACGGTTGATTCCACCGCATCCGTAAGATCTGCATCCTCTAGGACAATCACCGGTGAATTGGAGCCCAGCTCCATCCCAATTTTCTTCAATCCTGCCTTACGAACGATCTCTTCGCCAGCAGATAATCCTCCGGTAAAACTAATCATTCGAATCGCAGGATGGGTGACAAGTGTATCTCCGATTTCGCTTCCATGACCAGTGATCACGGATAATACCTTTGGAGGGAGTCCAGCATGCAAAAATGCTTCTGCCAGTAATAAAGCACTTAAAGGAGTCACTGTTGCCGGTTTTACAATAATCGCATTCCCTGCTGCAATCGCTGGTCCCACCTTGTGAGCAACCAAATTTAACGGATCATTAAACGGGGTAATCGCGGCAATAATCCCAATCGGAAAACGAAAGTAATAACCGATACGATTTTCACTACCAGGCATCTGGTCAAACGGAATTGTCTCCCCGTTGATTCTTCTAGCCTCTTCTGCACTTATTCGCAGTGTTTGAATGCAACGTGCCGCTTCTTTTCGTGCTTCCCTGATGGTTTTACTTCCTTCTTTGCTGATCGTCAACGCGTATTTTTCTTGATGTTCTTCGATATAATCGGCCGCTGCATTAATCACTCGAATTCTTTCGTGCACAGGCATGGCAGCACTAATCTTGGCACCTTCCTTTGCCTCTTCAATACAGTGAAGCATATTCTCTTTTGTAGCAGCCGGAACCGTATCTATTAAACTATTATCCTGAGGATCGCGAACCTCAATGTTTTGCTCGCTATCTTTCCATTTCCCGCCAATTAGCATCTTCTGGCCTCTGATTTGAACTGTCATCCTCTTCACGCCCTTCTTTTAAGAATTAAACGATAACAGGTTTTCGTGCACGGTTGATATGAATCAAGTCGATAAGAAGAGAAAAGCCTGTTTCTGTTTTCCCTGCTCCCGCTCCGCTTAAGGTGACAGGGCCGAGCAAATCGCATTCATAGGTGATGGCATTAATCGCACCGTTAATGGATGCTAACGAATCGGTCATTTCTACCTTTTCCGGTGCAATCGAAGCCGTTACTTTGCCGTGCTCCTGTTTTACCTTTCCTAGTAGTTTCCAGCGTTTTCCTTCCGCTTTTGCTTCTTCAATATCCTGTAAAGATATCTCGGTGATGCCTTTGCATGAAACGTCTTCCACGTTCAAAGGCACACCCATCACATAATTTGCTAGAATCACAATCTTATATCTGGCATCATATCCTTCTACATCAGCCGTAGGATCGGCTTCCGCGTAGCCAAGCTCCTGGGCTTCTTTTAACGCAGCTTCATAGCTAACGCCTTCCTGTTCCATTTTCGTTAAAATGTAATTTGTCGTTCCATTTAAGATTCCGCGGATTTCTTTAATCTCATTTCCTGCCAACGTCGCAATCGGCAATCTTAAACTTGGCGTCCCACTCATCACCGTGCCTTCAAATCCCCATGAAACACCATGCTTTTGTGCGATTTCAGACAGCTCCTTATAAGCAAGGGCCACTGGACCTTTATTGGTCATCACGACATTTTTTCCACTTTCAAATGCAGCTTTACAGTGGTCAATTGCTGGCTGACCTGTTTTCACATCCGTATAAGAGACCTCAATGATCGTGTCAGCATTCGTATTGACGATGGTTTTGAAACTATCCCATCCTTTGATTAATCCAGGAGTTGATGGATAATTTTCTAATTTCCCCGTTTCCTTTAGGGTCTTTAACACTATTGCTAAATCAAGGCCGTTTGGATTGTAAATCGAGCCTTTGATAAAATCGGAGATGGCTACAACCTTTGCTTCAAAACCTTCATTTTGTTTTAGGTCCTCTTTTTTGTCCAGCAAAATTTCAGCTAAACCTTGACCCACCACACCGAATCCAATAAATGCTAATTTATGTGTCATGTTCCTAAAACCTCCTTTTCTTTGCCCTGTGATAAATGGGCGTTATCCTTTAAAAAATGGACTGCCGTTTGTGTAAGAATGGCTGCACCTTTTACAAGACTGCTCTCATCAAGATCAAAGATAGGGGTATGCAAATCCCGGGCAATACCATCCTTTGTTCCACTTCCTAAGAAAAATAAAGCACCTGGCCATTTTTCTGTTACATAGCCAAAATCTTCTCCACCCATGCCGAATGGTTGCTTGAGAATCTGAAAATCGGGATACAGCTCTTTGATTGATTTTATAAAGAGACGATTAATACCAGGATCATTCTTTAAGGCCGGTTCTCCTCTTTCCACATCGAGCGAATAGGTTCCGCCCATTGGTTCCACAATCGAGAGTGCCTTCTTTAATTCTGCACTCAATAACTCTCTTGCTTCAGGGTTATAACTGCGAATCGTTCCTTGAATCAAGACCTCGCTCGGAATAATATTGCTTGCCGTTCCTGCATGAATCTGTCCGATACTTAAGACCCCAGCCTCTAAAGCTGGCAGTTTTCGAGCAACGATGCCATGTATGGCCTGCATCACCACTCCAAGCATCCATATCGGATCGGTGCCAAGCTCAGGATAGGCTCCGTGACCACCTGTTCCAAAAATTTTAGCAGTGAACACATCAACATTTGCCATGCTGTAGCCATCATTTACTTGTGCGGATCCAACTGGAAGCCATGGACACATATGTAGGGCAATTGCTGCATTGACATCATCATAGGCACCAGCTTGCACCATGTATGGGGAGCCCGATAGTCCATGTTCATCAGTACTCTCTTCTGCTGGTTGGAAGATCAATTTGACGGTTCCCTTCAGCTCTTCTTTTTCAAATTTGTCCGCAAGAAGATGGGCTGCCCCGAGTAGAATCGCCGTATGGGCATCATGACCACAGGCATGCATAATCCCTTCATTTTGCGATTTATAGTCAAATGTATTTTCTTCTGTAATTGGCAGTGCGTCCATATCAGCACGGATAGCGATCACTGGTCCTTCACCGGAGGTTAGGGTTGCGACTACACTGGTTTCAACACCAATTCCTGTTTCAACATGTGTACCCTTTATGTTTTTAAGCACGTCAGCAACGAATCGAGACGTCCCGAACTCTTGAAAACTGAGTTCGGGATGTTGATGAAAATGACGTCTCCATTCGATCAGTTGCTCAGATAATGCATTTGCCTGAATGACGTTTGGATGATTCATCTGTTCATTTCCCCTTGCGACTGGAATGGAAATTATTTCACTTTTACAAGACTTTCCACATGATTGAATGCTTGTTCAAAATCAGCAATAATATCTTCGATTTCTTCGATCCCACAAGAGATACGAATCAGTCCTTCTGGAATACCAACTGCCGCACGCTCTTCTGGTGTACATTCCACATGGCTTGTTGTACGAGCAGGCCCGACCGTTGTTTCTACCGCCCCTAAGTTTGCTGCACGGTTGGCATACTGCAATTTCGGCAATAGATCACGTACAGTATCGACACCGCCCTTTACCGCAAAGCTCAGCATACCACCAAAATCTTTCATTTGTTTTTTAGCAATGTCATGGTGTGGGTGGGTTTCAAGACCTGGATAATAGACCGCTTCTACCATATCTTTTGTTAGTAAGTATTTTGCTAATTTCATTGCATTCTCGCATTGCTGGCGGACACGCAAATGAAGCGTTTTCATTCCGCGTAAAATTAAGTAGGCCGCCATTGGATCCATCGTTGCCCCATTGATTTCACGGAAATGATAAATTTTTTCCACTAGTTCTTCTGAGCCGCAGACTACACCGCCTAGAGCATCCGCATGGCCGCCTAAGAACTTTGTAGCACTATGGATGACTAAATCTACTCCCAATGCAAGTGGGTTTTGATTCATTGGGGTTGCAAACGTATTATCAACAATAACCAATGCACCAGCCGCTTTCCCTGCTTTTGCCATCCGTTCAATATCCGTGATTTTTACTGTTGGGTTGGTAGGTGTTTCTAAATATAAAATTTTGCAGCCTTTGGCAACTTCACGTTCGATTTGTTCGTGATTTCCTGTTTCGCATAGCGCTACTTCAATTTCCTGACGTGGTAGGAATTCCGTAAAGATTTTATTCGTTCCACCGTACGTATCTTTAATGGAAACAATTCGATCTCCTGGTACTAAGAAAGTAGATAGCGTGTTGCTGATCGCAGCCATCCCGGTTGAAAAGCTTGTTGCCGCTTCTGCCCCTTCCAAGATTTTGATTTTATCTTCAAAAGCTTGAACCGTTGGGTTTGTGTTTCGCCCATAAATATGGCCCTTCTTCTTTCCAATTGCTACATCATACCACTCATCCATATCGTCATAGCCGTAAGCAACACTTAGCACAACAGGAACTTGTGTAGCCCCATGTACTAAATAATCTTTTTCTCCTGCCCAAACTGCCTTTGTTCCCATCTTTGCATTTGTGTTAGTCATCAAAACCACTCCTCATCAGTTTTTTTGTAGGATTTTAGAATTGTCGATTTTAAAACCTTTATTTCTATTAATCAATTCTTGATAGGCAAAAAGGGCAATGGCTGTATCCTGTACACCCGTACCTGTTAAATCACAAACGGTTATTTGCTGAGCGTTTATTCGGCCGGCAGCTTTCTTTGAAGTCAGTTCACCTATTTCGATGATGTCTGATTGCTCTGTCAGTACGCCTTTTGTGAGTGCATGATGCAGTTCGCCTAATCGAGCGCATTGTGCTTTTGTGTCACAGACAAGAATGTCAGCCCTTGCTAATACTTCCGGCTCCAATTCCTGCTTATGCTCCGCATCTGACCCCATTGCTGTAATATGAAGACCTGGATGCAACCATTCTGCTTTGATTAGAGGATCATTGGAAGGTGTTGTGGTAATCATGGTATCACTGTTTTTCACCACCACTTCTGCACTTTCGACGGCGACGACTTCCACCCCTAGTTCATCTGCCATATCTTTAGCAAATTTCTGAGCCCGTTCTTGAGACCTGGCATAAACTAGCACTCTATTAAACTTCCTTACTAGATTTAATGCCTTAAGTTGTAACCTAGCCTGGCTTCCTGCTCCTATAACACCCGCTGTTTCAATCGTATTTTTAGAAAGATAGGCAGCAGCCACAGCCCCTGCAGCAGCCGTGCGGACATCTGTTAAGTAACCATTATCCAAAAGAAGTGCTTCGGGAATTCCGGTTTGTGTGCTGATGAGAATCATCATCCCATTTCCAGATGGGAGGCCCAGCTGATAATTATTGAAAAAACCGGAAGAAATTTTAATCGCAAACATTTCTTTACCTTGGATATAAGCCGTTTTAACGTCGACTTCCCCATTTTGATCCTCAATGTCGACTCTCATAATCGGCGGCATGACTGCTTCCTTGTTAGCTAGTTTGCTAAAGGCATCTTCGACCACTTTCACAGCGACATCATTCAATTTTACAAATTGCTTTATTTCCTGTTCTGTAAAAATCAGCATGATTCATCACCTCCTAAATCGATTTACAGTGGAATGCCTTCATCTTTTACCGTTAAATTTCTCGGTAGGTTCGAAAAGGTTTCACAGCCACTTTCCGTTATCCGAATGGACTCACTTACTTCAAATCCATAATCGTCTAACCACAATCCTGGTATGAGGTGGTAGGTCATATTCGGCAGGAGAATCGTTTTATCTCCATTTCGAATACTTACAGTGTGCTCACCCCAATCCGGGGGATAATTGCTTCCCATCGAATAACCAAGTCGAGATTCTTTGATGAAACCACTCTTTTCTATTGTCTTTCTCCACATTTTTTCAATTTCTTCGCAGGCGATACCAGGACGAATCATCTCCAAGCAGGCATTAATGCCTTCTACCGCCACTTCTGAAAGTGTTTTCATTTTTTCATCCGGCTTTCCAATCTGAACCGTTCTCGCTAGCGGTGAATGGTACCTTTTATAGCACCCAGCCAACTCAATAATCACCGCGTCGCCTGTTTTGTAACGATCATCTGTCCAGGTTAAATGTGGTGTGGATGTTTTCTCACCAGATGGCAGGAGTGGAACGATGGCCGGATAATCACCGCCAAAATTCTCTGTTCCTGTAATTTGGGTATAGAATATTTTTGCTGCGACATCACATTCCCTGACACCTTCATGTATTAACTCAATCCCTGCCTGCATTGCGTTTTCAGCAATGATGGCTGCTCGCTTCATATAGCTGATTTCCGTTTCTGATTTTATCAGGCGGATCCAATTAACAAGTAAAGTTGCATCTGAAAAATTACTATTTGGTAAGCCAATTTTCAGCTGTTCGAAGCTCTTTGCGGTGAAATAGTAGTTTTCCATTTCTACCCCAATTGAGCATTTACCTCTTCCCCATTCCGTTAACCGATCCGCGATAAAATCCATTGGATGTTTGATATCAGAGTGCACATAATCATCTGGATAAGAGATAATATTTTCATGTGACATCCAGGTCGTTCTCTTTGCCCCATTGGCATCCTGACCTCGGCCTATCCATTTTGGCTGTTCTTCATCAAGCAACAACACAAGGATTTGATGTACATAAAATGACCAGCCATCATAACCAGAAAGGTAATTCATATTCGCGGGATCTGTAATCAGCAATACTTCGATTCCTTTTTGAACCATTCGTTCTTTTGTTTTACGAATTCGTTCTTTATACTCCGTAATTAAGAAAGCCATCTTTCCTTCCACTCCTGCTTGTAGCTTAATTTATTTAATTTTTAGAATTTTCCTTCTTGTTTAGTATTATAGAAAAAGTGGATAATATTTTTCATCTTTCATTTTGTATGAAAGATTTTAAAGATTTTCAGTCAGTTTTTTTAAATTTTTGCAGAGCTCAGTATTGAAACAGGAAAAAACCATCAAGCTCCTCCTCGTTATAAGGACGACCTTGATGGTTTTGTTAGTTTTTAAACATATAATCTTGGATTTGGCTCTGCAAAACAGAAAGATCGACATTCTGACCACTAATGATGATGGCAATATCCCCTTCTTTAGCTGTTAGTTTTTTTCCTAAAACTGCCGCGATTCCTGTTGCCGCAGCACCTTCCATAATCATGCGGTGTTTATCCATCATAAAGGCCATGCTATATCCAATTTCATTTTCTGGAATCAGAATGACATGATCCATGAAGGTTTGAACCATAGGAAAAGTATATTGGTTATCAAGTCCAATTCCACCTAGTAAACTATCAGCCAACGTCTCACTTTCTTCCAACCTGACGGGCTTGCCCACTTTTAAACTCTCATACATTACTGCAGATTTTTCCATTGAGACACCCGTTATATGGATGCCCTGAACTGTTGATTTCAATGCCAGGCCAATCCCAGAAAGCAGTCCACCCCCTGATAGCGGGACAATTACATCTGTTAGTTTTGGGAGGTCCTCGAGCAATTCTAAGCCAATCGTTCCTTGACCCGAAATGATATGTGGATCATCAAAGGGCTCAATTACCGTTAATCCCTTTTCTTTTTCAAGTTGATAACAGCGCACTCCAGCGGCATCCTGGCTTTTCCCAACAATCTCTATTTCGGCTCCGAGCCTTTTTAAGGAATCGACTTTTGCTTTTGGTACCCGATTGGAAATACAGACAACCGCCTTGATTCCAAGCTTATTTGCCACATACGCTACGGCCATTCCATGGTTCCCGGTTGAATAAGTGGCAACACCTCGATTTTTTTCCTCTTCACTTAAGCTAAGGATTTTATTGGCCGCTCCTCTTACTTTAAAGGATCCCACTTCATGAACATTCTCTAGTTTGAGATAGACATTACGTCCGATGATTTCTGAGAGGATGGAAGATTGAATTGTTGGTGTTTTGGTTATTAATTGGCTGATTCTTTTTCTAGCAGCCCAAACATCCCGGATCGATAATTCTTTTATCAGATTAGAAGAACTCAAAGGCTTATCCCTCCTTCGCACATGATTTTCACATTCATACTAAATCGATTTTAAAACGATATCAATTGGCAAAAATGACGATATCAAGTCATATTTTTCATACATTTTTATATAAAAAAACTAAGAGAACGTTTAGATCTCTTAGCTTAGCATTACTAGGTACAGCCCATTTTCCAGGTTTTGATACTTAGGTCTAATAAGAACAAATCATCTGGATCGACAAGGGAAAGACCGGTTAATTCTTCGATTTTCCGTAAGCGGTATAGTAAGGATTGGCGGTGCAGAAACAAGGCTTTCGCCGTTTTACTTACATTTCCTTGATAATGATTATATGTACTAATCGTATCGATTAAATCAAGATTACGCTGTTTATTATATTCTATCAACGGTTCAACCGTAGACAAAATAATTTCTTTCATTTCTCGGTTTTGGGTGAGATTTAATAACACCCGGTCAATCCGAGTATTCTCATACAATACTCGATTTCCAATCCCTTTTTTGCTCCTGCAGATGTTCAGGGCAATCTTGGCATTTTGATAGCTTTCCATAAAGCCTGAAATATCCTCGTTATAATTTCCAATACCCCATGAAATGACTACATTCGGTAATAAACTTCCTAAACGACGGTCAACTAGGTCTAAAAAGTCATTAACTCCTTCTTTCTTATTTTCTAGCGAAATTTCTAGAAAAACCAATAACTGTTCTTCTTGATAGGTAATCATCACTTCTTTATTCAATGACTGTGCTGCATAATAGATTTCTTCTTTGATATAATGAACCATGCTCTCAGACCATAGCCGGTAGGAGCCTTCATTTAATTTTCTTTTTTGAAAAAGTGTTTTCAGATTTTCAGGTGCGCCGATGATGCAAATATATGGAAGCTTTAGATTATAACCGACAATTTCCGCTCTTGAATCCGCCTGCTCTAATGACGTAAACTCCCCATTAATCAGCTCTTTTATGAATGAGGCGTACATCAACAATTTTGCCTCTTCAACGGCATTCTTCCTTGAAAACCATAAAGCAATGGTGGTCACCGCATGTTCTAACACATTGACGGTGAACGTGTTTAAGAACTGATCAAGCGAAATATCACCTGGAAGGATGACAAATAAAAAGTCTTGTGTATTTCCAGAAACCTGAAGAACAGGGAGCTGCAAAATGCAGTAATCTTCTATTTCTATCGTTTGGATTTTTTGAATCATTGGGTCATGTGAAGCTAATGAAATTTGTTTTCTAGCTGGAATGATTCCTTTAACCGCATATTCCCGCCAATTCTCAAGAATATGAGGAATCTCTTCACTTTGTGCTTGAATGGTCCCAATTTGGTCAGCAATCAATACAGGATATCCGACTTGCTGGTATAAATAGTAGGCAATACATGTAAGCTCAGTTTCTTTTAAGATTAAATTGATCAGTTCCTGCTGAACCTTCTCGGATCTACGACTCTCCCTATAATTGATATCATTCAATTCGAGCATTACTGCTTCGGTAATTTCCGAAAAGCGTACTTCCCACGGAAGTTCAATCAAAATAAATTGATACTGATTCGCAAGATCTATGACTTCATTTGGAATCTCAAATATATGCCGACCAAGAGCTACCCCTAACGCCGTAGCTTCTGAATCAATCACATCCTGAACAAATTTCATAAATTCCTCTAGATTTTGACCGCAGCCAATCGCCGTCGTTAACACAAACTCGTTCTTCCGGACAAAGCTCTCCACAGGGATTTCCATTGCTGAAACCCATTGCACCTCTTTGTTCTTTACTAAATCTTTACCTGCTACAATTTTCGCATTCTTTAATAATTCTAGATTTAAAATATCATATACGGTTAAACACATAGAACCCCCTAACTGCTAGATTCATTTCCCAATAATATTGCTAGCCATGTTGTTTCAATGAAAAGTTTTCTAGATAAAAGTTAATAAGGAGTACATCGCTCAGTAATAGAATTTTCTTGGTTCCTGATGCTTTAAGAATTTTAATATGTACCAAGATAAGCTTGCATTATTTAATACTATTTCATTCTAACAAATTCTTATTATTCAGTAAAATAGCAATTATGTAAGTTAAACTTTATACATTCACTACTAAAAGCCGGACAAAGTTGTCCGGCTCTTTCTACATCCTACCAATTTAAAGATTATCTGCTTCAAAGGTATTTCCACCTTCGATGTTGCCATTTTCAAAGCCTTTCATAAACCATCGTTTCCGCTGCTCCGAAGTTCCATGGGTAAAGCTATCAGGAACGACATAGCCCTGAGCCTTCTTCTGAATCGTATCATCCCCCACCGCATGTGCAGCATTCATGGCCTCATCAAGGTCGCCTTTTTCGAGGTAGCCCTTCCCCTGTGCGTGATTCGCCCAAACACCGGCCAAATAGTCTGCTTGCAATTCAAATCGGACAGAGAATTCATTCGTTCGGCTTTCCTGTGGTGACACTTTTCCCCCGGTATTCAATAGTGTCTGAACGTGGTGGCCGACCTCATGGGCAATGACATACGCCATTGCAAAATCACCAGGGGCTTGGAATCGTTGCTTGAGATCCCCATAAAAACTTAAGTCAATATAAAGCTTATGGTCACCAGGGCAATAGAACGGACCAACTGCAGAACTTGCTGCACCACAGGCTGATTGGACGCTGTCAGTAAACAAAACGAGCTTCGGTTCTTCATAATCCAGTCCCTTCTTCTCGAATTCTGCCGACCAGACATCTTCTGTATCTGCCAGTACAACGGAAACAAAATCCGCAAGTTCTTCCTCTTGTTGAGAAACATTCATTGGCGGGGGTGGATTGGCCCCATTATTCGTTGGCATGTTCCCAGTTAAATCTCCCGGGTTCCCACCGAGTAAGGCAAAGAGAAGAATGACTATCACACTGCCAATCCCGCCGCCAATGACGGTTTTGCCACCCCTCCCCATTCCTCTTCGGTCCTCAACATTCGCACTTTGCCGTCTTCCTTTCCATTTCATTCTTTTACCTCCCAATACGAATAGTTCCATTTTGTTATTCCCCCAATTAGGTGTAAAAATGTAGATTATGGAAAGAAGAATTGTACAGAGAGTCCTACTAAATCCCTTTAAACAAAAAAGGACATCTTAAAATATAAGAGGCCCTTCCTTTACATTTAGTTTGTCGTCTGTCGTTCTCTAATTTGTTCATGAATGGATTCAAGTTCTTTTAATGACAATATCCCTAAAGAAGCTTTTATATCTTTCTCTATTTGTTTACGGCTCCTTTCACGGTATCGATCCCACCATTCGCGAAGTCCCTCGGTATCATCTAAAAGAAATTCAATATCGATTTCTTCTAAATCCTCATCCGAAAGATATTCCAACACGGCGGCCAACATACGGGTTAGATTTTCGATTTCATTATCGCTTCTATAAATATTCGGTGATGGTTCATCTACTTCTGTTTCTGAAACTTCGTTATTTATTGACGATTTCCGAGCCATTGATACCATTCCCTACTATTTGCATTTATTAAAAAGAAATTAAAGATATCCGCCTCTATTTGTTTCCGGCTGCTTTCACGTTGATCTATTTTTAAAAAATGTAAGGGGAATTGTATGATCAACCGTTTTATTTATTTTGATTTCTAAGTGATTCTCTATCTAATGATTGGGGCGGTTTTTCAAACCATCCATGATCAATTAAGAGTTTTGCACCTTCCTCCGCATAGGTCCCTACTCTAAGAATATATCCTTCATAATTGACCGTTAAGTCTTTTCTAAGTGATGCTGCAATGGCAAGTCCAAAATCTCCAATACCAATAGCACTTTGTGCATTCGTATGAAATAACATTAATTTATCGGAAAATGGTGGGTCAAGGCTATTCGTAATCGTAGAATCCCATGTAGATGGATAAGAATTATCGTCTTCTTTTAGTTTTATCATAAAATCTTCAACCATTTTCTTTCCTAATTCATATCCATCTTTAAAGTAGTCACTAAGTTTTTTTGACTGAGCCACTTGACTAAATCCTAAAAGCATAGTTTTGGCTACATTTGCCACTTCTATATTAACCCCTAAATGGGCAATTTCTACTCCTAGGAGCGGTCTGCGATGACCCACTAGACCACCAAGGAATTTTCTCTCTGTTACATACTCTACTTTATCAGGATATGAAATATAAGGAGCACGAATAAAGATCCCTTTTTCCTGCATTAGTTCTACATTACGGTCATACAACGTTTCAGCTTGATTTGAAAACTGCTTGAATAGGTTACGGACATCTTTACGGGCAGAAACTGACTTAGCCAAACTGTATGAATTCAATCCCGTTCTACCCATATGATGCAAGTATCGCATGTACGTTACATCCGAAAAAAGTTTCTTTGCTTGCAAATTCACATCCTGGTCTCCAAATCCATTTGGGAGAGGAATACCTTCTTTTGTAAATAAATCCGATATTTGAGCGACATGGTCGCAGGAATAACTAAGGGCGAGTTTAATAATAGGTTTTACATCTTGATCTTCGCAAGTTTGTAAAAAATGTTTTAGAACACAAATAGACATGGTGTCACCAATATAGGTACTCCATAACATCGAAATTTCTGCAGATGTTATTTTAGGTAAGTGTTCTACCATATAAATTTTCAACCCCACTACATATTTTCTTTCATTATTCCCTATATATGGCAGAGAATACAAAAAAGTGAGAAGAAGTTTTCTCAATTCCATAACAAAGAAAATTAAAACATTATCAATATAAATGGAAAAACTGTAATGGATTGAATATTATGCCAACATATTTATTTTGGAGGACTTATATACTTCGCAATATTGTATTTCTTAGTTGATGCTACACCTTTGTTGATTACTAATGAATCATTCCTATTGCAATTTAATATAAAAATTGTATAATTATAGAAACTTTTCTACTTTTTGAGAGGTTACTACATACATCGGGACTCCCTTTCTTAGAGGAGTCCTTTTGTATTTTCTTTTATCCAAGCTCATTGATCATTCATTTTGTTTCACATTGCGAACAAACTAGGTTCACAATTTCCGTATTCGTACCTACTACCCTATCAATATAATGTCACCTAAGGTATATATTTCAGCACTCAACTAAAGTTAGCACGACATTTCCTCTTTTGTGCCCCTTTTCCACATAGCGGTGAGCATCGGCTACCTGTTCCAATGGATATCGCCGGTCGATGACCGCTTTGATCTTTACTGCTTCATAAAGCTCATTTAGGAAGTTTAAATTTGAAGGGTTCTGCATAAGTCCCGCCGTCGTAAAAATGGCCTTCTTTTTCCTAAAGATCGAAGTCTTCAACATGTCAAATATAATAGACATTGAAGGGACCGTGGACAGATAGATGCCTCTTTGAGTGAGCGCTCCTTTACATTCTACAAAGGAACGCTTACCCACCGCATCGAAAATAACATCATAGGTCTTACCGTTTTTAGTAAAATCCTCCCTGGTATAGTCAATAACCTTATCGACACCGTGCGATTTTATCAATTCTACATTTGCTGTACTGCATACTCCTGTGACTTCGGCCCCCAAGTATTTAGCAATCTGGACCGCATATATCCCCACCGCTCCAGATGCACCATTAATTAGAACTTTTTGTCCGGGCTGAAGCTTTGCTTTGTCACGAAGGAACGTCAATGCCGTTGGCGCACCATCACAGACAGCGACAGCTTCTTCATAGGTCATCGAAGCCGATTTGATCGCGAGCGGAGTGTCTTCGTGCAGACATTTGTATTCCGCATATGCTCCGAACGTTTTCGCACTTAGGCCAAATACTTTGTCGCCTACTTGATATCGTGTTACTTTTTTTCCCACAGCATCAATTATGCCGGACAACTCCGTACCAAATATCGGGTTTTTCGGCCTTTTCAGACCGTATACAAGCTTCACAATAGGAGATCCTTTTCGAAAAGTACAATCTGCTGGTCCGACAGAGGCAGCGTGTATTTTGATACGGACTTCATGATCATTGGGGATTGGCGTATCTACCCCCTGGAGTTGGAAAACATCCGGTGATCCATACTTAGTGCATACCATTGCTTTCATATGGCTATCTCCTTAATAAAATATTTTATTTTCTATACTTAAATGGATACAATCCCTTTTTCATTAAATCCTTTAACGATGAGCCATACGGCTAAAATCATTTCATTCGCTGCTACCGGCACCGCCAGAATACCTCCCCAAAAAGATATTTGAGGAAACACACCAAACATGACAAACAAGGAACAAACGAATACACAAGCTGCCCCTGTCATACCAAGGATTGATATGAATCTGGGTACAAGCCTGGTTCTATAAAATATATAACTATACATCATCGTATTTATACCGAGCATGAAAAGAGGACCAAGCATAAAAGTCCAGTCATGGATTGCTTTTAGAATGATACCGGATGAATGAAAAGACGAGGGTTCTGGGGCTCCTGCTGCTACAAATTGGTGGCTTAAGGTTAAGAGGGACAACACACTGATGATACCAACCGTAATAATAATCGCTTCAAGAAATCTGAAACAAACATGCCAAAGGGCAATGGTTTCATTATATTGTCTTAACAATGGAAACATAGTAGTGGCAGTTCCAATTGCGGAAATAACCAGAAGTAATTCCATTAATACTCCCACTTTCACTTGGTTGGCGTTCTCGGAACCCTTCATTAGGTAATCGGGATCTTTTAAGATAGGATCATATAAATTTAACCCTATCACCGCCGTAACAGCAGCAAGTATAAACAACACTCCAATTATTTTCGCAGCTTTCTGATTTGAATTCATCATTAATCCCCTCACTTTATAAATTCAAAAACGGTTAAGCTTACTGCTTTTCGTCCCCATAAAAGAATACTTCTTCCAATGGCAAGTTAAAGGCATGAGCAATTCGAAAAGCCAGTTCTAGAGATGGGGAGTAGTTTCCCTTTTCGAGAGACACAATGGTTTGTCTTGTTACTCCCACCTTGTCAGCCAACTGCTGCTGCGTCATTTCATCATGGTTGAATCGTAATTTACGGATGTGATTGCCGACAAGATTTTTACCCATTTTTACACTCCTCTCCGATAGTGATAAAGTTTTGTAACCGAACCGGTCACATCTGATATGAAACCTGCAAAAATCAGGATAATGAACATTAACTGTGATGGCTCATAGACGACCAGCGATCCCATTGCAAGTAGAAAGCCAATGATAAACACAAAAAAAGAATTTCTATGCGCTTTTAAATCAATTAACTTATCCAGTTCATCTGCAAATGACGGTTCTTTTTCTTTGGTTGTGATTCTAAAAAGGATGTTAAAAATAATGCTGATAATGATATGTGCGATGATGGAAAACAAAGTCAAGAATAGGACGAAAGAACCCCAATAACGAAATGTTTCAATTGACTCTAGTCCTCCTCCTGGATACCGCGGGTACATGTACAAACAATATAAGCTGATAATAAGGATAGAACTAATTACCGATACGATACTTTTCTTTTCTTGATAGGTCATGTTTAGCACCTCCTTGTATGGTTATTTTTACAAAAAGTAAAACTTGTTATACTAAATGTAAAGCAAACTATACATAAAGTCAAGAAAAATTTACAAAAAAAGGATGGCTTCAGCCTTCCTCACTAGTGCATCCTTTAGGGAATATATCTAATAAAAAAGGTGCATGATCCCTGTTAGATCAATGCACCTGTGAATTGAAGAATGAAATTATTTTCTTCTCAAAGAAACCCAGCCTCAATTTCAATTAAGGATGACTGTACAAAATTTAGACCCTTAGTGCGCCACGAAAACCCCTAGCAGCGTAGTAGGAGTCTGCTCCATTGTGGTAAACGAAGACGTGCCCGTAACGCCAATCGCAAAAAAGGGCACCGCCCAGCTTTCTAATATCAGAAGGAGTTTGCACCCAACTCGACGTCTTCTTATCGAAATTTTCCAATTTTTGCAATGATCGATATTGTTCCTCCGTTAAAAGCTCAATGCCCATGGATACTGCCACATCGATAACACTATTTTCTGGTTTATGTTTTTTTCTAGCATCCAATGCTTCACGGTCGTAGCATAGACTTCTACGCCCTGCAGGACTTTCTGTGGAACAATCATAGAATATGTACTCGTCCTTCTCAGCATCATAACCAACCACATCTGGTTCGCCGCCGGTTTTTTCCATTTCCATAAGCGACCACAGTTTTTCGCTATTCGCTTCCAGCTTTGCTAGGACCTTAGTCCATTCAAGGCCTTGATGGCGGTGCATATTTTTCTCAAAACGGGCTTTCAATATACTGAGTAATTCTTCTGGCTGTTCGAGTGACAGCTCCTTAATCACTTTAATTCCTTCTGTCATTTTTGTTTCCCCCTTGTTTATTGATCATTTATACCACTTTTAATGACATCTAATACTTACTCCCGGAGGCTACAAACCGTTTTGTTTATGTCAACCTTAATAATACATAAATCTCTAGCAGTATTCAGCTATAATGACAATTGCTATCAATCAGGCATCATTTTCAGTGTTACTCATTTTCTTTTGTGCTAACGGAATGTTTGACACCTTTACTTTTGTAGGGTTTGGCACTCTTTGCTTTATTTGCACTGGCTTGCCAACGATTCCAACCCTTCTTCCCTGTTCCTCTGCCTGTCCCGCTTTTACCCTTAGCTTTACTCATAGAATCAACCCACTTTTCTTAGTCGTCGTTATGATAGTCATTTCCATTTTTTCCATGGTAAAAACCAAGTAATGGAATGGAACCAAATTTCACCTATTAATCATAACGTTTTGAATCGATACCATCCATAATTTCTTCTAATTCAGTAAGAAAATTAAGTTGTACAGGTTCAGGAATTTGCTCCATCCACTTTTTTATTTCAGGCAACTCTTCAGCCTCTTCGATTTTCGTTGGTTTCGGTTGAAGCGTTTCCCACCATTTCTTTAAATCATTGATAAATTCATAAAAGTAGCGTTCAAATCTTTCTGCCCATTCTGCTCCTTCATCACCAGAAGTCTGTTGCATCATATCCCAGGCTTCCATCGCTGTTTTGAAATTCTCATCCATTCTCTTCAAGTTGAACACCTCTCTTCAATCTGTTATATTCTCTCATTGTATCAGTTGTTCAAAACTTTTACCGAGCAATACGTATTTTTTTAAGTCATCCAATTCTCCCGCTACCTTTCATCCCTTCCACCCAAAAAGTAGTTAAACCAACCACGGTAATCGCCACACATGAGTATAGGAATCGATCTACATCGAGTACCGTGAAGCCTGCTATCACAATGAGACCATCTACCAATATAATCACTAGAGCCAGATTTAAAGAATACTTTCTTGAAATCATTTTAGCGAGTAAGTCCGTTCCTCCTGTGCTTGACTTATAACGCAGCATTAAACCAACCCCAGTGCCAATGATCACTCCACCGATTAAGGCACTGCCCAGCACTGGTACGAAGAATTCATTTCTTAATGGTGAAAGAAGGTCAATAAACAAAGAAGAGGTTAATAGACCTTGTAAACTGCTAAAAAAATAACCTCTTTCATTCATCAAGGCAAATAGACAGATTGGCACGCTTAACGCCACCATGGTCATTCCTGTTTGAAAATGAAAGAAATAATGCAGGATTAGTGCAATTCCAAGGATTCCCCCATCAATTAAATGATGGGGTACAAGAAACCCATTAACCCCTATTCCTAAAAGCAAACTGCCAATTAGTGTCGCCGAGAATTTTTGAAAAATATCTATCACCTTGTCCATTCGTTTTTCTATATAAATATGCCTTTGGTTAGTTAGTTATTATCAACCAAAAATGTTTTCATTTTGATAAATAACCTCTATTCACTTAATAATTTCTTATAGGAAAATAGAATCGTTTTTTCTTGGTCTTTTGTCAAATGAATATGTAAAAATCCCTTATCAAAATAGTACTATCACACTACCCTTTGGTATAAACTGGGGTTATTTGAATTTATAGTTAATTCCCCATGATTGTTTTTTCCTATTTTTAGTATGAGATGATGTCGAATTCATTATATTGCGAAAGAAATATTTTTGAATATAATGAATATTATAAAAAGGAGGGGTCGTATGTCTATTAGAAAAAAACTTTATTCAGGAACCTTAGCAGTACTATTAGGTTCTGCCACCTTATTTAATATCGGAGCAAGCTCAGGTGAAGCTGAATCAACCGGATCTAAGTACATAGTTATCTTTAAGGATGAACAGGGTCTACCAAGTGGCTATGCAGATGCCATTGAGAAAGCAGGCGGGCAAGTGAAAGATAAATTGGACAAGATTGGCGCTGTTGAGGTTTACTCAGAGAATACTAATTTCTTAGCGAATGTAAAGAAATCATCTCTAGTATTGGAGGCAGGCGTTGAGAATATCGTTTATCCCGAAAAGCCTATTGGAGTTGAAGCATTATCTGCTGATGATTTCAAGACAAGTGCAGACATCTATCAAAATTATCAGTGGGATATTAAACAAGTAACAAGTAATGGAGCTGCGTGGAATCTGCAAGGTGGTACAGGTGAAACTGCAACAGGAGAAGATATTGTCGTTGGTGTCATTGATACTGGTATTGACTACAATCATCCGGATTTAAAAGGGAATTATGCGTATGGTAAATCATTTGTACCTGGCTACAGTGATCCAATCGACCAAGATGGACATGGCACCCATGTAGCTGGATCCATTGCAGCCAAAGGTAGAGCACTTGGGGTGGGTCCTGATTTAAAGGTAGCTGCCTATCGAGTATTTGGACCAACAGGGGGAGCAGAAACTGCTCATATTGCGGAGGCCTTGATGACTGCAGCCGATGATAACGTGGATGTTGTCAATATGTCCTTGGGTGGATATGATTGGTACCAAAATCCGGAATACGCAACGAAAGACATTGTAGCAGATGTCCATCTCTTCAATCGAGCCATACAGTATGCGATTAAAAAAGGTGTTACGGTTGTCGGCTCTGCTGGAAACAATGGTGTTGATTTAAAGAGTCCTGGTCAATTATCAGGAAGTGATAAAGGCTCTGTCCATAGAAGTCCTAGCAGCCAAACGATGATCAGAGTGTCTGCTGGAGGAGCATTGAAGAATCTTGCTTTCTATTCAAACTATGGGGTCGGCAAAATTGACGTTATGGCTCCTGGTGGAGACCTTGGACCTAACTATGATCCTGCAACTGGTACTGGAAGAGACAATGCCTATCTTGCTTATAGTACGGTGCCTGTTTTGGATGCCAATAATAATGTTGTTGGTCACAGTTACGCAGGTTATGGCGGGACTTCGATGGCAGCGCCAAAAACAGCTGCTCTTGCTGGTGTCATCATCGCCAAGCATGGTAAAGATCAACTATCACCATCACAAGTAAAATCAATCATTCAACAATCAGCAGAAGATGTGTTCAAACCTGGTTATGATGGGGAATCGGGCTTTGGATTAATTAATGCCGTAAATGCACTCAACCTAAAATAATGAACTTAAAGCCGGACAAGATATTCCTTGTCTGGCTTTTTAGCTAGCATTCAACCTGTTGTGACCGTACCGCTCCTCTTCCTCAAGTTTGGGGCACTCCACACCCTCTGCTGTGACCGAACCGCTCCTCCTCTTCAAGTTTGGGGCACTCCAGACCCCCTGCTGTGACCGGACCGCTCCTCCTCTTCAAGTTTGGGGTACTCCACACCCTCTGCTGTGACCGTACCGCTCCTCTTTTTATATTCTTAACAGATAAACATTTCCGTTTTTCACTTCATTTGGTAGTATAATACAAAAAGCAAATGTTATTGAGGTATCATTATGGAGTCATTCACTAACACCTATATTAAAAGCATTAAATTAATCAAAGAATCTGTTCCTACTTTTAACAAATATCCTTTTACTATTCCTAGCATCAGGCTACTAAACGAACTTTCCTTTCACCCTAGAGTTACTTTCATTGTGGGTGAAAACGGAATGGGGAAATCAACCTTATTAGAAGCCATTGCCATTTCACTTGGCTTTAATCCTGAAGGTGGGTCGTTAAACTTTAATTTTTCTACATTCGATTCCTATTCCGACCTAAGCGATCATCTAAAATTAATTAGAGGAATAGATAAACCAAAAGATGGTTTTTTTTTGCGTGCGGAAAGCTTTTATAACTTAGCTTCTAACATTGAAGAATTAGATAAGGAACCAGGAGGCGGACCTCGTGTTATTGATTCTTTTGGTGGCGTTTCACTACATAACCAATCACACGGTGAAGCATTTTTTTCTACCTTTATGAACAGATTCGGAGGAAATGGCCTCTATATTTTGGACGAACCAGAGGCAGCACTATCTCCACTCAGGCAATTATCAATGTTATCCAGAATACATGAATTAACAAATCAAAATTCACAATTTATAATTGCAACACATTCGCCTCTCTTAATGGCATATCCATCCTCGAAAATCTTAGAATTAACAGATAACGGAATGAAGGAATCCACTTTAGAGGAAACTGACCATTATAAAATAATGAAACAGTTTTATGATGATAAAGACAGATTAATCCATCATTTATTGAATGAAAAATAATGTATTTTTCTGATATTCCATAAAAAAGAAGGCTGTCCTTGTACAGCCTTCTCATATTGGTGTGCGTCAGTGAACCTCAACATCATTAAACAGCTGTTGAACTAGAATCTTTCCTCTTAAATAGAACTTTCTTTTTCAGTAAACTATTCAATTTCTCTGAACTTAAAAGCATGGCCGCAACAAAAATAATGATACAAGTTGGGAAGATTCCGATCGTTGAACGGGATGCAATGAAACCAAGTAGTGGCGGCATAAAGGTACTGCCTGTATAAGCAACCGCCATTTGATATCCCATAATCGTCTGGGAATGCTTCTTCCCAAAACGTGTTGGAGTTTCGTGTAACATACAAGGAAAGATCGGTGCTAATCCTAATCCAATCATAATAAAACCTACAAGTGAGAAAATGGTCGGCAATGGCAGGAATAAAAGTGCAGAACCGACTAACGCGATGATTTGCCCCATCCGAATGAGAGTAAGATTACTAACCTTAAAGGTAATAAAACCTGTTATCAATCTACCAATTGTGATACCTCCATAATAAAATGAAACCCACTGGGCAGCAATCGCTACAGGTACCTCCTTCACGTTTACCAAAAAGCTACTCCCCCATAGCCCCACTGTGGACTCAACTCCACAATAAAAAAGGAAAGAGGCCAGCGCCAGTTTAACTCCTTTAATTTGTAAAGGTTTTACATCCATTGCTTCTTCATCAAAAGCGGCACCATCTATATCTTCTAGATTTTCGTTTAAGGAAATCGTCCTGTTTTTTGTTACTCTATTCCATAAGGGCAACGTCAAGAAAAGGATTATCACTAACGCAAATTGAATTCCAGAAATCGTGAAATATCCATTTCTCCACGCACTTTGTCCTGAAATAAACTGGGCCATAATAATCGGACCTAGGGTAGCACCAACTCCCCAAAAACAATGTAACCAACTCATATGATGTGCCTTATAATGGGTAGCCACATAATCGTTTAATCCTGCATCAACTGCCCCTGCTCCTAATCCTAAGGGAATAGCACATACAACCAACCAAACAACCGATGGAGCAAAATGAAATCCTAGCAAAGCACCAGCGGTCATTAAAACACTAACAAATGTGACCTTTCCCGTCCCGAACCTTTTAAGAACCTTACCGCTAACTAAACTTGAGATAATGGTTCCACCTGCAATTGTCATAAAAAGGAATCCAGCCGTGTCAAGTGCTGCCCCCAAATCCAATTGCATGACAGGCCATGCTACCCCCAATAAAGAATCCGGTAAACCCAAGCTGATAAAAGCCAAATAAATGATGATTAAGAGGAATGTTGTCATTTTAAAACCTCGCTGTTAATATTTAAAAAGTACCAAGATAAAAACTTATTAAAACTCTTTAATAAGTGTAGCTGCAAAAAAATTTCAGGGATTACCAATTTACTAAACAGTCAACTCTAGCAAATTTCCTTCAGGATCTTCTATCACACTCTCATAATACCCGTCACCTGTGACACGGGGACCGCTAATTATAGGGAAACCATCCTTATTTAATCTGGCTGTTAATTGATTAACAGATTCCTTGCTTCCCAAAGAGATTGCAATATGTGCCCACCCCATTTGATCACCCTGGATTTGCTGATCCATACCTGCCTTACGCATAATTTCTAATCTAGCACCAGACTCAAATGTAAGAAAATAAGATTCAAACTTCTTTTCAATATTGTGGTATTTCCGATTTGACTTACAATGAAAGTAAGTTTCGTAAAAATTCCTCATCCGTTCCAAATCACTGACCCAGATTGCTACATGTTCGATTCTCAATCCTGATTCACTCCTTCAATTATATAAATTTCCTCAGACATTATTCATTAATAATTAGATCAAGTCCAAGACGTTGTAAACCATATAAATAATCTTGTTTCCAATCACTCATTGTAAGATCTGGGAGATGCTTAGACGGAATATATTTTGAACTCTGGAAGGTAATTTTCTCTAATTTACCTTTTTCAACTTCATCTTTAGAAAAAATGATGGTATGGGGATTAATGATTGCTACAAAAGTGGATATTAATCGGCTAATCGCATCAATTTGATTTTCTTCACAGATTGTCATCTGATTAGTTCCACAATCACCTTGCAAAGCTTGCCCAAAATTTCGGTCATCATATTGAGGGACGAATGAAACTTCTCCTGAGAAAAAAGTACTTCCCCGCACCAAATTTCCGTTAATCATTATCCCTGCACCTGGACCATTTTGACCAAAATACAAATAGATGAGTGATTGCTGGTCTTTCATACCCCTATTATTGTGATATCCGAGAACAGCAGCGTTCATATCGTTCTCTACCACTACAGGAATAGTAAAATGTTCCTCATAATATTCTTTTAAATCAAAATTTTGAAACTGTTCATATCCTGGTATATAAAAAATTCGGCCCCTATCCACCGAACCAGGTACACCAATTGCAATTGAACTGATTTTTGGAAATTTGTTTCGTAAGTTTTCCATGCACCTTGTTAATGAATTTAATCCATCCTCTTTTAGTAAAAGTGGTACTTTACCTTGTTCCTTTACTTCTCCCATACAATTAAAGATTTTATAATTTGTCTCTGATTCCTCTAAAAAGATGGCCAGACCTAACTTATGCTCAGGATTGTACGCATACCTTTTGGCTCTTCTCCCCCCACTAGATTCATCTAAACCGACAGAAAAAATTTCTCCATCCTTCTCCATAAGTGCTAGGAACTTACTAATTGTGGGGAAACTAATTTCAATTTTTTCACTGAGCTCAACTTTTGTTGCACTTCCTAGTTCTAAAAGAGACTTACGAATACTAGAATGGATTACCTTCCCCATCGACTTTGGAGTAGTACTCAATAATGTCACCACCTTTTAACCGCACTTATTAAAGAACTTTAATAAGTTTTAATGAAGTTAATATAACATATAAAATTTTCAATAACAATTACCTCTCTTCAAACTAAACTGTCGACTGACAAAATGATTAACTCCCATCTTTTTCAAGAAGGGAGATTTTTGTCTCTACATATTTCTAACAATTTATGTAAGCCTTTTTCTAATTCTTCTAATGTCGCGTAGGCATAGGAAAGCCGGATATGGTGTAAATCGCTTGGATCATAGATATAACCCGGGTTGATTAAAACATTTTGTTTCAGCAGGTCTAGAAAGAGTGATTTATTGACAATCGGTTTATTAAACCTTAACCAAATATAGAAGCCGCCTTCTGATTCTTTCCAAGTCGCTATCCTGTTAAATTGTTGTGCTAATATAATTTCAACGAAAGCAGCCCTTTTCCTCAATTGTTCCCTTAGGAAATCTAAGTGTTTTTCGTATAAACCAGTAGAAATCCAGTGTGCGACAATCTCTTGAGAAAAGGCACTTGAACCATAATCTGTTTGCATTTTAATATCAGCTAATCTCTCTATCACAGGAGAAGGCGCAACCACCCAACCAATTCGTAACCCTGGACTTAGTGTTTTAGAGACGCTCCCAATATAAAGTACTTGCCCAGACGTATCAAATGACTTTATCGCAGCTGAAGAAGGTTCAAATAACAATTCGTGGTATACATCATCTTCAATGATTGGTATTTGCAATTCCTTGCACGTCTGATACAAATTTTCCTTTTCGATTGCTGACCAATTATATCCTGTTGGATTATTTAATGTCGGGACGCAGTAGAATAATGATTGTCTTTTTCTTTTGAAGGCTCTCAAGTTTTTAGCTAAATTGGCATTCCTTGTAACTGAAATCATCTTCATTCCAGCAGATTGAAATGAATTCACCGAACTTAAATAGGATGGTTGTTCGTGAAAAACCACTGATCCTTCTTCTAGTAATCCAATGGCAATTAACTGGAGTGCTTGGAGCGCACCGGAAACAATAAGGATGTTGTTTGGTACCGTTTGAATACCTCGTTTTTTTAAATACTTACATAAAATTTTTCTAAGCCTCTCATTTCCTTGTGGAGCTGAATAGCCAATCGACTTTGCATCAAGGGTTATTGCTCTTAAAGACTGCTCCATTTGTTTTGTCGGCAATAATTCCGGTGATAATTCACCTGTTCCAAGACGGATGATATGTTCATATTGCTCATATTCATTGATGAGTTGAATCGTGTGATAGTTTGGTTTATGTATACTAGATTCTATATGCTGCTTCCAGTTCGGTTGAGACCGGTTCAAAAGTATATTCCACGAATGATTCGCCACAAATACTCCCGCTCCCATTTTTGATTCGAGTAAACCATCCGCCTTTAATTCATCAAGTGCAAGTTGGACGGTGCTTCGATTCACACTAAATTGCGTTGCGAGTTGGCGCTGTGTGGGTATCTTTGTGCCAACAGTCCAATCCCCACTTTCTATATGTGATTTTATCCAATCAACAATTTGCTCTTGAATGGTCAAATGAGAAAGTCGGTTCGGTTTCCATTTCAAAATAATCCCCTCTTAAATTGGATGGATATAAAACCACCCAATTGGTTGTTTTCTTTTAGTTTTATCATAGTAAGATAGGAATTGAAAAGGAGTTGACTTTATGGAACCCATTTTACATGGAATCATCCTAGCCTTTGGTCTTATTTTACCTCTAGGAGTGCAGAATGTTTTTGTCTTTTCGCAAGGAGCAACCCAGCCAAAATTACATCGAGCACTTCCGGCCACCATTACAGCTGCTATGTGCGATACACTTTTGATTCTGTTAGCTGTATATGGTTTATCCGTGATCGTCCTACAATTTGAGTGGCTGCGAATGACCCTAATGATTGCTGGCATTTTGTTTTTATTATACATGGGTTATGTCATTTGGCGGTCTGAACCGACAACAAATGAAACAAATAATGCCTTACCGATTCAAAAACAAATCATCTTCGCTTTATCTGTTTCCTTATTAAATCCACATGCCATCTTAGATATAGTCGGTGTGATTGGGACAAGTGCATTAAAATATGTCGGAACCGAACAAATATTATTTATCCTTGCTTGTATTTTAGTTTCATGGATTTGGTTCTTTGGATTAACGTTAGCCGGTGCCGTCATAAAGAATTTAGATGGAACAGGAAGTTTAATGAAAATATTCAACAAATGCTCTGCCCTATTTATCTGGGGAACCGCCCTTTATATTTCCATTGGTTTAGTGTGATTTTGAGGATTTATTAGGCTAGGTTGAACACATTCTGGGTCGGAATTGTTCTTCAACCAATAAACATGGAATATAAGAAGTCTAACAAAAAGGGACGAGATTTATATTATCTCGTCCCACTTTTTCATAATTTCACGAGAGTTCTTCCTCTTGCCTCACCTTTAAGAAGACTTGGTAAAACAACTGGAAGTTGCTGGAGTGTTACTTCTTGTTGAATGAAATCTTCTAGATTTGCTGGTTTGAAATCTGTTGCTAAGCGGTTCCATACTTTCAATCGTGTTTCCATCGGACAATATACAGAATCAATTCCTAATAAATTTACTCCTCGTAAAATAAAAGGGAATACATTGGTCGGGAGATTTGTCCCAGCAGTTAACCCGCTTGCTGCGACTGAACCACCGTATTGAATTTGACTTAATAAAGAAGCCAGTGGTTCGCCACCAACAGGATCAACAGCAGCAGCCCATTTCTGTTTACCTAAAGCTCTGACTTTCCCATCAAAAACCTCATCTCGTGCAACAATTGAAGCCGCCCCAAGCTTCTTCAAATACCCTTCTTCGGTTTCCTTGCCAGTACTTGCTTCAACTTGATAACCAAGAGCCGAGAAAATAGAGACAGCAAAGCTGCCAACCCCACCCGTTGCACCTGTGACCAGAACCTTACCTTTTTCCGGCGTTAGACTATTTTCTTCAAGTCTTTGGATGGACAATGCCGCCGTAAAACCCGCTGTTCCGATAATCATAGATTCTTTTAACGTAAGACCTTTTGGAAGTGGAACAATCCACTTAGCAGGAATACGAGCATACTCACTATAACCACCGTAATGGGAAACACCGATCTCATAGCTTGTTGCAATCACTTCGTCGCCTTCTTGAAAGCGAGGATCTTCAGATGAAACTACCACTCCCGCTAAATCAATTCCTGGTACAAAGGGAAAGGTCTTGACAATGTTACCATTTGGAATCGTTGCGAGACTATCCTTATAGTTCACACCAGAATAATGGACGCGAATAAAGACTTCTCCTTCAGGTAAATCTTGAGGTGTGAGTTTTTCGGGTTTTACCGAAAATTGGTCTTCTTGTTTATCTATAACTAAGGCGTTAAATGTATGCATACAGCCTTTACTCCTTCCGATTTGAAAAGAATTTATAAATTTATTATAAAAGAATGGAACCTAAATCTACAAAAAAATACCTTTAGAAATTTATTTCCTGCTGATTAATTAATAGAATAGATCTCCTTTATAAAAATAAAATTCTTAAGAAGTTCACTTTCATTAATCGAAATTGTATTCTTTAAATCTTTTGTCCTCATAACAAACTCTTTAATCCCAATAAATTCTGATTCTGTAATCATGTAAAACTGTGTTCCTTTTTTATATCCATTAAATTTCCTTTTAAGTGTATATACCTTCATCATTGAACCTCAATTAATATAATAAATAATTTATTAATTATACCATTAAAAATGGACGTAGAAAGGAAACTTTCACTTACTGATTTTAAGAATTTCTTAAGAATTCTATTAAGTAATTCTTAGGTTTTTGTAAGTATACTGTAGACAGCAATAGTCTGCTAATGAGGAGGTAACAATGGTGGAAAAAAAGGTATATATTCTTCTAACAAATACAGGCTCATTTTTAACAAAATTGATCAAACTATATACGAAAAAACGATATAATCATGCATCGATCGCCTTTGATTCCCATTTATCAGAAGTATATAGTTTTGGAAGGAAAACAGCACGTAACCCTTTCATTGGAGGATTTGTTAGAGAAAATGTGAGGACGGGCTTGTTCAAAGATGCGGAGTGCGCCATCTATTCATTCACAGCAACAGAACTTCAAATCAAAAAAATGAAATACTATTTACAAGAAATCGAGGAACATAAGGAGCAATATCATTATAATTTTATAGGATTATTCGGCTTTATCCTTAATAAGCCAATTAAACGCAAAAAGGCTTTCTTTTGTTCTCAATTTGTTGCCTCTGTATTAATAGAATCCAATATGTTTCATTTTGATAAACCGATTTCACTTATATCACCAGCTGATTTGCAAAACGTTCCTACATTTCAAATAATGTATGAAGGAAAGTTAGAAGGTTATCTTCATAATGATAAAACTGAACATGTGCACGTTCCCAGTCATTTTACCCCTATAGAAATGTGATTTCTTTCAACTATCTTTTACTTTTATACTAGACTATAGGAGGCTTGAGCCTTGGATTTTATCACAACTGAACAATGGGATGAAGCCACTTGGGATAAAGCCAAGAGCATCTATCAAGATGCATTTGCTGATCATGGCGGAAAGCCGGAGAAAATCATAAGAAATATGTTTAAAAATCAGCTTTGCTCTCTTCATGTTGCAATGAAGGGTTGTGATGTAACAGCGATGGCTCTGACTGGTTCCATAAAAGACTCCCGAATATTACTGATTGATTATCTTGCTGTCCGTAAGATTTACCGAGGGTATGGGATCGGCAGGAAATTGGTTAAATATATTGAAAAGTGGGGGCTTTTAAAGGCTGAATATGATTCCATACTGCTTGAAGCTGAATGTGAAAATACCCCTAAAAACCTTGACCGTATCCTATTCTGGGAAAAGTGCGGATTCAATCTGATAGATGATTATGTCCATCATTATATTTGGGTACCAGAACCCTATATGGCAATGGTACGTGAACTGCACGACGAAATCAGAATTCTGGAGTCTGGAAAAACCTTATTCAAATATATCGAAAAATTCCACAAGAAATCATTCCGATTGAAGTAACTCTGTTAGAGATTTGTCACATCTACACACTAAAAAGACGTTCAATAATTAGTGAACGTCTCAGTGATTTAATCATTATTTTATTAACATGGATCATTAGTTATTGTAATTCTAAACCTGGTTCTAACTCTGCCTCAAATATTCTTGGCCAAGGTAGTTTAATATGAACACTATCCAATGATGATATGGTTTTGTAAAAATCTTTATTTCCTCTAGAGCCAATGTAAACTTTCTTTTGGTCAAAATGTTGGTACCATTTTTCTGTTTCAATCGTTAATCGTTCTTTTACAAAGTTGTTGACCAGCTCGTATTTATTTCCAAGATCCCACTCACTGGCGCCGATTTGTTGAATGTATGTTCTTGCTGCAGGATGAACAACATTTTTATACCCTTGGTCTTTAGAAAATCGATGGAGTAAAAATTCATAATGTGATTCAGCTGCTTCTTCATATAATGGCACACCGAATCCCGATTTTTGCTCTAAAAATGCTTCTCGTGCGGCTGCATGCCCGACTGTTATCCCTAACGCATTCCCTGCCGTGTTCCATCCGCTATAGGCCAAGATTTTTGTTAAATCAACGGAAGCAGCGAGCTCGGTAACAAAAGCTTCATCCGCTTTGTTGACGACTAGAACATCACCAATCGCGACTTGTTTTCCACTTGAAATCAGATCTTTCGTTCTCTTCACTAGCTTCGTAATATCTTCTGCTCGTGGTTTCCCGTTTTCAGAAGGTGTGTTTAAAAGAAGATGAATGTCAGCGTTCGCATCGTCTCCAGTAATTGCTCCTCCAGTGGCCTCGATGTGTTTTTTTACATTATAATCGAAGGTCGTATCTTCAAACGGGGCAATCCAATCCTTTCCATGGATTCCACCGTATTCAATAAAGAAGCTTGGCGATGTGTTGAATAATTCATTGATAAAACGAGAGACCAATACCACTCCGACTTCATCGGCACCGGGGAAAACAGCAACTTGGTCATTTACACCAAGCACATTTACTTTTTCAATTAATCGCTCTCTTTCCGCACGATGCAGTCCATGTGGAGCAGCATCATCTTGGGCTAAAATTAAATAATCAATATACCCTTGATCCACCCAGTCAATCATCAGGTTGTTAACAGAATGATTCCTTGCTCTTGCCTTCTTATAATCTTCAAGTACGGCTTTAGGAATGAGCCTTTCCAATTCATCCAAGTGCTCTTTTCCTGGCAATCCTAAGTTGACAACCTTGTCATATAACACTGCCCACTCACTAATCAGTGAATAGTATTTTAAATATTCATCGCTAATTGCGGTTACCGCTAATCGTTGAATCGTATCAAAGACATACACAGGTTTACCAGGATATCTCTGTTTTAATTGTTTAATTATTTGAATATCTGCTGTTGCCTCTTCAAGTGATTTGACACCGGTACGGGATGCAATTAATCCGCCATAGGCAAGCATACTGGTAGAAATAACAAACCCATCCGCTTGCTCGCCATTTTCTAACAGCCATTTACTGATATCTGCGCCATTCCCTGGTTCGGTAAATTTTCCGATTAACTCCGTTGGAGGGGTTATTACTTCTATCCCTGCTGAAGCACCAACCTGCTCAGGAAAGTATACATTGGCAGGGCGATCATCTAATGGAACCAATATAATTTTTGCCAATGCCTTCTTGTTCTCCTTAGCATGGATGATACCCGCTGAACTAAACAATAATAGTGTAGCAAGAAAAACCAAAAAGATACTCTTCAACCGGTTCATACGTCTCCTCCTTAGAAATATTTAAGTTTCCGAAATCTGTTCACCCTTAAATAACGACACCATTATCTTTTAAAATCTCTTGAAGTTTTTTAACATCTAGATCTTTTGGTGATACATGTTCTTTTATTGAAAGTGCTGCAGCTGTTCCTGCTGCCTGTCCCGTTGCCATGGCACTTGGCGTGAGTCTTGTTGTCGCTAATGCTTCGTGGGTTGTGGAAATACACCTGCCCGCTACCAATAAATTCTCTATTCTTTTAGGTACGAGACATCGGTATGGAATCCCATAACTTCCGTCCCCTTCGATGTCGTTTGCTTGGACGCCCCTACCTGTCGGGTCATGGATATCAATCGGATAGCCGCTAAGTGCTATCGTATCGTCAAATTTCTTTCCAGCAATGACATCCTCAATTGTAAGGGCATACATCCCATCAATACGTCTTGTTTCGCGAATACCAATTTGAGTTCCAACCGCTGAAATCGATGCCCTTTCGAAGCCTGGTATCTTCTGCTGTAAAAATTCAGCCATCATGAGTACTTGCTTTCTGCCCTCTTTTTCCGCTTTTGTTAAATCAAATACATCCGTTCCATCCAACCCTTGGACACGCGTACAATTAACCAAAACTTCATCGTCTTCCGGACCTGCAAAGAACAACACCTGATCGCGGTTGATTGGAACTCCTGATTCATTCCATTCTTTATAAAACCCCTGTACTCCGGTAATCGGAATATCATTCAATTCATCAATCGGGGTTTTTTTATAAAAATTACCGGGATTTGCTTTCATTACTTCCTTTACTTTTTTAAGGTCAACGCCTCGCATCCGAAACTTCATGGTCATCGGCTGTGTTTTTTGATCATGGTTCCTCCCTTTTAAACAAGGAGCCCCCGATAAGTAAGCAAGATCGGCATCCCCTGTTGCATCTACAAATCGTTTTGCCTTTACTTGTATCGGTCCGGATTTAGTTGTTAGACTAATAGAGGTTATCTGATTCGCTTCCACTTGGACCTGATCAACGAAGCTATGCACGAGTAATTCTACTCCTGCTTCTTCCAACATCTCTATAGCTAATAGCTTATATTTTTCAGGATGATAGGGTGTCAGTGTGTTGGTGAACCCAACTGTATCTCGTAAATGACCGGGTGAACCTCCTTGCTCCATTAATCGTTCTACAATCTCTTGGGCAATGCCTTTAATAACTTGTTTCCCTGAATCGGTGTGGAAAGTCATCCACGGATAAACAAGTGAAACCGTGGACATTCCACCTAAGAAACCATATCGTTCAATTAAAATTGTTTTTGCTCCTGATCTACCAGAAGCTACCGCAGCATTGATGCCAGCAGGACCTCCCCCTGCAACGACAACATCAAATTCTAGTTCTCTGTACAAATTAAACACATCCTTTTTATCTGTGTTTTACTTTCCACCGGTCATCGTAACACCTTCAATAAACTGCTTTTGAGCAAAAAAGAATATAATCAATAAAGGGACGGTTGCCATTACAGAGGCACTCATTAGCAGCTCCCATTTTGTTCCTACCTCATCCGTAAATAGCGCCAATGCTAGTGGCAACGTCATCAGTTCTTTCGAGTTAATATAAATAAGTGGTTCATAGAATTCATTCCAGCTTGTTAAAAAGGTGAAAATTGTAAGGGTGGCGATAGCTGGTTTTGCTAAAGGGAGCATGATGTTCCAATAAATTCGGAAATACGAGCAGCCATCTAATTTAGCCGCCTCCTCCAGTTCCTTTGGCACCAGTAAAAAAAACTGTCGCATTACAAAAACTCCAAATACCCCTGCTGGCCCTAAAATCGGAATCGCAATTAATGGGACATGGGTATTGATTAACCCTAAATCTCTCATAAATAGGAATAAAGGGATCGTGATCACCTCGACTGGAATCATCATCGTGCTCAATAAACAGAGAAAAAGGATAGAATTCCCCTTAAATTTCAGCTTGGCAAATGCATATCCTGCTAATGAACCGAGAAATATAGTACCCACGGTTACTAAAATAGCAATATAGAAGCTATTAAAATAAAAAAGGTGAAATGGTGTGGATTCTAATACCTGTAGATAGTTCTCCCACCTAAACGGCTTTGGAATGAACTGGAAAATGAATATTTTTGTAGAATCCTTAAATGATGTATTGATCATCCATAAAAACGGGACAATCATGATAAGTGATATAAGCGCCAATACCCCGTAAAAAGATATTTTTGTCAAGATCCCGGTTTTCTTCTTATTCTTCATGGAACACCCACCTTTTTCTTGCAGACCATTGAATGATCGTAAAGACCAAGATAATGATAAATAAAACGAGTGCAATTGCTGATGCATATCCAAAATCAAATAATTTAAAAGCATTTTCCCAAATATAGTAAACTAAAACCTTTGTATGATTCCCTGGACCTCCATTTGTCATCACATAAATTTGTCCGAATACCTTCATCGAGCCAATAATGGTTAAGATTAAGGTTAAAAAAACCGTCGGGGTAATCATCGGAAGTGTCACATGACGAAATTGTTTGATTTTGTTTGCTCCATCTAAATGTGAAGCTTCATATAGATTTCGATCAACTTGCTGCAGAGCTGCTAGGAATAGAACCATGTTTAAACCAACATTTTTCAAAGCACTAACGGCAATAACGGCTCCCATTGCCAAATCTGGATCATAAAGCCAGGCAGGACCATCTATGCCGAAGACAGCTAGTATTTGGTTAATAAATCCCTCTTCTGTTCCAAACATATACTTCCAAATAATTGACCAAACCACAATCGAGGTCATAACCGGAATAAATATCGCCGTTCGAAATAGGCCTATCCCAGGCAGATTCCGTTGCAGTAATAAAGCCAAAAGCAGGGCCAGAATAATATTTGTCGGCACCAGTCCAGCTGAAAAAATTAAGGTGTTTTTGAGTACTTCCCAAAATTCTGGATCATTCACTAATCGTTGGTAGTTTTCTGTTCCAATGAAGTTTGGATTACCTAGAAGCTGCCAATCAGTTAAACTCATATAAAATGAATAAATGAGTGGAAATAACATAATGACGAGGAAACCTAGAACCATTGGACTGACAAAAAGATAACCATAAAACGCTTCACTTCCGAAAAATTTCTTCCTCCGCTTAAACCCTTTCAAGGGCAGTTGTTTCGTTGTTTCGATGTTTGCCCCCATCCTTCTACCCCCCTTTACAATGAATCGATTTCCTGTCTAAACGATTGAATTGCTATTTGAATACTCTCCTCCGTATATCCCGTTACGATTGCCCCTAGCATAATAGCTCTAACCCCCGCAGTTGCCAATAGGGGAATATCTGAAGGCACAAGTTTTCTTTGCGAAGGAACAAGTACCGGAATATCGACGTTTGTGACTAGGGAATGATAAGCAAGTACATCCTTAAAGGTCAGCGGCGATCCATATTCTTCCCCAGGAATTATCGAAGCTTCTAAAGCTGAAATACCTAAAGGTTTAACACTTTTGATGATGTCAAAGTTATAGTCACTTGAAATCGCAAACGTTTTTTCAATATGGTTGAGACCGAGCATCCAACTTGGTAGATGATGGGCATATATGGAATAAAAAGTAAAACCAAGTTCAATTAACTTCTCCATTTCTTGTTGTTTTATATCTTCAAACGACCCGCCAGGAACAATTCCAAGGGGTCCAGCAAATTCATCCCTAATACTGCGAAATACTTCTTCATACGATTCTACTGAACCAAAGTGATTCCCGGATGCCCGATGGTCTACATTAACATGGAGCTTAACCGCATCTACTCCTGCTTGGATCGCAGCCTTCGCTAAATCCAAACGATTTTCTGGCAAACTCACGATTAAAGTCATTTTCTTTTCTTTCAACATTTGCGATAAAGACACAGCCACAGATTTTCACCCCTGTAAAAGGTATGCGGTTAAGCCTTTTACAGGTTAACCGCATCTTTTCTTATTTTAATATTGGATTAATTTTTTCTTCCATACCTTTTAAGATCTCTTCTGGTTTTTTCAACTGACCAAATAATTCATCGAATCCGAATTGAATTGCAGTATCAATTTTTTGCCATTCGACATGTCCAGCTTGAAGACGTGCATTATCCATTTCATCAAGAACCGCATTTTTAATGCTTTCCGCTGGTGGATTATTTGGCTGATTGATGAATTCATCAGAGCTTAAAACGGATTCACGCGGTGGTACGAAGAATGTGGATGTCGCTGTGATACCCTCTTGACTTGTAAAGAATTTCAGTAATTCTTTTGCTTCTTCAGGATGTTTTGATCCTTTAAATAAACCATATCCAGCCTGACCCAACATTGGGAAACGTCCTTCCGTTCCTTCCGGAAGTGGTGCAATATCCCAGGCAAAATCTTTTACATTACGGGCTGCTGATACATAGCTATATACATCAAAGAACATTCCAATTTTTCCAGAATCAAAGGCTACTTGTTCACCGGCTTTAGGATGGGAAGAATCCTTAAACATCATCCGCTCAAGCATTTTTAGTGTTTCGACACCTTCGGTACTATTCCAAGTGAATTTACTTTGATCTTTGTTAAACAAATCGCCTCCATTACTCCACGTATGAGAAAGTAAGGCAATCCACGTATTCCAATCACGGAAGAAGTTCGCACCATATACACCATCAGATGAAATCGCTTTTGCAGACTTTTCGAACTGTTCCCAGTTCCATGTTCCTGCTGCGACATGTTCATTTGGAGTTTTTTCACCCGCTTTTACAAATAGGTCTTTGTTATAGAACATAACCATAGGTGGTGTTGAAAAAGGAATTCCGTATAATTTGTTTTCTTTTTCGAATAAATCAAGCGTCGATGGGAAAAAGTCATCCATATTGTACTCTTTATCCTCTTTAAAGGAAGAAACATCTTCTAGCAATCCATTTTCCATAAACTGAGGAACCATCCTCTCAGCCACCCAGCCTACATCTGGCAGTTCCCTACCAGCTGCTAATACGGTTATTTTTTGCTGATAGTCTGGAAATGGTACACTCTCCATCTTTACCTTGATATTCGGATGTGTTTCATTAAATTTCGCAATCAGTTTGTTGTACACTTCTTGATGAGTTTCATTTCCCCACATCATAAAGGTTAATTCTACTGGATCATCTTTTGATTCTTTGGAGCCATTATTCTTTGTTTCAGTGCCTGCATCTTTGCTACATGCCACAGAAAACGCTATCAATAGCATCGTTAAAAAAATGATTCCAAGCTTTTTCATTATTCCTACCCCCTTTGATTCTTATTTTAAGTAAGAAATCTAAGTGAAAATATCCCCTCAAAACGAGAAATAGTTCGTAAATCCTAGAAGTTTTATAATATTATGACATTTTTCTGTATTGAACAGGAGTGATGCCAACCTCCTGTTTGAAGATGGTCATAAAGTGCTTTGGGCTTCTATATCCTGATAGGTGAGCAACTTCGTACACTTTTAAACTAGTATTCTTTAATAATTGCTTTGCTCGTTTCAAGCGTTCTTCGGTGATATACTCTGTATAGGTTTTGTTTAGTTCTGACTTAAATAGTTGGCCCACATACTGAGGATTCAAGTATACATGTGCAGCAATATTTTTTAAGGTAATCTCTTTACTTAAATGATCATCAATGTATTGCAGAATATTATTAAATTGTTTGGAAGTATCGATTACCTCCCTGTTTTCCTGCTTGAAAATTTTAGATATCGTCTCGGATAGCTCCACTCGATTAATCGGTTTTAATAGATAGTCCGTAATTTTATATCGCATAGCGGTACGTGCATATTCGAATTCGCTATGACCGCTTAAAATAATGACTGGAATATCATTGGATATCTGTCTCACTTTTGAAATGAACGTAAGACCATCAATCCCTCCCATTCTGATATCCGTAATTACCAAATGGGGGATTCTTTGATGTAGGAGGGATAAACCTTCTTCCCCACTATTTGCTTCTGTTACATGAAACCCCCCTATCACCTGTTCTAGTAAAATCTTTAATCCTTGTCTTATAATCGCCTCATCCTCGACTATTAAAATCTCTTTCATTCTTTTGTTCTCCTTTTCTTTGCATAGGTACTACCAATGTGACTGAAAATCCCTTATGTTCTTCACCATCGATTGTAACTCCATATTCCTTTCCATATAACAACTGCAAACGTTCATGGACATTTGATAGTGCGATCCCATTATGTGTCTCTGAAGATGAAATAGTGTGAGTTTCTATCAAACTCTTAAGCTTGGTTAATTGTTCGCTGCTAATCCCTTGTCCATTATCACGAATGGAAATGGACAGCTGTTGTTTCTCAGCATGTGCATTCACCCAAATATGACCATTTTCTTTCAATTTCCCATGAACAATGGCATTTTCAACAAGTGGCTGTAATACCAGTTTTGGAAGTAGTACATATTGTAAACCTGATTCAATGTTTTCGCTATATTCGAGTTGTTGACCAATTCTGACCTTTTGAATTGAAACGTAAGAGCGAATAAACGATAACTCTTGTTCCAACGTAACAATTTTCGATGAATTATCGATTGTATACCTAAGTAATTTACCTAATGATGTAACCATATCTGATACGTCAAAATTCCCTTTTGTAATCGCTAGCATATTGATGGATTCTAACGTGTTATAGAGAAAGTGCGGATTCATTTGACTTTGCAGCGCTCTAATTTCTGCCTCCTTTTCCCGTAAACTAGTCTTGTAAACCTCAGTTACAAGGCGATCAATTTCATTGATCATATGGTTAAATCCTTTACCAAGTTCTCCAATTTCATCATTTGAAATAACGGGAACCCTCTGTGAGAAATTCCCTTTTTCCGCCATCACCATTGCCTCCTTTAGTTTGTGAATCGACCCTACCAGCGGTTTTGAAAGTAAAAATCCTAATAAAGACGAGATAAGGATTCCAATCAAAACAACGATTATCATCACTTGGCGTAAATGATTTACTTCACTAAATACACTTTTCCGGGGAGTAAGCATAATGGTTTTAACACCAGAGTAATCGGATTGTTTATACACCATCATGTAGTCCGTTCCATCAATAGGAATACTTGAATAGTTACGTACCTTGATCCTTTCAATGTCTGTTAGAAAGGAAGATTCAATCATTTTTTCTTTCTTGTTTGGGTAGATAAATTGATTATTCCTATCCAGGAGAAAAATCTTCCTCTTCTCATCTGGATTACTTACAATCTCTTTAATTAATTCCTGTTTTAAATCAATTTTAATAATTCCCAGCGGTTCGTATGTAGAGGGATCTCGAATAAGTCTTGCTACTGAAAAGACAGAAGTATCTTTATTTAAATAATAATTTGGTTGGTGAAGAGCGAGGAGAACCCACTCCCCATCGGCCTTCTTAATCTGTTTTATCCATTCGTTATCTGTTTCGAACACCTTTAGCAGGACAGTATTCGAATCTAAATTGCTGAAAATGGTTCCATCATTAGCCATAATATGAATTCCTCTAATTTCATTCCTCATATGAATGAGACTTGAAATATATCTCCACATTGGTACTCTTTCAGCTGCCGGTGGAAAGGAAGTGTGTTCCTGTTTTATACGGTGAGATTTTAAAATATCCAGTACCTCTTGGTCATATAGTGGAGACAATGAAATAATTTGCATTTCTTTTAGATAGCGATTTAAATTTTGATTGATTTGATCAGCCAATTGTACTTGATAGTTCTCAGTTCTGTCCTGGCTCGATTTTGAAAATTGAATGTAAGTGATACTTCCCAAAATTGTTGCTGTTAGGACAATAAGTAATGAAAAAACAAGTATTAATTTTACTCGATATGGAAGGGAAAGCAGGTACTCTTTAAATGAATGATATAGCTTTCTCATATCTTTTAGATTTCCCCTTACGTTATTAGGATAACTAACACTTTCTACATATTTATACAAATTCCTTTGTAATCATTGAGATCACCATAGCGTAAACAACACAACAATCTTTACAGAAATAGGTCCATAGCTGATAATATGGTAATACACTTTTATTTCCATTTTTAAGAAAATTACGAAGATAACAAGGTATTACAAATCACCTTCAAGGGGGGCTTAGAATTGGCACAAATAGCAAATGAAGTGAACAGTGTTCCATCATGGGTAGAGAGTTATATTGATGACCCCAAAAAGCAACAGCAATTATATAAACGTACTTTACTTATTGTAGTCCTCTCGCAAATTTTCGGAGGAGCCGGACTGGCATCCGGTGTGACTGTGGGAGCACTCCTTGCACAGGAGATGCTGGGTACTGATGCTTATGCAGGGATTCCCACTGCTCTGTTCACTTTTGGTTCCGCAGGTGCAGCCTATCTTGTGGGGCGCCTTTCGCAGAGATTTGGACGCCGTACAGGACTTGCAGCAGGTTTCCTCGTTGGAGGAATCGGTGCTCTCGGAGTTGTTTTATCAGCCATCACGAGTAACATCTTTTTATTTTTTGCAACACTATTAATCTATGGTGCTGGGTCCGCAACCAACCTGCAAGCGCGTTATGCAGGTACAGATCTAGCCAATTCGAAGCAAAGGGCAACAGCGATTAGTATCGCACTGGTCTCTACTACATTGGGTGCCGTTGCAGGTCCCAATTTAGTTGGCGTAATGGGGCAATTTGCAACTGCGATCCATATTCCAGCATTAGCTGGTCCCTTTTTATTAGCGGCTGCAGCTTATATCCTAGCGGGTGTCTTCCTTGTCATTTTTATGCGTCCAGACCCTCTTTTGGTTGCAGCTGCCATTACAGCTAAGAATTTATCAGACAAAAATCAATCGATTCATACGGATCAAACAAATAGCACTAACAATCGAGGAATCCTGGTGGGTGCCACTGTAATGGTTTTAACCCAAATTGTGATGGTTGCCATTATGACAATGACTCCCTTACACATGAAGCATCATGGACATGGGTTAAATGAGGTTGGGATGGTCATTGCGATACATATCGGGGCCATGTATCTCCCCTCGCTCGTGACAGGAGTGCTAGTTGATAGAATTGGCAGAAATGCCATGTCCATTGCTTCTGGCTTTACATTGCTTGCTGCTGGAATTTTAGCCGCAATTGCTCCAGGTGATTCCATGCTTGTTCTCACCCTTGCTCTCGCACTACTTGGACTTGGTTGGAACCTTGGCTTAATAAGTGGTACGACTCTCATTGTCGATGCGACCACACCGTCCACTCGCGCAAAGACTCAAGGATCTATCGATGTCTTGATTGCATTATCGGGGGCTGCTGGTGGAGTCCTTTCAGGGGTAGTTGTCGCTGGATCCAGTTATGCCACCCTCACACTTTCCGGAGGTATACTTGCACTACTGCTCTTTCCTGTTGTTATTTGGTATGTAAAGAGTAACAAGGGTGGACTTACATTAGAGAAAACATCTGATCCCCCCCCTTCCCTATCGAATAGGAAACCCGAAAAATAATTTGACAATTCTATCAATCGTGTTATATTATACACGCAGGTAAAAATTACAATTTTATATGGAAATTCTATCCGCTAGAGGTGCCTTTTTAAAGGGCTGAGATTGAAGTGTAACTTCGGGACTCTATGAACCTGATCTGGATTATACCAGCGTAGGGAAGTGGAAAACATGATATTTGAAACTCCAAGGGGATAATTTTTCAAATTTTCAACCACTTTCTTATCTAACGGAAAGTGGTTTTTTGTTTTCATCTCATTTATAAGAAAGCGGATACTTCCAGTAGGAGGTGATTTACATTTTCACAAGTTTAAAAGAGTTGCATATTATCTCCAATGGAAAAATGTCGATGGCACAATTGTGTGAGATTTTAGTCGAAATCCACCCTTTTGTCACGGCGGTCCACTTACGTGAAAAGCAAAAAACAGCACGGGAGCTTTTTCAAGCGGTAGAGCTTTTCTCAAAATCCGACATCCCCTTATCAAAGATCATTATCAATGATCGGGTGGATGTTGCATGCGTATCGAGGTCTGCAGGAGTCCAATTAGCCTTTCATAGTTTAGAAGCTGCTATTGTAAAAAGCGCCTTTCCTCAGCTTAGGATAGGCAGTTCTATCCACTCCTATGATGAAGGACAAAAAGCCCTCGAGGAAGGAGCTGATTATGTACTATATGGTCATGTCTTTCCTTCCCCATCAAAACAAGGAATGGTGCCAAAAGGATTAGAGGAATTAAGGAAAATCTCACAACTACCTATCCCAGTCATTGCGATTGGCGGTATAAAACCAGAGAATACCCATCAGGTCCTTCAAGCTGGAGCAATAGGAATTGCAGTCATGTCTGGTGTTTTGGACGCTTGCGATCCATTATCTGCCGTAAAAGCTTACGTAAAAGCATTAAAAATTGGAGATGGAAATCGTGAAAAAATCATTTGATGTTGTCATTGTCGGAGGAGGAGTGACTGGCTGCTCTATTGCCTATCAGCTAGTCAAAATGGGAAAAAAAGTTCTAATTTTAGAAAAAGAGCGTTTGGCTTGTCAAGCATCGAGTGCGGCTGCTGGCATGCTGGCTGCTCAAGCTGAATTGGAACAAAACGGCCCCCTCTTCCAACTGGCTTTAAAAAGTCAGGCGATGTTTTCTTCGCTATCACGTGAGTTATTCGAATGTACCGGAATCGATATTGAGTTTGTCCAAAAAGGGATGTTGAAGATTGCCGAAACGGAAGAAATGGCCATTGATTTAAAAACACAGGTTGATTTTCAACGAAATTGGGACCCTGCTATTCAATGGCTCAAATCTACCGAAATACGAGAAATGGAACCAGCTCTATCCCCCAGTGTGGCTGGAGGAATGTATCTTCCCAATGACGGTCATGTTCAACCTGCAAAATTAACGCAAGCATTCGCCAAGGGAGCTATTCATTTTGGAGCAGAAATTCGTGAAAACACCGCCGTCCTCTCTTTTATCTATGATCATGGCAACGTGATTGGAGTGAAAACATCGTGTGGGGAGGTTTATTGTGACCAGGTAGTAATCGCTACTGGTGCATGGGCGGCCAACTTAATGAAAACTACCGGGGTGGATATTCCAGTGTATCCGGTAAAAGGTGAATGCTTTTCAGTGAAAACCGACAAGCCGATTCTTCACACCACCCTCTTTTCAGATAAACGTTGTTATTTCGTTCCAAAACGAAATGGCGAAATTTATATTGGGGCCACGATGGTCGAACATACTTTTGATCAAACTGTCACACCTGGAGGAATTGCTGGATTAATAGAAAGAGCGGTTCACCTTGTACCTCAGATCAAGGATCTGGCTTTGGAACGACTATGGGCTGGCATTCGGCCACAAACCGGTGATGGTAATCCTTATATCGGAGAACATCCTGAATGGAAAGGAATGTTTGTGGCTGCCGGGCATTATCGAAACGGGATCCTTTTAAGCCCAGTTACCGGAAAGCTTGTGGCAGATTTGCTTGATGGCAGAAGTTCCGATGATACCCTGCTCACTGCTTTTCGTATTGAAAGAACACTAGAAATAATGCATTAGGGGGGTTAAAAATGAAAGTCCTATTAAATGGTCAAACAGTTGAATTACCTGAAGAGATTGTTCATGTGTCCGATTTACTTACACATTATGACGTTCATCAAAAGAGCGTTGTTGTCGAAGTCAACGGAGAAATTTTAACCAAACTGGAGCACCAAAGTAAGAGATTATCAGATAAAGATCGAATTGAAATTGTTCATTTTGTAGGAGGCGGTTAATTTGTTAAAAATAGGCTCATTATCCTTTCAATCACGTTTATTACTTGGAACAGGAAAGTATCCCAGCTATGAAATTCAAAAAGAAGCGGTAGAAATTTCTCAAGCAGAAATTTTAACGTTTGCCGTTAGACGCATGAATATTTTTAAACCAAGTCAGCCCAATTTTTTAGAGCAGCTCGATACCACAAAATATACTCTCTTGCCAAATACAGCAGGAGCAAAAACGGCAGAAGAAGCGGTCCGAATCGCTAAATTAGCGAAAGCTTCCGGTCTTTGCGATATGATTAAAGTCGAAGTAATTGGCTGTGATCAAACATTACTTCCAGATCCTGTTGAAACCCTTAAGGCGTCAGAAGAATTAGTGAAAGAAGGATTTATTGTCCTCCCTTATACTTCAGACGATGTCGTTTTAGCGAGGAAACTTCAAGAGGTTGGATGTCACGCCGTTATGCCCGGAGCTTCCCCAATTGGGTCTGGTCAAGGGATTATCAATCCAATCAACCTTGGTTTTATTATCGAACAAGCCACTGTGCCGGTGATTGTCGATGCTGGAATTGGCTCCCCTGCAGATGCTGCTTTGGCCATGGAATTAGGAGCTGATGGTGTTTTATTAAATACGGCTGTTTCAGCGGCAAAAAATCCGGTAAAAATGGCAAAAGCGATGCGTTTCGCGATTGAAGCGGGACGATTAGGATTTGAAGCGGGGCGAATGGAGAAAAAGAGATATGCAACCGCCAGCAGTCCAAAGGAAGGAATGAGTATCGGGTGAATCATCGATACTCTCGCCAAGAATTATTCTCACCAATTGGAAAAGACGGGCAAGAAAAGATTTCCTCCAAACATGTCCTCGTTATAGGAGCTGGCGCCCTTGGTTCAGGATGCGCGGAAGGACTTGTACGTGCAGGCGTCGGTCAATTAACACTCGTCGATCGCGATTATGTCGAATGGTCCAATTTACAGCGGCAGCAGCTGTATTCAGAAGAAGATGCCAAAAACCGCCTCCCAAAGGTCATTGCCGCTAAAAAACGGTTAGAAGCCATGAACTCTTCTGTTGTAATCGAAGCGATCATTGCCGATGCCTCTGCGATCGAACTTGAAGATTGGGCTAAAAATGTGGATCTCATCATCGATGCCACGGATAATTTTGAAACTAGAATGATGATCAATGATGCTTCGCAAAAATATAACGTTCCTTGGATTTATGGGGCTTGCGTAGGTAGCTACGGAATATCCTATACGATAATTCCTGAAAGAACACCTTGTTTCGCATGTCTACTAGATAGTGTTCCCATTGGAGGGTTAACCTGTGATACAGCTGGAATCATTAGTCCGGCTGTTACCATGGTTAATGCCTATCAAATAAGTGAAGCATTAAAAATTCTGGTGAGTGACTTGGATTCCTTACGAAATAAACTTGTTTCATTTGATCTATGGAAAAATCAACATAGTGCAATCAACGTCGATTCATTAAAAAAAGAGGATTGTCCCTCTTGTGGTAGAAAACGCACCCACCCATATTTGTCTTATGAAAATCAAACGAAAACAGCGGTACTATGTGGAAGAGATTCTGTACAGATCCGTCCCCCCTTCCATACCGTTCGTGATTTGGAAGCGTTAGAAAATGTATTAGCAAATCAAGGGGGAATAATTGAACGAAATCCTTACCTTTTATCTTATATCGTTCATCCTCACCGACTCGTCTTTTTTAAAGATGGCAGAGTATTAATTCACGGTACAAAGGATATTTCCCAAGCAAAAGCCCTGTATCATAGATACATAGGTTAAAAATATGATAATGTGCGACTTTCTTCTTATTCAGGTGTCAAGCACCCATAAGGAGGCTGGCAACTCCACCTTTGATGATTGACATATTCATCGATATGAAGCTTATTCAAGTCCTCACATTTCTTTACCAATCGGCTATCACACCCATTATGTAGAAATAAGAACGACAGTTAGAGGCTTTCCTGATCCTTCAAAAAACTAAATTGAAATCCAATTCGGTCGTGACGTATAAAAGTCACGGCCTTTCTCTTGTCGTTTCGCTGATTAAAATAGAGAGTCTTATTTTATAGAGTTATTCCGTAAAAAAACGGTTATATTCTCATATTGGTTAATTATTTCCTCTAAAGCTATATTCTTTTAAAAAATCCTCCCTCCCTCTTTGACCCTGTCCTTTTTCCCTGTTTTTTTCTATATAGTAGGTGAAAGGAGGTGTTGGACGAGTGTTGACTCTGGAGTCTTTTCTCTCCAAATTGAAAACTAACTTCTGCCCAGGGAGCCTGCATGATCGAACGCATGTAACAGACTATGAAATTATCTAATCGTGGAAGAGGCTGGATTCATTTTGGTTGAAGCTGGCCAATTTTACCAAATAGGAAAGGAGTGAGTCCTCGTGGATCAGTTGATTCCCTTCATCAGTGAGGTGGGATTCCCGATCATTGTAACGCTATATCTGCTATACCGCATTGAGTCTAAGCTTGATATGGTTGTCCAGTCGATACAGAATCTACCCGAACGAATGAAGGCATAAAGGTAGGAAAAAAATTCTTCAAACCACCTTATGTATGCTGGGTGGTTTTCTTGTTTTTTAATCTAAACTTTAATCAAAGGAATATTACTTTTTATAAAAAAACATAATTATCTGAATACTAAAGTAGCTTATCGAAACTAAATCATTTACAATAATAACTAGCACATATGATAGACAGATTGGTTAATATTAATTTTATTTGAGAGGCGTGAAATGCATGGAAACATCTAAAAAAATCAAGGTACAAACAACCGTTCAAGCACCAGTAGAAACAGTATGGGAATATTGGACAGAACCAACTCATATTAAAAAATGGAACAACGCTTCAGATGACTGGCACACACCCATTGCTGAGAATGATTTAAGAGTTGGTGGAAAATTTCTTTCAAGAATGGAAGCCAAGGATGGCAGTTTTGGTTTCGATTTTGGCGGAATTTATGATGAAGTAAAATTACATGAGGTTATTGCTTATACGATGGAAGATGGAAGACAAGTGAATATTACTTTTAAAGGGAATAACAACGAAACCGAAGTAATTGAAACTTTCGATGCTGAAACATCGAATCCTATTGAATTCCAACAACAAGGATGGCAGGCAATCCTAGATAATTTCAAAAAATACGCTGAGCAAACAACTCTTTAATAAAGTGATGCTCTAATAATCATTTTTCATGATTAATAAGTGGCGTGTGTCTGTGGTTAGGATAATACACTAACCATGGATACTGCCCCTTTTTTATTTAGGTCTTTCTTTTATGCACAACTATCCATAGATGACGCATGGATATAAAAGAGCTTACCCATCGAGTAAGCTCAACTTCCGGTATAAATACTGTCACATACTCCTGCTTTAGGTTCATAATAACAATGCTGTTTAAATTGCCCAGATTGAGGTTGACCATACCATGTTGGAGGGCATGGAGCATATGGATTAAAATACCACAGGGAATATTTTGATGGGTGGTCCCTCCAATAATCCAAATTTTGTTTTGCTAATCTTTTCTCTGCTGTTCTCGCTCTTTGATAAAAAACATTCCCTTTTTGAACAGCTTCAAAAGAATAATTTCCACCTTGTACTTGATATATGACCTGTGGAATTGTTCTTAAACCTTTAAAGTCTGAACAATTTGCTTTTAGCCGATTAACAATTACATTTCCAACCATCAACATTCCTAATTTTCCTTCACCTTCGGCCTCTGCTCTCATCATTCTTGCCATCAAGTCAACGTCCGAATCACGATAATTTACTCTTGGCATATTCTCACCCCAAAATATAGTATGAAAAACAGCCAAAATTAATGTCTTTGTTTAGAAAAAAGAATGCCTAGTTTTAAAGCTCTTTACATAAATACATCTATTTGTATTGTATAATTTTAAAAAATACCATTTAAATAAGGGGAAATTATGATGCTATTATCGAACAAAAATATTTATCATTTGAAGCCATTTTCAACATCACCGCCACCACCGTTTACTCAATCTGCCAAGTCAGCAGTGAATGAGCTTAAACTAAGTACAGATTAAGAATCTGAACAATAATATTAACTGTTGCTCAGATTCAAAGGAGTAGACAATGAAATCAAAAATTCAGTTCCTCTTATCTATGATCATCTTTGGTACTATTGGCGTATTTGTCCGATTTATTGATTTAACTTCGAGTGAAATCGCCCTTCTACGTGGTTTCATTGGCAGTTTATTTTTAATGGGATTCATGTTTATCGCCAAGAAAAAAATTTCATGGAGGAGCGTTAAAGTAAATGCTCTTTTTCTTTTGTTTTCAGGTATGGCATTGGCTGGAAATTGGATTTTCTTTTTCCAAGCTTACAAGCATACGACCATTTCAAACGCAGCTTTAAGTTATTATTTCGCACCTGTGTTTGTCCTGATCCTTTCCCCTCTTGTACTAAAGGAAAAATTATCGACAAAGAAAATAATTTGTATTGTTGCAGCCATGATAGGTATGGTCCTAATTGTTGGTAATGGTGGTTTAAATACGACTGGATTAGGTGATTTAATTGGGATTGGTTATGGATTAATGGCAGCAGCATTCTACGCAGCATTAATGCTATTAAATAAATTTATCCATAACATGGATGGACTAGAAAGCACCATCATTCAGCTTGGAACTGCAACAATAATTCTCATGCCCTATGTTTTCGTTACTGAAGGATTCGGTATTTTCCAAGTTTCAAGTTCTTCAATCCCCTTTATTTTCATCTTAGGAATTGTCCACACAGGAATTGGATTCTTGTTATTCTTCTCAGGAATGCAAAAAATAAAGGCTCAGAGCAGCGCTGCATTAAGTTATGCAGACCCAATCACGTCATTATTGATTTCTGAACTTATTTTGCAAGAACAAATGACGTTAGTTCAACTACTTGGTGGTGTATTCGTTTTAGGGTCAACGTTTGTTAGCGAGAATCAATCTATCAAATTTCCAAAACCTATACTGAAAAAAACGAGCTAAATGTGAAAAAATCAGTGGGAAGCAATTTGTTCCCTCTGATTTTTTGCTTTATAATGCACGATTTAATCGTAAAACTCCATATGAGGCTTTTCCCTTTTATAATATTCCAGCCTATCTCGTAACGTACCAGTATGAAATTCAAACTTGTGACCATCGGGGTCTGTAAAATATATAGACTTTTTATCTTCGATATCTCTTGGCCTTCCTGGGAGAATATTTACATTCATTTCCTTTAGTTTTTTGTAATTATGGTCAAATTCAGTTTCATTAATTGAAAAAGCAATATGAGTGTATGATTGGTTAATTTCATTACGTGGAATACCTTTTTCTTCATTAAGAGCAAGCCAGATTCCTTGTAAGTCAAAATAGGCCGTGCTCCTTCCTTTCACTAGCAACTTGCCATCAAACACTTTCTTATAAAATTCAATCGAATTCTCTAAATCTGACACTGAAAATAAAAAATGATTAAGACCCTTTATGGACATAGTACCACCTCAAAAGTTTTCTTTTTTCCATTATCATCTCTTCTTTCTTACTAAACAATGTTGCAAATATACTAGACTTTTATAATCTCATTCTGACTTTTTACCTATCAACGTTTCATCCAAATATACGGTATGATAAAAAAACACCTTTCCTCCCTCTAAAATTGAAAATATAACTATCAAAGCACATATTTTTTCTAAATAACGTAAAAATAATAGAAAATAACTATGAGGTGTATTCATGAAAAAGTTGCTTTTTTGTTTAATTATTACGATAATTTTCAACTCAACGAATATCATTCCCCATCAAATTACCAATACAATATTCGCTCAACAGAAACCGATCCCTCCCTATGCTAAATGGGGCACTTTAGCAATGAAGGAAACGAAAGAGAAATATCCAAATGCAGAAATAGTTGACTATCTTCATATTGGAAGAGAAAGTGGGCCTCAAACCTCAATTGAAAAATTTAAATTATGGTTAAAAGGGCAACAAAAAGAATTTGGTGTTTTTGTGGATATAGAATTTAACAACAAAACCGAACAGGTAATTAAAATAACCTTTCAGGAAACCGATCGTTAGTATCATAAAATTTAACTTTTGCTTATCACTGGATTAATAAAAATACGCTTCTACTAGTTGTAGAAACGCATGGTATTTGGTTCATTCATTTTTAAATGATAACCCGTTTTCTACTAATGAAGCTCTAAGGATGGGTAGGGATGCTGGCCCGATGCCGTGAAGTTTCAAAATTTCTTTTTCACTGAACGAGGAAAGTTGTTGTATTGTGGTGATTCCTTGGTGTGTTAATGCTCTTCTTGCCGGTGATGAGAGTTTAGAAAGAAATCCACTTTCTGGCTTCCTCTCTTGCTCACACATTGGACAAGTGGGACAATCTGAACTTTTATAATATTTGTGACCTTTACTGCAAATACGCAACTCTTTAGACCCTTTCATTTATCGCACCACACGTTCCGTAATGTTAATCTTTTATTAATTCACTAAGTTCTTCTGTCATTTTCGCTACTAATTCAGGTCTTCCATGAAACTGAGCTGGAGTATTTTGAAACAGTTTAATACTCCATTTCCCTTCCACTTTCACTACCACAAGAGTGTGATGTGTGTTAGCATTTGGATTAATTTCTGTTTTTTGAGGCGGTACCATTCCAGCAATAGCACGTAACAAAGCAATGTCAGGGCTTAGAAAGTGTACTTCCTTAACTTTTTTAATAAACCTCGCCGTTGGATGATCTTCAAAGATTGGGTGAAGATGTCTAAAAATATCTTCCTTACCAATAGATTGACTCCCATCAAAACCTATGCTTTCTCCATCCTCTGTAAACACTTCAGCCATATCACGAGCATTGCGATTATTCCATGCCTCTATAAGTTGGTGATAAACGGCTTGTACTTCAAGCAATTGATCCATCCTGTTTCATTCCTTTATGTCGAAATTAGATATACCCTTAATATTAGTTTACCTGAGGTAAACGAATAATAAACTCCGTCCCCTTACCCTCTTCACTGTGTACTTGTATTTCACCTTTGAAGGAACGAACAATTTGGAACGTCACCATCATTCCAAGTCCTGTCCCACTTTCCTTTAAGGTATAATACGGAGACCCAAGTCTATCCATTTGTGTTTTGGTCATACCAATCCCTTGGTCTTTAAAGTTAATCTCTATAAAACCATTATTGGTTTGAGTGCACGTAATCCAAACCGTACCACCATTTGGCATAGACTCGATTGCATTTTTCAAAATATTAATAAATGACTGGTTCAATTTTTGGGGATTAGCGTAAATCCAACAGTTAGCCAGAATTTCGGTCTTTATTTCAACATGATGATTTAATGCATAACTTTGAATGATATTTACCACTCGTTGTAATTGATAACCTACATTCATTCTTTCATTATTATTAATAGCGGGTTTTCCAACTGCTAAAAAGTCATTAATGATCGCATTAGCACGATCTATTTCCTCAATAGATAATTGGATATATTCTTTCTTTTTATCAGGTAAATCAGGATCATCAAGTAGCTGTAAAAAACCTCGAGTCACTTGCATCGGATTTCGAATTTCATGGGCAAATACACTGGTTAACTCACTAATAACTCGAAATTTTTCCGTATTTTGCATCTCTATGCGCATCTGATGGATCTCTCTGATTGTTTCAATTAATAGCGTAAAGGACCAAGTAATGACCAATACAAACACTAGATGTATCAATTGAACTTTTAAAGATTCTAGGTTAAATCCTCTTAGAATACCAAACAAAACAATACCGGTCACACAGTAGTAAAATGCTAGTCCGACAGCAATTTTAACTCGTATTTCTTTTTTCGACTGCGCAAATGATTTTTGAAAAAATAGGATAACAGGGAGCGATAATAATAGGACGAAAAAGGTATTATAGAATCCAATACTGATTCCATTAGAAATTCGATAAAAAATAATTAAGGCAGATAAGAAAATGCCTGGCCAATATCCACCATATAGCGTTCCTAATAATAGTGGTATTATTCTTAGCTCCAAACGTGCATTTTGACCGAAGCTTACTGGAAAAGACATGCAAAATATTATGGATATCCCCCATAATAAGGACATGATTATATTTCGATGTTTATCGCTCCTAATCCTTTCGGTGATAAACGTAAAGTAAATAAATATCGGAATTACCATACTCGTTAACTGCAGCAAAAAATCCTTGATTATATTCATCGTCTTAACCTTTTCTGTTGTTCATCAGAAATCAGTATTATAAGAACAATAATGTTCACTATGATGTTTACTGGTTCCAACCAAACCACATTTACATATTAAAAATATTAGATATTTTATTTAAAAGTAAACCTTATTTAGCGAATATTCAAGTTTAATACAACTAAAATAAAAGAAAATGAACTCATTGTCTAATAAGTGGCATTGGTTTTTATGATTTCGCCCTTTTTCTTTTCAATATATAAAAAATGATCGCAACGATAATTTGAAGGAAAGGAATGAATCTTGCCCAAGGAAATGGTGGATAACCACTGAAAAACCAAGCAGCAGGATATAGTAAAAGGGCACTTAACAGCATCCATCCCCAAGAACGCTTAATCAAGGCATAGATAAAAGTAATGACAGATACTATTAGTAAAGGATAGAACAAACCTAATGAACCTAACAATAGACCCATAAATTCTTCCAATACGTATCCACTCCCAATTAAATGATTTTTTGTATTTTGAAATAGTACGTATGAAAAAAAGCCCAAGAGAAAGCTTTTTCCTGGACCCCTTCAAATTCTTATATCGCCCAATCACCTTTTCGGAAAATCGGAACAACTGTACCATCTTGTTTGATGCCATCAATATCCATTTCTTTTGAGCCAATCATGAAATCCACGTGAACCGTTGATACATTTAAACCATGTCTTTCTAGTTCCTCTTCCGTCATTTTTGTTCCGCCTTCAAGATTTGTTGGATAAGCAGAACCGATTGCCAGGTGATTTGATGCATTTTCATCAAATAGGGTATTAAAGAACGTAATACCTGATTGTGAAATGGGTGATGGATCTGGTACTAACGCAACCTCCCCAAGACCTGTTCCACCCTCATTATCAAATACAAGCTTCTTCATAATCTCATCCCCCGTTTTTGCAGAGATGTCGACAATTTTTCCATCTTTAAAATGAACTTCAATTCCTTCAATCAATGTACCCGCGTAGCTTAATGGCTTTGTACTGCGAACAACGCCATCCATACGGCGTGTGTCTGGAGCTGTATAAACCTCTTCAGTTGGCATGTTCGCCATAAACTTTTCACCTTTAGGATTAAGACTCCCTGCACTATCCCAAATATGATACTTTGGCAAACCAAGCTTGAAGTCTGTTCCAGGGGCGATAAAGTGAAGGGAATCAAACTGAAGTTCATTTAATTTAGCTGCCTTCTCATTCAATTTTTTTGTATGTTCATCCCAGGCTGCAATTGGATCATCCTCATACACTCGGCATGTTTTAAAAATTTGATCCCAAAGTGCATCCACCTGCTCCTCAGCAGTAGCAAGATTTGAGAAAACTTTTGCGGCCCAACCTGCCCCCGCCGCAGCGGCAACCGTCCATTTCAAATCATTGTTTTGAGTGGCGATTCGCTGTACTTTAAAAGCTTTACCAGCTTTATTCTGATATGCTGAGATTTTACCAGAATCCACCCCACTTAATAAGCCTGGATCACTAGAGACAATGGATAGACGGCAAACCTTATGATGTAACACATGGTCGTCAGATTCTAGAATTTCATACTCCGGGATATCCGTTAATACTTCTTCAGGCTGGTGTAAATAGTGCTGTTTGGTAATTTCATCGTCAGACCATTTAACAATGACCTTTTCAGCACCTAATGCATATGCCTCTTTTGTTACAAGTCGTGCAAGTGGAGCCTGATCAACCGTAATCGTCATTTTTACCCAATCTCCTGGTTGTACATTAAGCCCCTTTGCAACCAAAAGCGTCGCATATTTCTGTAAATTCGCCTCAAAATTAGGAAGAACCATTTTATTACCTCCAATAAATTATGTATATTTTCATTCTATCAATAATTCAGGAAAAGTACTAATGCACAATTTTTAGTATTGATATACTATTTCCTTCAAGCACGTGAACCCTATTATTTTTCCACTTGTTAACGCTGTTTTTCAATTTAAACAAACAATGTAATTAAGAAAAAGACATTGAACAAATGTCTTTTTCTTAATTACATTAGATCTTAAGCTTTATTATGAAGGGCGTACCTCTTTATTTGTGAGAACTTGTAATGCCTTTCTTACATCCGAGGCAAACCGAATTGGATTGTCAATTTTTTCAAAATGAATATACATTAATCTAGGATTATCAAATAACCAATGGTTATGAAAAGCTGTCACAATAATATTATGTTCACGGAGCCTGCTAATAAATGGATTGAGTTCTTCCTCCAAAATGACTGTTTCTCCACTACAAAGCGCTCGACCATCTGAGGCTAAAGATTCAAAGGCAAACATTTGAGGAATTGACAGAAACGATCTTCCAGTTCTTCCTAAAACACGGGGCTTAATATTTGTCCGAGATTTCATGACAATACAGGCTCCATTTTCAAAAGAATGCATCTCGCCATCTAGAATTTGGTTGAATTTCTCACAAAGTTCTTCTGCTTGTCTATTTCCACGATTACGCCCATTTTGAGTACCCCCCACATTTCTGGTGGTCAATACAGCTAAGGCTTCCCTTACTTTTCTTGCAAAATTTAACGGCTTATCAATGGATTCAAAATGAATATACATCAAACGCGGGTCATCAAACAACCAATGATTATGAAGAGCTGTAACAATAATCCTATTTTCACGCAAAATAGTGATAAATGGATTTATCTCTTCTTGAAGAATAACTGTTTCTCCAAGACATAAAGCTCCTCCTTCCCTATCTAGTTCTTCAAAAGAAAATGCCTGTGGAACAAACATAAATGATTCAGCTCTTCGACCTAAAACCCTAGGATGAAGGTTTGTCCGAGATCGAGTCGCAGTACAAACACCGTTAATGACTGCTGGTGTAGCATTTAATATGCGGGCAAATTCCTGACACAGTTGACTTGGCTGCATATCGTTCATATCACGCATAGATAATCATCTCCTGACCATTAAAATCTTTCGTAATATAATATTTATAAATTCGAAATTAGACAGGGCTTCTCAGGTATTTATTAAAAAAGGACACTTAAGGTCTTTATATCGTTCAATTATCATGAAAAAATGAGACACTTGTCCATTTCATAATTTTTAAATTACCATATAATTTTCTAATCTTATAAAAACTCACTTGATCAATTTGATAGATTATTATTTTAGACTAATTTATTTGTCAGTAAGGAGGAATATGGAATGGCAGATGGTATCACAGATAGTCATAATCAAGACTCTTCAGAACTTGAAGTCCCTATGACAAGTACCAATGAGTTAGAAACGAACATCATTAATCGTGATAATAATTTAATAGAAGAAATAGCTTCACTTACGGCAATCCTTGATAATAACAATAAAGAAATAGAAGAGTTTCAAAAGCAAATATTTGAGATGAGAAAAAAATAGAAAGCGACGAAACATTAATTGAAGAGTTAAGCAGCCTGATAGCGAAGCAAGAGAAACAGCTTATTAAGCTGAAAGAAGAACTAGCCGATAAACAACAAGTCATCAACTCATTTGCTGTAATTCTAGAAATTAGCAAGAAAGATATGGAATTCCTTCAAAAACAAATAGATGAATTAAAAGCTAAACCTATTAATGAAAATGAAGAAACATTGATTGTAGATTCCAGTGAAAAAATTGCTATGGTAACAGAGGAAGTTTCTATATTTACCAACAATCAAGACTAAAGAGGAAAAAGCGTTGCAGAAAGCAGAGCGGAAAGCTAAAAAAGAGGCTAAAACGATTGCTGAAGGAGAACCCAACAGCGAATGAGGAAAAATTAGCGATACTATTAGGGATAGACAGTTCAAAACTAAACGAATTTCGAAAAGAATTAGATATTTAATATAAAGAAGCGATACTCTGCTTCATTATTTATTAGCATTATTAAAGGGCTACTAAGAGCCCTTTTTATTATTTATTAAAAAAGTCTGTAACTCCATTAAATCATCGATAACCATATCAGCCTGAGAAAGTTCCTCTTCTCGGGCAAAATCAAAATTACAGCCAATGGAAACTAAACCGTTTTCCTTTGCAGCGTTGATATCGGATAATCGATCACCTACAACAGCTCCATTGGTAATATTGTATTTTTTAATAATAGAATGTACTAAATCCGATTTATTAAGTGTTTCGATTTGTTGGATACTAAAGGTTTCTGTAACCCACTGATTTAAATGATAGTAACTCACAATAGCATTTAAGTAGTCAGATAATCCATTACTAGCTATGTAAATCGAGTAATTATTCTCTTTTAAATAGGTGAATATTTCCTTTACATTCGGATACAAAGCCCCTTTACCATTTTTAATATTTTCTATTAATCTTTTTAGAAAATATGCATCCATTTGTTGTCTTACTTCATTGGAATGATTCGGTAACAAAGTCTCCCAAACTTTTGGCAGGGGTACACCCATAATTTCACGATATTTTTCAATAGGTGTATCCATATCCCATTTATTTTGTATTCGTAAAAAATTAAAAGCATCTTCAAGTGATATTTCTAAAATCTTGTCTGTTTGAAAAAGTGTGCCATCCATATCAAAGATTATTGATTGAGACATTCTCCTACTCCTTTCAATCGACTTCCTTAAGAAGGAATGAGTACCTCTTCTCGTTACCCTTAGAATCTATTGGTTTCTATTCCGCAAAATATAATTATTACATATATAGTAATACTCAGTAAATATTAATCCCTTATTTTAATTTTCAGATAAAAATAGCCACATCTGTGTCAATTTGTGGGCGAATATCATAAAATGTATTCTTCCCAGATAAAAGGAGGTATTCGCATGAGTTCAGGACATAATGTTGGTCTAGGTTTTACGATTATTATCATATTGTTCATCCTCTTAATCATTGTTGGATGCTTGTTGTAAAGATTAAAGATGTTTGGAAGCTTTTCTAAAAAGTGACTTTTATGAAAAAAATGCCAGGAAATCACTTCCTGGCATTTTTACTTCATTTCGAAATGATCCGCTCCAACTTTATTCAATAAAAAATCGGATTCCGTTTTCGCATATAGATACAGCCTATGCATCGGTCTCGTCATAGCCACATACAACAATTTAATATCTAACTCTTCTTCTGAGTATGCTTCTTCCAAGGTAAGGATCAGGACGGCATCAAATTCCAATCCCTTTGAAAGATGCGATGGTAAAATGACAACACTGCCCTTTTTCATATCTTCTTTTTCTTCTAAGAGTTGGATTGGGAGATTGCTATTTTTGAGCATATTGTATATCCTCAGGCACTCTTTATCCGTTCTTCCAATAATTGCAATCGAGTTCAGGTCTTCCTTTTTGAGTAATTGAATATCATCCTCAAGAATCTCTCTTACCTGCAATAAATTGTTCGAGTCAATTTTTGTAAAACGCGGTTTGTTTCCATGGCGAATGACAGGCTCTACTATTGGCAAGTCCTTGTCCATAATTGAAAGGATGTCATTGGCTAACTGCATAATCTCAACCGTCGTTCGATAACTCTTCTGCAAAGCCTGATAATTCGCATTCGGAAAAATTTCCTTCACCAATGGTTCCCAACTATTTAGACCACGATAAGAATGAATCCCTTGGGCTAAATCACCCACAATCGTAAATAAATCAGTTTCAAAACCTTCTTTGAGTGCAGCAAATTGGAAATAACTATAATCCTGGGCCTCATCTATAAAGATGCTTTTCATTTTATATGGTTCTTCGATTCCCTCCAGCTTTGCCTTCATATAAAATAACGGAGCGAGATCCTCTAGTTCCAACACATTTTTCGCAAACATCTTTTTACAATAGTTACTTAACTTCCTGCATTCAATCTCAGACAAAGTATTAGAGTATTTTTGTAATAGCTCCGTTGAAGACATCAATTCCCTATAGAGAGTAAAAATATCTCTTTTCTCAAAAGAATCCATATACTTTTTTACCGCAACCTTGGACTCCTGCTCCACTGTCTTGATTCTATTTTCTTTTGTTTCCATGACGTAGACGACTTTTTCCCGTCTTTTTTCATCATTCAACCTTGTGCTATAAAGAGCCTTCTCTAAGGCCTCGTCATATTTCTTATTGAGTTTAGAAAGAATGATGTTCTTTTTTAGTCGTAGATCATTAGCTAGTAAATTTTTTATTTTATCCAGCCGTTTATATAGAGGTAAATATTGAAATTCTTTTAAAAATAGTCGGTTGATATTTTTCCCCTTCATTAGACGGGATTTTTCGATAATAAAATCCTCGGATGGGGCTAAGCTTAATTCAATATCTTTCAGATAGTTATCTATTAATGCTTTGAATTCCAGGGAACCTTTATAACTAGAAACCCATTGAATCCAATTTGCTTTTTCGTGTCCTTTTATGAGAGCCATTAATTTTGAATTCGAAGATAATAGTTTTATTTTCTTGCTTAAACAGCTTCTCATGAATTCAACATAGGTGGTTTGTTTGATTTTGTTAACACCTAAATCTGGGAGAACCGCGGATATATAATCGATAAACAATCGGTTAGGCGCAAGAATCATTAATTTTTCTGGAGGAAAGCGATATCCAGACGAATATAGGAAATAAGAAATTCGATGGAGCGCGATCGTGGTTTTCCCACTTCCAGCTGCTCCTTGAACGATGATGGGGTGTTTCAGAGAGGCTCGAATTACTTCGTTTTGCTCATTTTGGATGGTCGCGACAATTTCCGTTAAGCGATTGTCAGCTTTACCAGCTAAGGATTTCTGAAGAAGTTCATCATGTGTGGTCAAATCAATATCGCGAATATCTTTAAGAAATCCATCCTCAATTTCATACTGTCTTTTCAAGGATAAGTATCCACTTTGCGTTTCACCATAGGCTTCGTAGGTTACATCACCTAAACGGCCATCATAATAAACATTTGCAATCGGCGAACGCCAATCAACAATTATTGGAATCTGATTGACTCGGTCAAACAGCGAAGCCTTCCCAATATATAGGATTTCTTCTTCCGTATCACCAGTGCTAGTAAAGTTTATCCTCGAAAAGTAAGGTTTGCCGATGACGCTTGCTAACCTTTCCAATTCTGATTCGGCCAATTCCAAATATTGAGCATTGGTCAATAGGGTCATATAGCTTAAACTACTTTCTGACGTATCTAGATCAGCAAAAGCTTCCTTTAAATTTTCAACAAACTGCTCTTTATTCCCTTTCGCCATTTCTAAAACACTTTTAATATATTCCTTCGTAAACTCTAAACGCTCCACTTCTTCTTGGGAATCTTTATGATCAAGAACGGACTTTTCTTTTTTCTGACCCATAGTTTCAACCGTCACCTCCAAAATGAATTTCGTAATTATGTACATGCAACACACAAAAAGAAACATCTACAACACTTTGCAGATGCCTTCTTTACAATGGAGCTATATTTTACCATTTGACAATCATAATTACAACTTCCTATTTTGTAAAAATCCTATTGGAAGATAGGTGACGATAAATACTATAAATGCAGCCATCTCAAGATTAATGTAGTACATCACCCCGCTGCCGAAAAACGATAATATTGTTGTTGATTCGGAAGGATTTGCTAAAAAGAAAAAATTTGTGTCTAACCAGATATTTATGAGAAAAACTGGAACGGCAATCATGTTCACAGTAATGAAGCTTCTGAAAACCGCTTTCCGGGGAATCCTGTAACCTTCAAAAAGGATAAAATACAAGACTGCTAAGGGAATGGCGGAATGATGCAGAAAGTATTTCAGGAAACGAAAATGAGGAAATTGGTAGACGATATCAGGTGTAACCATACTCAATATCGGCGGAAGGAGTCCAATGAAATATAATAAATGAAATACTCTTGGACTTTTTTTCAAGAATAAGAACAAGGAAAGGAACGTGCTGAGGGAACAAAGCTGCAATGGGAGATCATCTACTTCCCATTGATGGGTTAGGATTAACCACATATGGAAAGAAATTTCACAAACAAGCAAAGTAATGAATAATGTCCATTTTATGAAAGGCTGGTAGGGTTTAAGATTGTTTCTGAAATACACCATTATAAAAAATGCAGCTATGAAAAGTATGAAGGCAATTATGTGCGGCATCGATAAAAAGCTGAAATCCTGCATTCCATTAACAGAAAACATGATGTCAACACCTCTTTTCATGGATGTTTTCAGACCTTTCCGTTAGCAAATACGTTACATTAAGGTTGTCGAAATCAGTTCATGAAAGTTAGAGTGTAATGATACTATGTATATATGATTTTTCGATAAAAACAATGTGTTTTATTTAAAAAGAGGTTTAGCCGATTTTTCTCGAGGCTATACCTCTTTTTCCTAATTTATACTACCCTTTCATCACCATGGATAATTGTTCCCATTTTAATCGATCTTCACTATTTGGATCATTAATTATTTTACTTTCAGTATCAAAAATCATGGTGGTACGTTTAGTTAGTTCATAACCAGGCCATTCTGGAAGGCTATCTGAATTGGGATGACCATTGCGGGCAAAGTTGATCCATCTCTGGTGCATTTGATCTGCTATCTGTTGGCGCTCTGGAGAAGATCCCGTAAAGTTTTCTGTATTAGGCGTTCTTAAGGTGTTAAAAACAAATGGAATCTCTAACGCGTGCGTCGATTTTAATGCCCCACCAAACACTTGTGTCTCCCAATCAAAGCGGTACATCCAAACAGGCGTACCCTGATTCACCTGCAACTCAGCCAGTTTTTGTGCAGGATTCGTAAAGATTGTATCTGTAAGCAATTTATTAAAAAGGTCTTGATTAAGCCCCCCAGGGATAAACTTTGAAATAACCTGCACAAAAGGTCCAAATGTTTTTTCAAATAACACTGTAACCTTTGCCTCATCTGCATTCTTCCATTCAGGGTCAAACACACTGAAAATATTGTATTCATCTTTGTTTGTTCCAATTAGAATGGAGACATCCTTAGCTGATCCAGCTGCGATCGCATCTTGTGGATGCTTCGGCAGTGATACTCCATCGATAACAGGTCCTAAGCTCATTGGTGGAACAAGATCCGCCACTTGAATTAACTGCTCCACTGGCAATTCCGCTAATTTGGATAGATTAGTAGGTTCGACTTGTAAAGCAGCTAATAGATGTCCGGTAACTTTAGTAGCGGTTTCCGAAGAATGAACATTAGCTGCCGCACCACTTTGTAAAATAGCTTTATGGAAAAGGCCCTGTGCAGATGGAAATCCTAGCAAGACTCCAATGCTCATTGCACCTGCTGATTCTCCAAAGACCGTTACATTGTTCGGATCACCACCAAACGCAGCAATATTTTCCTGCACCCATTGCAAAGCAGCTACCTGATCAAGAATACCGCAGTTACCAGAAGTGGCATATTCTTCTCCACCGATTTCACCAAGGTGCAAAAAGCCTAATATCCCGAGGCGGTAATTAATCGTTACTACAACAACATCACCTTGTGCAGCAAAGGACGCTCCGTCATACCAACTGCTCGAACCTGATCCAGATACAAAGGCGCCGCCGTGAATCCAAACCATAACAGGACGTTTTTTTCCATCAGTTGCAGGTGACCAGACATTCAAGTACAGACAATCCTCATTCATATTCGAGATATCATTTCCAAAAAACTCCATGATTTCTTTTTGTGTTTGTGGGGCTACAGGAGAAAAAGAAGTTGCCTGTCGAACACCTTTCCATGAATCTGGCCGCTCTGGAGCACGGAATCGAAGTGCCCCAACTGGTGGCTTCGCATATGGAATCCCTTTCCATGAAAAGACACCATCGACTTGTTCTCCCTGCAATTTACCGTAAACGCTTTCAACAATCGTTTTTGACATTAAGATCCCTCTCAATCTATAAATATACTTTCATAAAAGTAAGTCTATGTAGCTATTTAATTGTATTCGAGAAGACCACAGCGTTTTCCTGTTTTTTACAAGGTGGGAATCATCAAACATTTCAAAGAAATCTGTTTTTCCCCTTTAAACTGAAGATAACTAGAACACTAGATTTCTAGCTTTTCCATAGGTTTGAGCAGATGAAAACCAATATTTACTTCCATGGCAGTTGTTATTAACCGCTGTTCTACATTCTCCGTTTCAAAATAAATGGGAGGGTTATGAAAAGAACCATAGTGTATGGGAATTAAATGTTTTGCCTCTAAAATACATGCAGCTGAAACTGCCTGTTCAGGGGTCATGCAAATGGGCTGTTTACTATGAATCATGCCTGGTTCATTTACTACAGCACCATTTATAGGGAGAAACGCCGCATCAATGGGACCATATTTTTCTTTCATCTCCCACCAATATCCATGCCATAATGTGTCTCCACAATGGATGATTTTATGAACATGATCCTTTACAATCCAAGACACCTGATTATCACCTAATCCGTCTACTGAATGGGTGGCAGTAACTGATATTTCACCGAGATGATAAACTTCATCAACTGACATTCCCTTAACGTTTGTTAATCCCCGATCCTTAACAATCTTTTCTACTCCTTTAGGCACTAGTACAGGAATATCCGAGCCGAAATTTCTAATGATATAGTCAGAATCAAAATGATCTGAATGCAGGTGTGTAATCAAAATGGTGTCAGCTGTACCTATCTCTTCCATAGGTGATAAGGGATGGATTGACATTCCAAAGAAGTTTACATCCGGGCTCTTATATACGGGATCAATTAGAATACAATTATTAGTGGTTTCAACCCGAACTCCTGCCCAATTTAATCGCTGTAAGATCAATTTAACCTCTCCTCACTTTAGTGTTCCTCTTGTGAAATATGGAGAATCTGATAAATGACTCCATCCATCTCTTTTATAAGGCTTGGGTCGTTCAAAAAGTAAAACACTTCATACTGCCATTTTTCTGGATTATATAGGACGAGATATTCTGTACCCTCCATCATTGGAAGGTCTTTTTCTATTTTCTCCGATAAATTATTAAGACTTTCTTGTGGTACAATCTCCCGTGCTATTCGGAATAGATAGTTATATTCTTTTATAGGAAATGTGGTGGAGTTGATTAGCTGGATACCAATATTTACTCGTTGCCACCCAAAGGAATTTAAAATATTGTCATAAAACCCTTTAAAGAGGAACTTATTCAGTCCATTAGTGTCTTTCCAAAGATATAAAGGAGAATAACTATTTTGTAGATTACGGTTAATTCCTTTTTCTGTAATCAGATATAATTTAAATTTAAGGTCATCAAATCCATCTGTCTTAAAACCATTATTTCTTACTCTTTCTCTGATAATATTCATATCATAATCATTTGGTAATGTAATCTTGTATTGGGTAGCAATCATATTCTGATCTCCTCCTTAAGGTTTTTCAAAAAATTAAAATCATCTCCCCTATTCCAAAGAATTTCTACTTTAGTAACAAATTTTCATTTGCTTGCAGGAATTTAATCGTAACACCAAGCTCCTCTGCTCTTATTTGTAGTCTCTCCTCTACATCCTTTGCTTCACAATAATAGGGAGGATTATCAAAGGTTCCGTAATGAATAGGCACTAAAAATTCTGCATTTAAAAGGTATGCGGCTTCTACTGCTTCCTCTGGGGTCAAGCATGCTGGCAAACTACTCTGTCTCTTTAAACCATTAACATCCAGAATCGGCCCGTTTACGGGTAAGCACGCTGCATGTATCGGTCCATATTGTTGTTCCATTTTCCACCAATATCCATGCCATTGAGTATCTCCGCAGTGTACGACTGTATGGTCTCCATCACTGATAATCCATGAAACTTGTGGACTACCATAGCCATCGACTGAAAAGGAGGCGTAAATCTTTAGATTGTTGATGATAAACTCTTCGTTTGGACTCACGCCCACCACGTTCTTAAACCCTAGTTTTTTAGCAAAATCTGTATTTTCCACAGGAATGTAAATGGGAATAAGATCACCAAAATTGTCTAAAATAGATTGATAGTCAAAATGATCAGGATGGAAATGAGTGACCAATACAGCATGAGGAAGTTTAATGGTACTCAAGGAAGCCAATGGTTCCAAAGGTTCCCCTAATCTTGCAGCAAGTGCTCGGTCCTGACCTTTTATTGGACCTGCTAAAGGATCGACCAGTATAGACGATTCTTTTGCTTCAATGTACACTGTAGCCCAGGACAATTTCTTTACTTTCATGAGAAAACCCCCAATATAAATTCTTCAATAAAATTACCAATATTTCCAATTAGTAACATCTTACTCCATTAAGTATTTTTTTGCAACTTACTTTTAAAAAAATACTTAATGTCAAAAAAAGTCCCTCTCCTAGGAAAGAGACGATGTTATATAACTATTCTTTGATTAATTCTAAAACACTTTCTGTATTCACTACAGTTGCAAATTCATCACTTAAACTCACCAATGCCAATTGATGAATTTCCTCTGCTTTATATAATTCGCCATCAAAACTAATTCGATCAAAAGTCGCGGTGGCATCCGAAACAATGAATGGATCAAATCCTAGATTTTTTGCCATTCTGGTCGTTGTTGATACACAATGATCAGTCGTTAATCCAACAATAACAAGTGTTTTAATCTCAGATTCTCTTAAAAACGACTCAAGGTTCGTCCCAATAAAGGCACTATTTACATTTTTTATAAAAACTGGTTCTCCAGGAAGTGGTGCAACAATCTCTTTAAATTCCCTTCCAGGATGGTTGGCAATGGAAGGATTGCTGATGTGCTTAATGTGAATAACTGGCCGATTTGACTTTCTCCACATACCTAGCAGTTTTCCCATCTTCTCCTCTGCGTCAGGATTATTTCTTCTTCCTTGCGCAGGATCATCAAAATATTTTTGAACATCGATAATGAGTAACGCCGTATTAGCTGTTATTTTCATATTACACCTTTCCTTTATTCATTTTGAAACCCCATTAGTTTTTTCACATGGGAAGCAATTTCTTTGCTAGTCACTGCTTCGAGGAGAGTAAAAGCTACATCAAATGAAGTGGATGGGTTAAAGGATGTGATGATGTTATGATCCATAACAATCGGTTGATCAGGTATAACATTCGCCCCCATTTCAGCTAATTGTGCCTGCCGCTTTCCACTCCCCAAATTATAGGTAGTGGCATTCCTCCCTTGTAAAACACCACTCTTAGCAATCACTAATGCACCAACACAAATGGCGGCGATATTCTTCCCTTTTCTATCAAACTCTCGAATAAACTCGAGAACGTCAGCACGATAGGCATCTTCATAAAATCCAGCTTTCTCAAACCCTCCTGGTAATGCTAAAGCATCAAATTCATCTGCCGTTACTTCTTCGAGTAATTTTTCCGGTTTAACTGTCAAATTCCAGGTGCAGGTTAATTGTTCTCGTGTTCCAACCGTAATCAGCTCCGTTGACCCATCTCCTTCATCCTTGTTCCAGCTAAACACATCAGTAAAAACGCTCGCTTCCACTGCCTCAAAACCATTTGGTAAAAGTAAACATATTTTTTTCATTTCCATCATCTCCTTTAACTGGATTGTATGTTATAATTATCCATTAGTAAAATTGAAATAACTAAATATATTCTTCAGAAAAACTGATAGCAAAAGGATGGAGGTATCAGAAATGGAAATCCGTCAATTACAAACCTTTAAAACGGTCGCTGACTTGAATAGCTTTACCAAAGCTGCCCAGTCCCTACAATACTCACAAGCTTCAATCACTTCTCATATACAACAGTTGGAAGATACCATTGGTCTTCCCTTATTTGACCGGTTAGGAAAGCAAATCCACTTAACGATGGCAGGCCAGGAACTCTATCAATATACTGTCGAATTACTCGGAGTCTATTCAAAAATCCAACATATTTCCTCCAATGATTCGACGCTGAGAGGTGAAATCCGTATCGGTGCAGCCGAATCCATCACTGTTTACAAACTGGGAACCGTTCTTTCGGAATATAAAAAGAAGTATCCTGAGGTTACTTTTTCACTCATTAACGATGATTGTCTACCACTTCGCGAAAGACTCCATTCAGGAGAAATTGATATTGCGATAACTTTGGAACCGAAGGTAAACGATCCAAATTTAATCACCGAAGTGTGGTCAGAAGAACCATTAGTCTTTATTGGGGAGAGAAACCATTCGATTCAGACAGTTGAGGAAGTCAACGGGGAATGTATCATTTTTAGTCCAAAAACTTGTGCCTTAAGGCAATTTTTTGAAGCATATCTGATTCGAAATGGAATTAGTACCTATAATCACTTAGAATTTACAAGTATGGAAGCCATTAAACAGTGTGTAATAAGCGGTCTAGGAATTAGCTTAATACCCCATCTTAGTGTGGAAACACTTCTACAAGAGAAAAAAATGAAAATTATTCAATCAGGTACGGAAAAGCCGACGTTCTATGCGCAAATCTCCTATCATAAAAACAAATGGTTGTCGAAAGCACATAAGAGGTTTATCGAAATGCTGTTACCTGATAAAGTTGATATCAAATAACTACTTAGTATAAAATAATCAAAAAATGGTGAGGTTAGCGCATGAAGAAAAAGCAGTATCAATTACCGTGTAATATCGCCAAGACCCTTGACATCATAGGTGACCGTTGGACATTGTTAATCGTCAGGGATATCATGCAAGGAATTACGAAATTTAATGAGTTAAAGACTTCGTTAGTTGGAATTGCACCCAATATACTATCCGATCGCTTACAAATATTAGAAGCAGAAGGAATCATCGTTTCGAAACGTTATAGTGACCATCCTCCCCGCTACGAATATGAACTTACCAAGGCTGGCTGGAAACTGAAAGATGTACTTTTTGCTTTGGCCATTTGGGGAAATAATCATTTCGAGGAAAAATACAATCTTGTAATCGACCCAGACTGTGGGCATGAAGTACAAATCGCTTACTTTTGCCCTCAATGTGAGAGTTATACAAAAAAACCAAAACTAAAATCAAACTAGCAACAAAGAAAGACTTAACTCTGTTTAGAGTGAAGTCTTTCTGTTTGTTTACATAATATTATTATGTTACATTTTTGCCTGAACAGCCTGTAATTTTCGTTCCATTGTATTGTCCTTATCACGACGGTCATCAATTCGGATATTGGTACACACTCTTTGTAATCCCTTCTGAAACGGAACTTCATGAACTTCTTGGACAATCTCCAATAATAATTTTAAATCCCCTTCGATTAATGTACTCATTGGAGTTAACTGATACTTCACCATACCATCATATTTCTGAAGAACTTTATGTATTTCTGCTACATAATCGCTAACACTTGGTGTACCTGTCCCCACCGGAATAACCGTAATATCAATAATCGCCATACTAATCCCTCCTGCTTTCTTCCTGCTATATTAGAATATCATGAAAATAAAAGGGATCAAAACACTTTGACGTGAATGGGTTTCAAGCCATCCTTCTTATTTTTTCATACAAATACTGGACTCCATATAATAAATAAGCTTTGTAGTGTAAATAGATAAAAAATTGAAAATGATTTAACCGATTTAGCCCAACGATTTTAAATTTTTCAAGTATATCAATGAACAAAAAAGCAAAGAGTCCATCCGCAATCACATTAAGGAGAGTAAACAGTTTAAAATTTCCATAAGAGAATTTAAGTATCCACATCGAAAGTGGCATATAAGGACCTACACTAAAAGGAAGCTCGTCCTTAAAAAATGATTTTCGTTTATCGTAAAACTTCCACCATTTCCGCTTATGACCGTACATATGATTAAGGATCTCAAAAGCAACGATAAAAACACCAGCTAATGAATATCGCTTTATATTTCGTCTACCTAAGAATAACAACGATAACCATGGAATTAAAATGACCAATAGATTAAATACTTTATGCCTTCTTGTTGCCATAAGAGAGAACACCTCCACGACTTCTTCATCTATTTAACTTATCCAAAAATGCTAAAAAAATCCTCCCAAACCAAGTTTTATTAATCTGTAATCTAAATTTTAGACAAATGTAACCATATTTATAAAAGGGTGAAAACAAGTTATGGGATAATCACTACTTCAAGGTTTAATAAGATTACCTAGGTGGTGAAAGTTTGAACAGGAAAAAAGTAAGATGGGGAAGAATTTTTGGAGCTTTGCTATTCATGAGTATTTTTACCGTAGGCTTATATACATCTATTCAGTACATCGAAGGATCGATAAAAACGCTCAAGCAGCCACTTAAAAAAGCAGAAGGAAAACGTACATTTCAAGGAAATGAAAAACAGTTAGATAGCCCGGTAAATGTTCTTTTATTGGGTAGTGATTCCCGCGGTGAAGAACAAGCACGAACGGATACAATCATGGTTGCGCATTACAACCCAAAAACTCATAAAATAAAAATGATTTCTCTGATGCGGGATATGCTGGTAGCTGTCCCTGGGCATGGCCAACAAAAACTAAATGCCGCCTATACATATGGAGGACCTGAATTACTGAGAGAAACAATTAAAAATCATTTCGGCCTGGATCTTCATTATTATGCGATTATAGATTTTGAAGGCTTTGAAAAAGCGGTCGATCTCCTCGTCCCCAATGGGCTTGAAATTGATGTAGCCCAAGAAATGTCTCACGGGATTGGCATGACGATAGAACAAGGAAAACAACAGCTCCATGGGAAAGAATTATTAGGCTATGTCCGATTTCGCCATGATCGATTGAGTGATTTTGGTAGGGTTCAACGACAGCAAGAAGTGATGACAAAATTAAAAGACGAAGCATTAGGACTGCAAAGTGTGGTCAAACTTCCTGAACTTCTAGATCTTTTACATACATATATAGATACTAATATCGATAGTCCAACTCTATTGTCGATCGGAACCGACCTATTAACAAAGGAAAGTGAAATCGAAACACTCCGAATACCTGAAGATGGCAGCTTTCAAAATATAAATGATGAAGAGCACGGAGCCGTTTTAGATGTTGACTTTCAAACGAATGAAGAGCTTCTTCATACCTTTTTAGAAAAATAACCAATAATGGTGTTATAACGAAATAGGTTCACTTCCCAAAAAAATTTTTTGGAAAGTGAACCTATTTTTCTGTTATCCCCTGCATTTCCTAGATTAATTTTGCTTATCCTTTGAAATAAAGTAGAACGATCAAAAAAATGATGAGTCCGATTAAGAAAATAGGACCGACACCTGTACTGTAGACGATGTAAATTTTCACATGGAGAATCACATTCACAATCAGAATGATAAGTAAGACAAAGAGTAAGAAAACGACAACCTGTACATTTTTATTTCGGTTCAACGAATCAGCCCTTTATAAAAGCTTGTAGGGGAATACTAGTTGCTTCTTTCTATTATTCTTTTATATAAATATTTTATTTTCAATCGAAATATTCCACCCTACTAAGATTCGTTAGCTATCCCTCTTTGGGAATCTATGCAAATTCACTAAAATATTGTGTTTATTATTATAACTAACCAACCACGAGCTTTTTTGGAGCTCGTAGTTGATTCCATTCTGTACTACATGACAATTCCGTGTTTGATAACCTTAACTTTGACCGCCGTATTAAATTTTATCTTTTGAAAATAATCTCTCTTTTCTTGCATTTTCCATGTTTCGGGGTGAAACGCAATCAGTCTTCTTCCAATTCCTAAAGCATCACAATTCGCCTGCTGTAATTTTTTTAGCACCTTATTCGAATCTTCTGTGAGCTCCTTTGATAAAACCTTGTTTAGTTTTTCGATTTCCTTTGGAACATCCCCCTTTGGGAATTCGTCTACATTGATGTTTAAGTCTAAATTTAGCTGAACATAAACTTCACCATCTTTTACTTGAACTATTAATGTTCTCTCTGAATTCTGAACATTAAATGATATATACCGATTTAATATGTTCTCGTTATCATGATTGACTTTTTTTGTAAAACGTGCATATTTTCCTTTTTTTTCATTCATTAAGAGAAGGAGCGTTGATTCTTGTGGTGTTAAACTTCCTGCGTATTTTTTTTCATTCATCAGAGCTAATCCGATTACGACTGCGCTTTTATGATCATTAAGTGTCAGATATGGAAGGACAATATCTTCTCCCGGATCTAGCATTTCTGAAGCAAGTGTCTGGATGGTTTGGGTGGGAATGATTGAGTTTTCTTCTGCACTGGTTAGCGCATCTTGTATATATTCGCTCACATTAGTTTCGTGTTTTGGTTTAATCTTAAGAATATTTACTGCTTCACCTTCTACAACCCCTAGCGTTGCCCCAAGTGAATTTCTCGGATCTCTCCAAATGACATCTAATGATTGATATATACCGGCACTTGCCATCCGTTCACCGAACAGCACCAACTTATTTTTAGAAGAATCTAACATTCCAGATATTTCTCTATCGATTTTCAGTCGGCTATCCCTCGGTGTATGACCACTAGCAGAAAATGTTTCACTTTTTACCGCCACTTGCGGTCCTCCGGAGGACTCCATGATAATTGGGATAGAAACCCCTAATAAAATTTCATTTTTTGGAGTCAAATCAAAACTTAGAGCCTGTACCAATACCGCATTTTTCATCAGGTGCTGGTCCCAGCATCCCCCAAGTATAAAACATAGAAGAACCAAAATAATTTGTTTGACGTTCATGCCTTATACACCACTTCTTTTCTCTTCAAAACCAACGAAAGAATGAAAAGAATTACAAGTATTATTACAATAAAAATATAGTGGGTTGGCCCAAGTAAGTGGTTGAAATTTTCAAAATCTCTTCCTTGGTCTGGGAGAAGCGCCAAAACTAAATAGAAACCTGCTACCAATGGTAAAAAGCCTGCATAGTGTTTTTTCCTAAAAAGGCTCGCCAATCCCATTGATGATAATAATAGCCAGTTCCCAATTGAAGTGGCTACAATCATGAGCCAGAGTGATAAGAAAAACAAATCCGTTCTTTCAAGAACCTGAAACGAATAGGCTTTAATCATATACAATATTGGCTCTGGAGTCAGTGCGATATCCGCACTGGTTTCAAAATAGACAACGCTCGCAAAAACCAAAAAGGTATAGAAGAGTGTTACAAAAATATTTGAGGTTGTAATGGCTTTCAACTTCCCTTTTTCAGATGATTGTACAAAAGGATGGATAAAGAGATAGACTTCAAAACCTAACATCGAGAAGGATGCTTCTTTAGAACCTTTCAATATAGTTTGAAAGCCATTTTCCCCTATTGGAAAAATATATAGGAAGTTAGCATCCTTCATCGTATACGAAATCAACACTATTAATAAAATTAGAATCGGAGAAACCAAAACATAAAATCTTGCTATGCTCGTTAAGCCTTCATAGACGATGTAAATGCAAATGATCAGGATTAAAACCATGGTAATCCAATTAGGGGTACGCGGTAATATCCATTTGTCTAAGATGTCACTATATCTTGCTAAAACTAAACTACCAGTTACCATAAAATACAGTGCATAGCTGAAGATGATGACCTTTCCAAGAACTTTTCCTAGTAATTCCGATAGTATTTGGTACAGAGTTAATGTAGGGAATCTTCGGCAAAGGCCCCATAAGATAAAAATAATCACTTGTGAGAAGACTCCTGCTATTAGAGTGGATATCCAGCTATCCTGCTTGGCTATTAAAGCCACATCATGTGGTAAAGATAAAATCCCTACCCCTATTTGCGCCTGGATAATAAAAAAAACAAGCTGTTTATTCGAGACATTATTCGTTTTGGGTTTCAATTCCGCTTCCACCCCCTTGCCAAAGATTGCTTTTTCATGAGTAATGGTTTTGAATCGAGCGGGCGGGTATTAAATTTCGATACTGGTAATCGAATGAATGTATCCTTTATATCTTTTAATCGAAAGGGTGCCCAAGGTTCAAAGTAAGGTGTTCCAAATGATTCTAATCTGCATAAATGAGCTAAAATAAGCATTGTTCCAAAGATAATCCCAACAAATCCAAATGTTGAAGCAAGAAGCATAAGGGGAAAACGTAAAAATCGAACCGCATCACTCATTTCTGTTGTAGGGATACTGTAGGCAGCAATGGCTGTAATCGCCACAACGACAATCATGGTATTCGAAATGAGACCTGCACTGACAACCGCATCACCAATCACAAGCCCTCCAACAATACCAATGGTTTGGCCAATTCTTGATGGAAGACGAACCCCTGCTTCACGAATCAATTCAATGGTTAATTCCATAATAAGTGCTTCCACTAACGGGGGAAATGGAATATTTCGAATTGAACTTACAACGGGAAGAACTAAATCATCTGGCAAAACTTCAAAATGAAATCCAATGATTGCAATATAAAGAGCAGGTAAGTTCACAGCTATGGCAATGCTCATAAGTCGCAAGAAACGGATAAACGTTCCGATCATCCAGCGTGAATTATAATCATCTGGTGAATGGAAGAAAGCAAAGAAAGTGACAGGTATAATTAAACATGATGGATTCCCCTCGATAAAAACTGCCACTCTCCCCTCGTTCAGATGACCTACCACACGGTCAACTCGCTCTGTTGTTAATATCTGTGGAAAAGGTGACCAGGTGGAATCCTCTATCAATTCCTGCAGAATCCCCATGCTGGGGATATGGTCCATGGAAATATGATGAATCCGCCGTTTAAATTCCGTTAATAATTCTTGATTTGCAAGGTCATTTAAATAAACCATGGTTATTTGGGATTCAATATAGTCACCTACTGAAAAATGCTCCATCGTCAGGTCCGTCGTTTTTATTGTTTTCCGAATTAAATGGAGATTGGTCATAAGGTTTTCGATAAAACCCTCATGAGATCCCTGAATCACTTGTTCATTACTGGGTTCCGTGACTGTACGGTCTTTAGAAATAGCTACATCCAACATGTAGAATTCTGGAAGACCATCAAAAATCAAGATACATGATCCATTTAATAGTGCTTTTTCAGCTTTGATTAAATTATCTGATTTTTGAAAAGTAGATTGAAGGACATTTTCGAAACTGACTCCATCCGCTTCCATAACCGGTTTTAAAATATTATTTTGAATCTTATCTTTATCTGCCATCGTATCTAAGAAAATAACCGTTCCCCGTCTATTTCTTATATATATTTCCTTTATTATTAAATCATCTGAACTAGAAAAAGTTTGTTTAAAATAAGAAATATTTTCATCTAAAGAATGCAATACTTCTTTAAATAATTTAGCATCCTGATGTAAAGGGTCCTGTTTTAGATTCCTATTCATCAACCTTTTGAATATAAAGGAAATGAGTTTCATTATTTTTACTCCAATAGACAAGTTTTTCTATACTTTCTCCATAATTCGGTATTTGTATGTACCATGCTACTTCCAGATGAAAGTGAAAAAACTCCTAACGATTACCGTCAGGAGTTACTCTTTTATTTCGAAATTAACTCAAAAAATTATTAATCTTTCATAATGATTTCGTCCTTTGTAATCAATAACATTCTTCAGTCATGATCGAACACTTTATCATCGATTCCACAAACATTTGACAACGATAAACATCTTTGTTTTGTGGAGTTAGCTCCACTTTCAATGTTGCAGCTAACCTCGTATGAACATATAGCATGTCTCGAAACTGATCAACGGCTCCACAATACTGGGGATAGAAACTATCACCCGTTCCAAATACAGCTGTAATCAGCTCTTTTTTTTCAAGTATTTCAATGGCTTGATACAACTTATACATTTCCTTTGGGATTTCACCATTTCCCCATGTGTAAGTGCCAATCACAATCGCATCGTATTGACTTAATTTTGAAAACTGAAACTCTTCTATTCTATCCATCGATACTTCCACGGATTTTGTTTGAAAGATTCGAAAGAGTTCTTCCGCCACTGCCTCTGTGTTTCCAGTTATTGAGGTATAAATAATTGCAACGTTCATTTTACAATTCATCAAATCCATTAGAATGAGAGACTTTCGTATAGGTTCTTGATTTTTGTTCAAAGAAATCAGACTTTGTTTCATTCATCATTTCATCGCTAAAAACTTGAATCCAAGGCATCGGGTTGGATCTTTCTTCATAAAGATTTTTCAGCCCAAGTTGCCTTAATCGTTTATTGGCCAAATACTCGACATAGTCACTAAACTCGACTAAATCGATCCCCTTAATATCAGATAAAATATAGTCTGCCCATTCTTTTTCCAATTCGACAGCCTCCCCGATCGTTTTGTAAATATACGCGATATTCTCATCGCTATTCAAAGTGGGGTTTTCTGTTAAAAGAATCCGAATAAATTGGGCAATAAAGTAGGCATGCTGCATCTCATCTCGTTGAATATAACTGATCATCGTACTCGTTTTCAGCATTTTTTGCTGGTGGGCCAGATGATAGAAAAATGCAAAACCTGCGTAAAAATAGATTCCTTCCAGATTAATCGAGTTCACTGCCAATTGAAATAATGATTGTGCAGTTGGAGCTTCTCTGAAATTCTCGTAAGCTTCTAATATAAGATTATTCCGTTTCCTAACAATCTGATCCGTTTTTGCCTGATCAAATCGATGATTTTGTTCATCAATAGGAACTAGTGAGCTAAGGATATATGAATACGATTCATTATGAACGGCTTCTTGCTGTGAAATAACCGCAAAGATGGCTTTAAAGCTAGAGTCTGTCACATAATCCATCACTTGAAACATCGTCGGTGTCTGAAGACTATCTAGAGATGCAAGCTGGGTATTTATTCGCAGGAATACATCCTTTTCGGTAATACTAAGCTGTTCCCATTGTTTAATATCATCCTGCATATTAATTTCTTGTGCTTTCCAAAAGTTTGCTAATAATGTTTGATACAAATCATACATCTTTGGATAGGCGATATCATTCCAGTTCAAAATGCCTGAAGACTTTCCATTAATAATTCCAGTAGATTTATTTGGGAGTTCCGGGTTTAACAGTTTAATTTTTGATAATGGTGCATGGTTCACCTGAGTCCACCTCATCTATTTTTTTTAGCTATGGCATGATTCGCATTCTTCTATTTCCGTTTGGGAAGTACTTCGGATATAGTAGGTTGTTTTTAAACCTTGTCTCCACGCTTCCATATGGAGTTGTAGCAAGTCTTTTGCTTTAATATCATGACGAACATAGAGGTTAAAACTGATTGATTGATCTATGTGACGCTGGCGTGCTGCATTTTGTCGGATACTCCAAGTTTGATCCAACACGTTGCGGGTACGACGATAATAATTGTACGTATTATGATTCAAATCCGGGGCGGTGACCTTAAATTTAAAATTTTTCTTCTCTTCTGCATATTCAACTGCATACAAAGGATCAATTCCATCCGTAGAACCACCAATTTTGGCCGTTGAAGAGTTGGGTGCAATCGCCATCATCCAGCCATTTCGCACTCCATATAGAGAGATCTCTTTTTTCAATTGATTCCAGCGCGAAGTATGATAATTTCTTTGCTCAAAATATTTGCCTGTCTGCCATTCTGACCCTTTAAACTGACTATAACACCCTTTTTCCTTTGCCAATTCCATCGAGGAACGAATCGTATAATAAGCAATCTCTTCATACAGTTGATCAGCATATTCTACAGCCGACTCAGATTCCCAGTGAATCCCCTCTAACGCAAGTAAATGATGCCAGCCAAAGGTTCCTAAACCAACGGCCCGATATTTTTTATTTGTCACTTCCGCTTGTCCAACCATGATAGTATTCAAATCAATGACGTTATCCAACATCCTCATCTGGATTGGAATCAACTTGGCTAAAACCTGATCTTTGACGGCTTTTGGCAGATTAATAGAAGAAAGATTACAAACAACAAAATCACCTGGCTTCCGAACGATGACCAAATTTCCTTCTTCATCTGTATATTCTTTAACAATCGTAGTTGCCGACATGTTTTGCGTAATCTCAGTACACAAATTGCTGCAAAAAATCGATGTTCGGCCGCTTCCATTGATATGTTTGTTTGGATTTTGCCGATTAACTTCATCTCGATAGAATATATATGGCGTACCCGTTTCTAATTGAGAAATCATGATTCTCGCCATAATATCCATCGCCCGATACGTTTTTCGAGGCAGAAGCGGATGGCTGACGGCTGCTTGATACTTTTCTGTAAAGTGTTTTTCATCCGCTTCATCATAAAAATCTTCTAAACCCAGGAGTGTACCGTTTGCATCCTTCCAGCCCATGATTTGTTTGACTTGATGGGGACAAAAGGTATGCCATTCTCCGATGCTTCTTCCGGTTTCGTCAACTTCTTGTAATTTTTCCATAAACAAATCAGGGATTGAAACTCCAGTAAAAATATCATGTGCCTTTCGTCTTTCATCACCGTTGTTCGTTTTTAGGTCTAGAAATCCATTCATAATGTCCTTATGAAAAACATCTAGATAAACAGCAATAGCACCCTGTCGTTGCCCAAGCTGATCCACACTTACCGCTGTACCGTTAATTAGCCTGATCCAAGGAACAACACCAGAGGAGTTTCCTTTAAATTTCTTGATATCGGAACCTAAGGCACGGACTTTTCCTAGATAAATCCCAACTCCCCCGCCATCTTTACTCAATCTAGCCGTGTCCCAGTTGTTTAAGTAAATACCATCTAAAGAATCGTCAACCGTATCGATAAAACAAGAAGAGAGCTGACCAAAGCTTTTTCCGGCATTCGCTAATGTCGGGGTCGCAACCGTCATATAGAGGTTACTCAATGCCCAGTAGGCTTCTTTTACAAAATTTAAACGTTTCTCCTTTGGCTCGTTCATCATTAAAGACATTGCGATGATCATAAACCGCTCCTGTGGAAGCTCGTAGACTTTTCCCTCGTAATCCTTCGCTAGATAGCGATCCGCTAATAAAAATATTCCTATGTAATGAAATAACTCATCCCTTTCAGGATTTATTTCTCTAGCTAATATGTCAATTTCTTCTTTTGTATAAGTTAGTAAAAGCTGATCCGAATAAATTCCTAGACTTGTTAAATAGGTAATCAGCGAGTAAAAATCCCCGTACTTGCTGTCATGGTAGAAGCCCCTATTATCTGCTGCTTGTTGATATAGTTTATGCAAATATACATTTGCGGCAAGGAAAGTCCAATTTGGGTCATCCATGGAAATTTGATTTAATGCATACACCAGCGATGATTCGTATTGTTCTGATTCGTCTAGTCCAGATACTTGTTCAACCATTCCCACTGTATTCAATTGATACTTTTCAGAAGCACTTTTGATAATTTCAAGAACCGAATTCTTTTGTGAGGTTCTACTAGATACTTTTTCTACCATTCTTATTCCTCATTTCTTTCTATGATCTTCTGGAACACAAAAAACCCATCAACGAAAGATGGGTTTAGTAAACGTGGATTAATCTAGTAAAACAGTATCATTCACTGCATCATTAAGAGTACCCTCGTTTACCTTCCCAACTCCCGAAGAAGATAACACGTATAAAAATGGCAGGTCTCCTGACTCATGCTTTCCCCTACTCTAAGCCCTTCCCATCCAAAGACAGTGGATCTGCTTATTTCGTCAGCATTTACAGTTGCGGGTACAGTTCTGGATTCACACCAGATTCCCTATTAAGTCTTTTCAGACACCATTATTATTGGTTATTATCTATATTTAGTGTGCATTTTTTTAACCACCACTAAATATTGTATGCTCCAACTATAATATACAATATTTACTTTGACAAGCATCTTTTTTCGAGGGGACAACTTACTAACAATTTTCCATCAGGATTTCATCAATATACCCGATAGCGGCTGTAAGTCGATTACAGTAATCCCCGTTCAAGATTTTATAGACAATATTATGTTGATTCAATAATCTTTTTAAATCATGACTGTTCTGGTCCCGGACCGTCTCCTCACCGTGAACTCTTAATCCATCGTTCACCCATTTTACATCTGGTTCAAGGTAGAGCCAAAGATCGTAATCTTGTAACTTAGCTATTTCATCCAATACTGTTTGATGAGCATCATTGTATAGCTTCGAGTAAAATTGTGTCACAATAGCCTCCGTATCAATAAAAACGACTTTTTGGGCCTTTTCAATCGCCTTCCATTCTTCCATTTTGTGACCATAAGCGATTTTGTGATAGTCCTCCTTGACAATAATTCCATCACAGCCGCCTAATTCTTCGCAAACTGTTCTGCCGTATTCTGCAACATAGGTTGTATTGTATATTTTTGCAAGATTTTTAGTAAGGGTTGATTTTCCACAGCTTTCGGTTCCCACTACGACAATCTTCTTTATAAAATAGGGCCTAACCACATCAGGAATGTACTCCCAATTGCTATACACTCCCTCATGGCGGATTTTTGTAGCAGAGATGTTCACATGAGAGCGATTCGGATCAATTACAACATGCTTTGATTCAGGATAAAGTTGCTCAAAAATCTCCCCATATTCTGGTTCAGAACTAAATACGTAGTCTATCTGTTTTCCAATTTCTTTTTTGATTAATTGAGCACCTTCAAACCAATCGTAATCCTCCTTTCCTTGCTCATCTTCCACCGATATCACTTTTACATTAGGCATATCCTTTGTTAGTTGCGATAACCAGCGCAGTCGAATTTGAGCTGGAATAAACCTCATTTTGGTATGATTACACAATTCCTTGTCACGTTTATCACTATGGGATAAAACAACATACAGTTCATCCACAATCGATGAAGCATGAACAATCGCATATACATGGCCAAGATGCAGCGGCAGAAACTTTCCGCCAATAAAACCTACCGTCATTGTCTCCACCTCCTACATTTGTTCTTGATACAATTTTCGCCAGTTGATATAACCGTAGATGCTGTTAACTAAGAACGCTGTCCACATCACTAACATCGAGAAATCATTCCCACCTTGGGCAAGAAGAGCACTCAACCAAAGGCAAATTGAAAGGACGTTGACGGAAATCCATAAAATCCATTGTTCGGTAAATCGTTTTAACATTAATATTTGAGCTGCGATGGAAAGAACATTAGTCGCCGAATCTGTCCAAACATTGTTGCCGCCTAAGTATTTCAAGAAGAACCCATAACCAATCGTCAAAACAAGGACAGAAGCCACGGAATAAACCCAGCCTGTTTTTGAAAGGCGATTAACTTTGACATCTTCACCCTTCACTCCTTTGTCTGTTTTATTCTTATTCCACAGGTAAATCCCGATAAATTGAACAGGAAAGTAAAACAGTGCATTTAACATCGTTTCACCGTAAAGACCGTAACCATAGGCAATGTATGCATAGGTTAACGTTTGGACGATCCCAAAATAATAGTTAGCGATTTTTCCCTTTGCAACTAGAACGACGCAGAGCATTCCACTAATCGATGAAATTAAACCAATGAGTGAGTCTTCCCATGCAAAGAAAAGATAAATATTCACCAGTGTAAAGGTAAGAAGCCAACCCATTTCAAATCGAGTCCAATTTTTAAATATCCCCATGATGATCTCTCCCTTTCCCCTTATGTTTTCTAACCTTGAAGTTTATTTCTATACACGGATACTATAGGCTGAAAATCAGTAAAACGATATAGCTGCGCTGGTGTTTTGGAATAACGGTTCGATTTCTTTGGCTTATCGTTTTCCGATACCGCTTCTATAAATGGCAGTGTTGGTGCTTTTCTAAAAAATGCTGCATCTGTCGAAATTGATGGGTCATCCAAAACCGTTAACAAAACTCCTTGAAGTTCCGAGAGGACAAATTCTTCAGGAAGAAAATGCTTTGCTACAGTAGTCAACGCCATATCTTTTTTAATAAACCAAATCGCATCATCGATGATCGTGCGATGATCAAAAGCTAAATCAAGTCCTAAAGCCTCCTCAATGGAAAATAATTGAATATCCGAGGCATCGTAGGTTGTTTTTCGATTCGTTAAAGCTGCTTCATTGACTATGACATAATGGGCGTTTGAGATGATCCAGCCACGAATATCTCGATTGCGAGAATCATAAACACCAAAATGTTTGATCCGTAATCCATCAACACCAGTTTCTTCCTTAAGCTTTCGTTCTGCTGCTTGAATAGCCGTCTCGTTTGGCTGAACAAAACCACCTGGTAATGCCCACTTTCCTGCTTCGATGTTCGGATTGCCTTCATGATCCTTTTCACTTCGTTTAATCAGCATTATTTTCAACGTTTTAAGTGGTGGCTTATATTCCCCATTGCTCTTTGATGTGATGGTAAAAACAGCAATATCGCTGGTATAACCATCTGGGGTTGTGAATTTATTCTTTATTTTCATTAACCGCACTCCTTTAATTAACAATATGTTAATCGTTAATTAAAATATAATCTACGGTTTGCTGTTAGTCAAGGAAATTTTAGGAATTTTTTTCTCTGCGGGTCAAGATTAATTTGAGGTCCAGCTCTTCTTTATTAAATAAAAAAAGGCCATTCGGTTGTCCGAATCGCCTTTTTAAACTGGTTATTCAGTTGCATTATTTTCGTTTGTTTCGAGTTTTGGTTGCGTCTCCTGCAACTTAGGGAAAGTTATAATCGCCTTAAATAAATCTCCATCTACATAGATGTTAAATTTTCCTTTTTGGACTTCAATGAGGCTTTTAGCAATCGATAAACCTAGACCGCTGCCTTGACTGGATCTAGATTCATCGCCTCTTTTAAATCGCTCCATTAATTCATCGGCAGAAATATTTAACTCATAAGCAGAAATGTTTTTAAATGTAAGCTTGATTTCATTTCCTATATCCTCAATATCGATGTACACTCTTGAACCGTTAAGTGCATATTTAAAGATATTCGATAATAAGTTTTCGATCGATCTCCATAACAATTTTCCATCTGCTGAAATATACACTCTATCATTGGGATGATTCAGCTTGAAGTCCAGATTTGACGCCTCTACCTTATCATTTACTTCTCCGAGACCCTGGGTGATTAAAGAGACAATATCAATTTTCTCAAAATGAACCGCAATATCCCCACTGGAGGCTTTTGCTGCTTCAAACAAATCATCCGTTAATAGTTTTAGTCGTTTTGATTTTTGGTCAAGGATCTCGATATATTCTACGGCTTTCGGTGATACATCTTCATTTTTCAGTAAATCAACATAGGTGATAATCGAAGTTAATGGTGTTCTGATATCGTGCGACACATTCGTAATTAATTCTGTCTTTAATCGCTCGCTTTTCAATTCACTGTCAACTGCTTTTCTCAAACCACCTGTTATGCTGTTAATATTCCTCGAAAGTTTAGAAAACTCTCCTCCCTTTCCTACTTCTATTTGATGATGAAGATTTCCATCCTTAATCTTCTCCACGCCATCCTGAATGAATTGAAAGTGTTTAATCTTTTTGTACGCAAACCAGGCTGCCAGCCCAATCGTTACTGGGAAAATAAAGAAAGTCACCGCGACCAAAAGCGGATAACCAATCACGATTAATACTGTCTTAACCCCTACATTTCCCGTCTCATACACCTTCCTTACAGCAGTAATAAGCTTGCGAATGATGGCATAAATCAAGGTATGTGTTAGGAACGTTTTGTTTTTGCTGTGTTTAACCAAAGAGAAAATTAAGACGAACACCGGTGCTGAAATCAGGATTGTGAAAACGGTGGTCATTCCCTCAATTGTTTCCAACGGCATACTATCCATCCATATAGCCCATAGCGAGATCAATCCTATAACTAAAAAGATATTGATATCATTGTAGATTTTATCTGTTCCATGGAGGTGTACCTGTTGATCCTTGAATGACTTTCTTCCCGTCATGAATGCCAGATAACCAAATGAGAGGATAAACCCTATCAAGAATCCTGCTAAGAAATAAAGATTCTTTGCAACAAGTGCTTTATCTTCTTCCCATTCTTTCATTTTAACGTCTAAAAATTCTTCCGTAAAAGCCACATAAATTACTAAGTTTTCAGGGTTTAATTCGTCTACTTGCTCCGTAATATGGTCTAAGCTTTTATTCTCCTTAATCGTATCAGGATATATTTCTCTTTGATAATCTTCAAAAATTAAATAAGAGGGTTCGGTTTTAAATTGCCGTTTTTCTGTTTTTGTTGTATTTGTATAAACATTGACACCATCACTAACGTAATACAACGGATTTTTGTACTCTTTTAAGTCTTGCATTAGAAAATGAAAATGACGTAGATCCTCCTTGATCAATTTCTCCCTAGCCTGATTGATTTTTTCAGCATACTCTCCTTTAAATTTTTCATAGTTTTCCGCATCACTTAAGTTTGGATTATAGCTCTTAGAATTAATTTGATAATCTGAATATAAGTTCATTTCTTCATTATTCGTCTCTTCATCACTTATCGTTCCGCCAGCTAAGATATGTTCTTCACTCTTATATTCCCTGACAAGTTCCGTTAAATTAACCAAGATCTTTTGATTTTCTCGGACATAAGCCTTACTTAAAAAATAATCATTCTCCATCACAATACTAAAATAGCCATCATTTTCGACTTCAACTGTAATCATTGTTCGAATGACACCCGATAAACAAGTAACTGCCACCATAAAAGCGATTATTTTGGTTGTTATTATATGGCTATATTTTCTCAACTTTATATCCAACTCCCCACACCACCTTTAAATATTTCGGATCTTTCGGATTTATTTCAATTTTTTCTCTGATTTTTCTAATGTGAACGGATACAGTATTTTCTGGACTAAATGCTGTCTCATTCCAAACCTTCTCGTAAATTTCCTCAATCGAAAAGACCCTTCCCGCGTTAGCCGTCAGCAACTTTAGAATTTTATATTGAACGGGTGTAAGATGAACTTCTGACCCATCAACAGTAATCATCTTTGTTTCATCATCAATTGCAAGCCCACCTGAGCGTAATACATGACTCTTCGTTTCAAGTCCTCCCAAACCTCCCAATGAGGTATATCTTCGCAACTGGGATTTAACTCTTGCGATCATCTCTAACGGATTGAACGGCTTCGTAATATAGTCATCCGCTCCTAAATTCAAGCCAATGATTTTGTCTGAATCCTCCGATTTAGCTGAAAGCATAATTAAAGGTATATTATTTTCCTCTCTAATTTTCATCGTCGCTCTCAATCCATCCATTTGCGGCATCATAATATCCATGATTATTAGATGAATTTCATGATCCCTGATAATATCTAAGGCTTCTACTCCGTTGAATGCCTTCAATATTTGATAACCTTCATTCTCTAAATAAATTCCGATTGCATCCACAATTTCTTTATCATCATCACATACTAAAATGTTCATGTTTTTTCACTCCTAACTTAAGCCGTTAACCAATTCTATCACTCCATTATTATCACTTATAAAGGAATGATATCAATCAAATCTTAACAAACAGTTGATGGATTTCTTAAGATTTTCTTATTATTTTAAAAAATTGTTGAATAGGGTTGCTATTAAAATAAATTGCACACGAAAAAGAGCTCCCAAATCAAGGAAGCTCTTTCACTATTGTACTAAATATATACTCATTTACCCAAAAGTAATTTATGCAAATACTTGACTAGTCTTCAATAGGGTTTCTCTGGCAGAGATGTATTCTTGATGCAGCTTTGCGACGTATTCTGCAGCGCTTGTAACCTCATTAATCACACCGATTCCTTGACCGCTTCCCCATATATCCTTCCAAGCCTTTGCTCCCCCTGCTCCACCAAAATTCATTTTGGACGGGTCACTTTCAGGAAGGGCATCTGGATCCAACCCTGCAGCCCGAATCGACGGTGCTAAATAGTTCCCATGAACACCGGTAAATAGATTGCTATATATGATATCATCAGAATTACTTTCGACGATGGCTTTCTTATATTCATCCACAGCCCTTGCTTCGTGTGTCGCAATGAAAGGTGAGCCAATATAGGCAAAATCTGCTCCCATTGCTTGGGCAGCAAGGATAGCGTTTCCATTTGCAATCGAACCAGCCAAGGCCAATGGTCCATCAAACCACTGACGGATTTCTTGAATCAAAGCAAATGGGCTTTTTGCCCCCGCATGACCGCCGGCACCTGCTGCCACTGCGATCAAACCATCTGCTCCTTTTTCAATCGCCTTATGAGCGAACTTATTATTAATAACATCATGGAAGACTACTCCGCCATAACTGTGTGCAGCTACATTGATTTCTTCACGTGCTCCTAGGGAAGTTATAATAATCGGAACTTTGTATTTTACACATAATTCCATATCCTGTTCTAGTCGATCATTAGTCCTATGAACAATTTGGTTAATTGCAAACGGAGCAGCTGGACGATCTGGATTTAAAGCGTTGTAGGCTGCAAGCTCTTCTGTAATTTCCGCAAGCCATTCATCGAGCTGCGCAACAGGTCTAGCATTCAGTGAGGGCATTGAACCAACGATTCCTGCCTTACATTGTTCGATTACTAGCTTTGGATTACTAATGATAAAAAGTGGTGAACCGATGACAGGAATCCTCAAATCCTTAAGGACAGACGGAATATTTCTCATATGTAATCTTTTCCTCCATTCATAGTATCTTAAATAATGAGTTTCATAAAATTATAGTGTCCAAACAATTGGTGCCGTTCATTCTATTTACTTAAAATGAAATTACCATATATTAGAGACCTCAGTCAATCTATTTCAGAAACTTTAGAAGAATAAGATAAATCAAGAGACTACCAGATAATCATCCTTTACTATTAAACTTTATTTAGGTTTCTCTTCCCTGTATGCTTGGTTTCGTCCAAAGCTTAGTTAAGTCGACGTATCCAAAATGTTTGATTTCGACATTCATCAAATTGATTGAAAATGGGATCCGCCGTTTTACGTAATATAAAGGTACACATAAAGATTCAGTCTTCAAATACTGTTCAATCTTCAGATGGTGTGCATTCCAATCCTCAAAGGGAATTGAATGATATGCTCTTATTTGTTGATTTAGTTGTTCATCTCCCTTTATTAAGAGTTGAAGTGGTGAAAAGCTATTTATTAAAAAGAAATAAAAATAAAACGTTTGATTCAGTTCAAAGATTTCACCATGAATGAACAGGTCCGCGTTTGAACGGATATTGGCATCATAAATTGCTTCCCGGAAGGAGATTTTCTCCAGCTCCACAGCCACTCCAGCCATTTCTAGCTTTTCTTTCAACCAGAAAGAAGTATCACGTGTATAATCCACATATTGCATTTTTAATGGCTTGTTCAACCTCGGTTTTGAAATTTCAGGCTTCGAATACCTTTTTGACATCCCGATTAGGAACCCCTCATGGTTGCCTATAATCCGTGAATTGACCATTGAGAGTTCATGACGATGGTTGGCGATGACCATATGGATGTAATCACGTACTTCTTTCCGTTTAATATCTGAGTTTCGAAACGGATTCATTACGACAATCCCAAAGCCAGAATCACTTTCTACTTTAAAGGTATCCACCTTTTCTGATTCATGAGCTCCATAATAAACAACTTCAAATTCCCGAGGGACCTGGATAAACTCTACTCTATCGAGCAAGGGACGATGGCCAAAATACTGTTTAAATGCTGTTAGAACCGTTTTTACAGAAGAATTTTCAGAAAGGTAAAATCCCCCTGTGCCTAGAATGCTGCCATTCACTTCCTTAAAAATACTTGCTGTTAACAGACTTAAAAGTGGGAGAACATACGTACAACCTTCTGGAAACTCCAATTTCACAACAAGTGCTGTAGGACTCGTAATCGTTATGATCGGTTGCCATAGTCTTGAGTAATGTTTATCATTCTTCATTCGCCAAAAGGATTCTACAACATCTTCTGCTTTCATGATCGAGCCGTCGTGAAATGCAACATCTTTCCGTAAATACAAAAGCAAGGAAGTTTCATTGTACTCCCATGTATGAGCAAGCTCAGGGGTAATCGTGTTATCTGCGTTTAACGAGACAACGCGATTATAAAGATTTGCAATCAGATTCGCGCTATGGGTATCGGCAGCTTGAAGCGGGTGAAAGGTTAAAAAGGAATCGAATCTTGGAATAATCAAACGGTCTTGATCTTCTTTGTGGAAACCGAAATTCGTTTGAAAAGCGGTCATTAACCGCTGCTTTGTTTCTTCGGACCATTCGTGCAACAACAATTTGCTTACTTCTTCAATCGCGCCTGCTTCAAGTTTTTGTAGAAAAAGCTGTTCATATTCCTGTTCCACATTCCTTGTCCATTCCATTGTGGATACCTTTCCTCTGCCACGACCAGACTGAAAAACAATCCATCCTTCCTCCTGCCATTTATGAAGTTTTCTTCGCGTTTGTTTTTTACCTAGGAATAATTTTGCAGCAATATCTTCTACTTTCACATTCCCATTTTCCACTAAACTCCATAACCTTAATAAATATTGATCCATTCTTTATCTCCTCTAAAAGTGGACATTTTTCTATAAAAAAGGGCATTTTTAATTCTATTAGTCTCCTTTACTATACAAATAGAGGAAGGTGAAGACAATATGAAGTGGAAAAACTATCCACAAAACTTAAGAGTGCGCCTTATTACGATGTTCTTAAATAAAACAACTTCTAGTGCAGTAATGCCGTTTATGGCTCTTTTTTTCGCCGAGCATAAAGGCGCCGTCTGGGCGGGGCTATTTTTAGTAATCAATGTCATTATTTCATTTATTAGTACTTTACTAGGCGGCTACCTTTCCGATCGCTTTCGGAGAAAATCAGTGCTGATGGCTACTTCAGCCTGTAGTTCACTCATGTTTGGATTGATGACCGTTTGCCTGTTACCTGAACAGAAATGGATTACATTGTTTGCCCTTAGTTATAGTATTTTTATGGCCGGTAGTAGCCTTGGACGTCCTGCTATGCAGGCGATTATTATCGATTCCACTACAGCTGAAAACCGTAAAGCCGTTTATTCGCTCGATTATTGGTTAAATAATTTATCCATGGCAATAGGTGCAGCCTTAGGCGGAATATTTTATCTACATCATCAACTAGCATTATTCTTGGTTCTAACGATCGTATCTGTTAGCTTACCGATTATTTATACAATTTGGTTGCAGGATTCAAACGTGATACAACTAGTGAAAAAACACCAGAACGTATTTATGGATTTAGTTGCAAACTATAGAATCGCCATTCATGACAAGCCATTTGTGATGGCAGTCGTTGGTGGGATGTGCATTTACGCAGCGGAGTTTTCGCTAAATAGTTATATTGGAGTCCGACTGTCTGAAGAATTTCCTTCTGTGTTTATCGGCGATTTTGAAATTGCTGGTGTGAGGATGCTTAGTATCTTAAACATCCAAAATATGCTGCTTGTTGTGTTGCTCACCTTTTTCATTTCGAAATTTACTGACCGATTCAATAAGAATAAAATGCTGTTGTTGGGACTTCTCCTATATGGAGTCGGGTATACAGTCTTGACATCAGCAAATGTATGGTATGTTTTAGTTCTATTCAATTTAATCGCTACCATTGGTGAACTGGTCTACTCCCCTATTGCCAATGCTGAAAAGGCAAATATGATGCCAGAGGATAAACGTGGTTCTTATTCAGCGTTTTCTAGTCTTAGCCTAAGCGGAGCAGATTTAATTGCACGATCTACCATTTTACTTGGTGCATTTTTAGCACCGAGTATGATGAGTGTTTATATTGGATGCATTTTGATGGTAGGGACTCTGCTCCTATATAGTGGATTATTTTTCTTTCATTCCACCAAAAACAACGATAGACTTTATAAAGAAAACAGCTCCGTTCATTAAGTTGAACAGAGCTGTTTTTATCCTTACACAAAATTCTGTGTCGTATTATTTCTACTAAATCGATAAACCGCAATTAAGAAGAATACGGCGGCAAAGGCAAATAGAATCATGAAGTTTAAATATAATCCACTAAATGCCGTTCCCTCTTGGAGCTTCGTTAAGGTGCCCAATGCCCAGCGCTGAGGGAGGAATTGGGCCAATTTTTGTAAGGATTGTGGCATTACCTCGACTGGCCAAAAGCAGCCGGAGAGCATAACCGTTGGGATGATGATTAAATTTTGCATTGCCCCGCCTGAACTGCGGCTATTTGAAAAAGAGACAATCACTAACGATACTCCGACAGCAACAAGCGAGAATAAAAACATAACAAAGAATGCTGACCAAAAGGACATGTTCATACCAATATGGAAAATATTTTTCATTATGGTTAATGTGATTAATACCTGAATCGTCATGACAATCATGTTCACGATCACATTTGATATCAAATATTTTCTCGCATTAATTGGCGTTGATAGCAAACGAAAATAGGTTCGGTTTTCTTTTTCCAACAGAATAATTTCTGACATATTGCACGCTGATAACAGCATGATCATTATCAGGAAGCCAATCGTTTGCGTGGTCATATTCTTGTTTTTGGAGGAATCTTCTAACATATGAGTAGACAGCTTGTAATCTGTTTGTTGGTAATCTTTATACATCTGCTCAAAGATTTGTTGATTTTCACCTGCGGTAAAGCCTATCGTCGAAATATTTTTAACATACTGATTTAAATAAGATTTCACATATCCGGTAATCGCTGCTCCTTTAATGGAGGTAATTTGAATATGGCCTGGTTTCCCCTCCATTACACTTTCTGTATATCCTTTTTCAAAGGTTAAGACACTGTCCAGTTTGCCGGATGTAATATTACTTTGAACATCACGAGCATGAATCATGGTAATCTCCACATTCTCTAACCCTTTTAAAAACTGGATGGTATCCGTTGTGATGATACTTTGGTCTTGATTGACAATTCCAACTTTAAGACTAAGTTGTTGTCCCCCACCGTGCGCCAGCAAAGCAATAAAAATTCCGACTAACGGCATACAAAGAAACATGATGATGTTATTCTTTTTTCGAAATGTCCCTTTTATGGTTTTTTGTATTAACCAAAGAATATCCTTCATTATAGCCCCTCCCTTTTTTGCAACGAGACAACGGCCACGAGTAAAAATAATAATGATCCGGCAAGATTAATGGTTATCGCAGGGGTGGCTGCAGCGAATTCATTCATGTAAATGATTTTCGTAATTGCTGTATTCATCCAGGTTAATGGAGAGAGCTCGGTAAGAAACTTAAAGATTCCTTCTGGATTTTCAATCTTAAAGTAGGCGCCGCCAAAAAACGATGCTAACTGACTAAATAACATAATAATGACGGACGGTGCGGCACTTGTTTTGGTCATGAAGCTTAGGCCTATTCCTAAGCTTACTGCAAAGATTATCTCTGTCAGTAAAACAAGGAAAACCAACCCGAGATTGTCACCCCAATGTGCTTTAAAAAATAGCTTACTAAATATGATAACGAGGATAACACAAATACTATTCACCACAAGGCTTCCCAGCAGTTTTCCAATAAAGATTTCACTTTTCCTTACCGGAGAAGCGATAAGGCGATCCCCGGTCTTTCTCACACGTTCACTCGTAATTAGAGAACTTGATCCCATCGCCCCATAAAGGACAATCATCGTGGTAATGACAATCACATAATAATCCATCGAACTTGGCTGTTTATCAGGCAGAAGTGAAGTTTCTTTGATAAAATCATCTGGCTGCTCACGTGTTAAAGCACTTTCTAACTTTTCTGGCGCTACCTTAATAATTTCAGAAGCAATATTGGACTGACCCACATAAGAGGAAAGCATTCCTTGAAGAATATTCCCTTCAATACTAGATCCATTATTGAGGTACAACTGGACTCCTTCATTCGTCACTTCCACATACCCATCATATTTCCTTTTCTCTACTTCTTTTTCACCATCGATCCGGTCTGTCGCTTCTTTAAAATGAATCCCTGATTTTTCGACCTCTTCTATAAAAAGCTGAAAGTTTCCACTCTCTGTTGTATCTTTATATAACACATCGATATCATCCACTGGTAGACTAGTCGTAAAGGCATTTGACAAGGCTGTGCCAAGAACGAGCATTAATAAAATGGGGAATACTAGCATAAAAATCAGGGTACGAACATCGCGGAAGTCCGTCTTGATCCCCTTCCAAGCAATATTAATGATATTCAAATGAAAACCCTCCTTTCCCGTTCTTACTGATCACGGAGTTTCCTTCCTGTTAATGTTAAAAATACAGTCTCGAGATTAGGTGCTTTATCTTGTAAGGAACGGATTTCGATTTGGCTGTTCATGAAGTGCTCAATAATTTTGTTTAAGTTATTAACTCCGGAATCTGAGTTGATTTTTACCATATTTTCATCAATCGAAACGGCTTCAACGCCGTTAATTTCTTTAATTGACTCTACATCTACATTTTGCGTTGATTTTACTTCTATCCAAATATCCCTTGTATTGGTTATAATCGATTTAAGTTGCTCTTTTGTTCCTTCGGCAATGATTTTCCCATGATCAATAATGGCAATGCGTGAACAGATTTCCTCTACTTCTTCCATGTAGTGGCTAGTATAGATTATCGTACACCCCATCTCATTAAGCTTCCGAACCGAATTTAGAATGTAATTACGGGACTGTGGGTCAATTCCCACCGTTGGTTCGTCCATGATGATGAGTTTAGGTCGATGAGCAATCGCACAAGCAATATTTAAACGTCTCTTCATACCACCGGAAAAACTTTTCGGATAACTTTTTTGTTTATCTTGAAGACCAACAAATCTTAGTGCTTCCTCCACTCTGTCTGTTAATTCAGTTCCGCGTAAACCATATAGTCCTGCAAAGAATTTAACATTTTCATAAGCAGTCATATCTTCATAAATAGCCAAATCTTGTGGAACCATGCCGAGATTCATTTTGGCAAAACGACTGTGTTTCGCACTATCTTTCCCTAATATATTTATGATTCCATCATTACTGCGAAGGAGCCCCGCAATCATATTAATGGTCGTACTTTTCCCTGCTCCATTAGCACCAAGAAATCCAAAAATTTCACCCTCGGCAACGGCTAAAGACATATTATCAACTGCGATAAAATCGGCAAATTTCTTCGTTAGGTTGTTAATTTCTAATACGTTCATTCTTTTCACCCCTTAATCATCTTTATGGTTAAAGTATAAAGAAAAAGAATGAACGCATGTAGTGCAATCGTTCATTCTTTTCACATGAAAATATTCATATTGTGAGCATGAGAATCTCATGCCTGAATGGGCAGGAGCATCGTAACGGAAAAACCATGAGTACTGTCGACGATGATTTTCCCATTTAAAGATGCCGTCCGTTCTTCCATTCCGATAATTCCCAGTCCCTTCTTAATTTTATCCGTACCTACCCCATTATCTTTAATTTCAACTCGGATCATTTTGTTTAAAATCTTTATATCGATTGAAACGTGAGTGGCATGTGAATACTTCATGGTATTTGTTAATGCTTCCGTCATATTTTCATGAATAATTTTCCATTGTATCGCAGAAATGATTTCTAAATTTCCTTCAGATGTAAGAGCCGCTTTGATCTGTTGTTTTACGTTAAACTGATCAATGAGCAGCTTTAATTGGTGGATCCCTACTTGTTCTGTTGGTGGTTTCATATTTTTCAATGTCATTCGAATACTTTCAATACCTTCCTTAGAAATATTGATCGAATTTTGCAGTAATTCAACGGCTTTTTCCTTATCGTATTCCATCAATCGTTTCGCTGCTTCCATTTGAAACAAGGCACCTGTCAAGGAATGCCCTATTTTATCATGAATTTCCTGTGAGATTCGATTTCTTTCCTCTAATTTATAGGTGTATTCCAACTGCCTTATGTATTCTGTATTTTCATTTAAGGTTTTCGTTAATTTTTGAAGAGATTTTCGCATTTCATCGCTTTGCCGTTCCGTCCTTGCCAGTTTCTCGCTTGCCATTCTTGTAATCGAAAAAATCATAAAACTAAAAAATGCAATTAAGCCATAGAGAGATTGAATTGCCGAATCCAAATACAAAATCGGGATGAATGCTAGAAGCAAAATCGCCAATTTATTAGGGATAAATTTCCCTGCTATTTCATTGATTGATATCGGAATAAGTAACGCAAACAAGGGATACAAATATAAATAACCAAGTGTAGAAATCGCTATGGATAACAGAAGCAAGATCACGATAAAGGTATTCCTTTTTAATATATAGGAAGTAATAGTAATACAAAAATAAATAAGGATTGCCAAAACTGACCAAGAAAAGTGACTGATATCTTCACGTACACTATTGATAGCTATATAGCTTAATAATGCAAATTTCATTAATATTAGCCAAACATCCATGTTATTCAACTTTCCCCGTGATAAAGTAAATCGCTATTTGCGTTCGGTGCTCAAGTCCAGTTTTGCCTAGGATCGAAGTGATATAGTTTGCAACGGTGCCTTCAGAAATAAATAATTCCTTTGAGATCGCTTTATTGGAAAATCCTCTTGCAATCAACGACATAATTTCTCGTTCTCTTTCGGTAAATGGCTTCATATCGATTTTTGTTTCGGTTGTTTTATTTTCCGTTAAATTTGTCTTTATTTTTTCTAAAATAACATCCTGTATAATGCTGTTCCCGTTAAAAACACTCTTAATGGCATCACGAATTTGTTCAGGGTCATTGTTTTTTAACAAATACCCTTTTGCCCCATATTTGATCGCATCAAGAATGTATTCATCATCATCAAAGGTAGTTAATATAATAGGCTTGGTGTTCGTTTGTTCGCATATCAGCTTCGTCGCTTCCACACCATTCATTTTCGGCATTCGAACATCTAGCAAAGCAACATCAACCTTATTTTTTAGACAGTAATCCACCGCTTCTTTACCATCATTTACAGTATCCACAACTTCAAACTCATTATAGGTGGAAAGAATGATCTTTAGCCCTTCTCGAATAAAAGAATTATCGTCCGCAATTATCACTTTGATATTCATAAAATCACATCCTTAAATGCCATTATAGCATCTAGAACGACAGCCGCCCCCACTTAATTTGGCAAAAAAATAACAGGCCTGGTGTATTTTATACACGAGGCCTGAATCCATTCTTATTATGAATTTGATTTCGTTATTTTGTAATTCTTGTGATTAACAATTGTTGTCAGTGGTTCATCTTTCACTTTGGAATAACCATACTGGACAATTACCGAATTTTCTCTTACTCCCGTAACCGTACCATCATGCGTTTCTCCATCACGTTTAAAGGAAATATTATCACCAAGTTTTGCATTCGCCATTTCATCACCCCGATAATAGAATAACCAATTACAACCAAAAAATACTTTTCAATGGTAATTAATTCTTCTGTTACGTTTTATTGGTTTAAATATGTCAAATTCCCAGTAGCAATGTCATAAACCCTCCCGTCTTGTAATGTTTTTCATCTAAATTAAATGAAATGTAACTCTATCGTTCTGTATCTCTTGGACTAGCCCATGTTAGGGTAGATACATACGAGATAACAGGAGGTAGCGACACATGAAAAACATCAAGAAAAAACTCGTTGTAGCTTGTGCAGCTACAATTGCCTTTATAGGGATAAATAATACAGCTAATGCAATGAGTGAAAATCAAGTGATCACAAATGATTATTTTTGGGATTTTGATAACCCAGCTGGTTTAATAGTGGATGATAATAACCCAGAAAATACAGGACATGTAGATTGGATATATATAAGAGAAATATTAGGAAATGAACAAACTGACGTTCAACCAGAGCCAACTGAGGTGACAGAATCAGCACCAGTTGCGCCAGCTGTTTCGATTTCAGATGAAGAAAAAGATTTATTTGCTAGATTAGTAGAAGCAGAGGCAAAGGGTGAATCTTATGAGGGTAAAGTGGCCGTTGCGACGGTGGTTTTAAATCGGGTGGAATCACCCCATTTTCCTAATACTATAACTGGAGTGATCAATGAAGTGGTCGGGGATGCTTTTGCCTTTTCACCTGTACAAAATGGTGAAATCAAGAATCCTGCATCCGATGAGGCCATTCGAGCAGTGGAAGAATCCTTAACGCGACAAGAACGTTTAAATGATTGTATTTATTTTTATAACCCAGACATTGCAACTGATAACTGGATCCGCACACGTGAAGTAGTGACTACGATCGGTAATCATGTATTTGCAAAATAAAACTTTTCTTACTCGTGCAGGCACCATCCAAATTTTTGGATGGTGCCTGTTTCTTTCCACATACTAATAGCGAGGTGGAAAAAATGACGATTGTACGTCTCGGATATGTAGCAATGAGCATGGAGCTAAAGAATGCATCTCCTTCGCAAACGATGACGTTTGCTCAGTTTCAAAAAATTGACGATCGGGATGCAGCACTCCGCAAGTTGGAAAGGATTGCGTTATCGAATTTGCAAAATACACTGCGGCTGCTTAAGCATAATGCTGCTTCAGAAATACATTTTTACCGATTGACTTCTCGGCTGATTCCTTTAGCTAATCATGAGGAACTATTGGATTGGAATTATATGCAACCTTTAAAGGAAATGCTGCGAGAAATTGGGGACTATGCTAACTTACATAAGATGCGAATTGATTTTCATCCGGATCATTTCGTACTCATCAATTCCCCGCAGCCACATATATTTAAAAATTCGATTCAGACACTAAAACTACATTACTTACTGTTAAAAGGAATGCGGATTGACGCAACACACCGTTGTGTCATGCATGTTGGCGGTAATTATAAAGAAACTGAGTTGTCACTCGAGCGATTTGTGGAAAATTGGATGGATGTCCCAAAATCGATTCAAAAAATGATTATGCTGGAAAATGACGATACTTCCTTCACGCTTGAAGACACTTTATACTTATGCGAAAAATTAGAAATCCCACTGGTGTTTGATTATCACCATCACCTCGCACATCATCAATATCCAAACTGGGAAGTAAATTGGGACCGGATCGTGCACACGTGGAAGAACTCCCCACTTCCGATTAAAATGCACATTTCAAGTCCGAAAAGTGATAAAGCATTTCGACATCATGCGGATACCGTAGACATTGATATGTTTTTTCAATTCTTAAATGTAATTAGGGGCAGTGTCCCTCAAATAGACTGCATGATTGAGGCTAAAAATAAAGACCAAGCACTCTACCAATTAATTGATGATATAAAAAAACGAGAGGATATAGAAATCATCGACGGCTCTTCGTTTTATTTGAAGTAAAAGGAGATAAATCATTTGAATTTATCTCCTTTGATCTTTACAAATTAAATTTCGATTTCAAATAATAGAAAACTCCGTCTTCATCGCAGGTGAAATCCGTTACCTCATCGGCAAATTCTTTGATGCGGTCGGGTGCATTTTTCATCGCAACGGCATAATGGGCATGCTGTAACATCGGCAAATCATTGTCACTATCACCAATTGCCAAGATTTCAGACTCCGACAAATGAAAGTGGTTTAACATCTGTTGAATCCCTGTTGCTTTGTGAACATTCGCTACCATCAGTTCGACATTATGTTCTGAAGAAATCGACGTTGAAAAGTCTAGCTCTTCTTTCAATCGTTCAAGTTCTTCTTTCCACTGGTTGATATGTTCTTTTGTCCTAGCAAAGAAATAAAACTTGGAAAATTCATTTCCCTCAACTTGCTCTTTCCAGGCAATTTCCTCTTTGATTGCTTGTTTCCGTGAAATCCACTCATTGATTCCCACTGATTCTGGCTTCGGTTCTCTAATTTCATCTTCCACGTAAGCCTGGTCCTGTTTTAATGTTACACGAGGAGTTCCATATGGAAAAAGTTCATAGTAAACCTTGTTTTCTCTCGCTTTTTCAATCACGATTTCTACCAACTCTCTTGAGAGGGAATGTTTAAAAACAATCTCGTCATCCACATACCCTGCCATTCCATTGGAGGTAACGAGTCCATCTACTTGAAAGCCCTGAGGTACAACACCCGCTACTTCATTAAAAGCTCTGCCTGTAGCGATGAAAACATAGATACCTTTGCTCCGAATCACATCAATGATTTCTTTCGTCCGAATACTAACTTGATTATTATGATTTAGGATCGTTCCATCCATATCTAGAAAAATTGCCTTTGTTCTAATTTCCACTACTATAACCCCCTGCTATGTATAAGAGTAAGTATACACCTGGGAATCTCTGACCTCAAACGATCATTTAAGATCCTTTGCTTTCCAAATATCATATAGCATTTCTTTAAATAATTCATTTACGTCTTTCTTTTTTTGCTTTTTCAACCATTCCACCTGATCAATTGGCAGTTTTAGTTTTAGGTTCATATCTTCAAGGGGCATTTCCACTTTCCTGATTGCTTCTATCGTGATTCCCTCTTCGATATTTGGAAACCATGAATCATTTTCATTAACCCGTTCAAAATCCATGTAGTCATCCTCATCACCAAGGTCACTGAATAAATTTAGTTGCGGTAATCCTCCTGGCAGAATTTTAACATTCATGATGGAATGAATGATTCTCCCGTCCTCTAATTCGATCTCGATAATCAAAGTTTCTTCCTTTTGATATTTTTTAACCGTGACCTCACTTACGATCATATCTAGTGATAACGTAGAGCCCGTAATGGATTCAAAAATATAGATAGCACTATTAAATAAGTGAATATTCTCACCATCAATTTTGACTGATTTTACTGCAACCATAACCGTTCCTCCACATATGAAACATAATCTATTATTATACTAATTTTATAACAATTTGGGAGAAGCGATCAATATTTGTTCGAGCCGCGGTATAAAACATGATAAACTATCGTTGTTGAATTGAATCAACGGAGACTGTTTTAACGATAACTATTTTCTGACTGGAGATCATTATGATTATTAATTCACAAGAATTTGATGTAAAAGGCATGCATTATAGTATTAGATCTGCAATGGAAGAAGATGCAAAAGTGCTATCGGATTTAAGACTACAAATTGATGGTGAGACAGAAAATTTAGACAGGGAACCAGGGGAAGCATTCATCGATGAAGAAGGATTCCAACAAATTATTAGGAAGGATACGAAAGAAAAAAGAAATTTGTTCTTAGTTGTGGTAGTAAATGATCGTATTGTTGGGTTTTCAAGATGTGAAGGCCATCCTTTAAAAAGATTTTCTCATAAAGTTGAATTCGGAGTATGTGTATTGAAAGAGTTTTGGGGATACAGCATTGGAAAAAACCTCTTAAAAGAAACTATTCATTGGGCAGATTCTCATGATATAAAAAAAATCACCTTAAATGTTTTAGAAACAAATGATAATGCCATAAAGCTATATAACAAACTTGGCTTTGAAATTGAAGGTGTACTAAGAAATGATAAAATCCTTTCAGATGGTAAATTTTACAACACCATTATCATGGGAAGACTTAATCTTTAGCCAGCGAATTTTTGAATAGCACATTTTTCGGTTAGAATCAAAGTTGATTCTGACCGAAATTTAAAAAAGGCTGCCTTTACGGCACCCTTTAGCGAAAATTAGTAAAATTTTTTTAAGTCTTCTATAAAAGCTAATACGGCTTCCTCTTTTGTTGCCCAAGATGTCACGAGGCGAATCACAGAGTGCTCGTTATCAACTTTCTCCCAAATATGAAATGCATACTTGCTCTGAAGCTCATTTATAATGGAATGAGGCAAAATAGGAAAAAGCTGATTGGATGGCGAATGGGTGAGAAACTTTATATTTAAACTAATTAGTTCCTCTTTCAGCAAAGCTGCCATTTTATTAGCATGTCTTGCCAGATCAAAGAACAGATTGTCTCGAAAAAGTTCAAGAAATTGGGTGCCAAGCAGTCTCCCTTTAGCAAGAAGGGCTCCTTTTTGCTTCATATGGTAGCGAAAATCCTCTTTCAACGAATCTCGGCAAATCACTAAAGCCTCACCCAAAAGAGCTCCATTCTTTGTCCCGCCAATATAGAAAGCATCAACAAGGGATGGAAGATCACTTAGCACAAGATCGCTTTCTTCCGAACACAATGCAGATCCTAGTCTAGCACCATCCATAAATAATAAAAGGTTATTTCCATCACAGAATTCCCGTAACCGTTCCAGTTCAATCTTTGAGTAGATAGATCCAATTTCTGTAGAATTCGATATGTACACGAGTTTCAGCTTTACCATATGCTCATCGGTATGTGTATCCAAAACTTCCTTTAATTGTAATGGCGTAAGTTTCCCATCCTTCGATTCAATCGATAAGATTTTATGGCCAGTAGCTTCAATTGCACCTGTCTCATGACCAAGAATATGGCCGCTACTAGCTGCCATTGCTGCCTCATGAGGTCTTAGGAAAGCTGAAATAGCGATAAGATTAGTTTGTGTCCCACCTGAAAATAAGTGAATATCAACATCTGGACTTCCCATTCGTTCTTTTAAAAATCCAATCGCTTGTTGAGTATATCGATCTTCTCCATAGCCGTCCTCCTGCTCCAGGTTCGTTTCTACTAATGCATTCAGAATCCTTGGATGTGCTCCTTCACTATAATCGTTTTTAAAGCTGTACAATGATTTTCCCCCGCCCTCACTAAGTGTCTCTTCATCAGAAAAGTTTCTTCTATTATACTCAAACTTTCCAATCATACACAAAAAAAGAGAATCCGAAAGGAAGAAGTCAATTGTAGTAAGGATGCAATAACGATAACATACCTAACATTTAGCTTTGTTAAACTGACAAGCAATCATCTTAATTTAGAAACTACCCACCTCCTCTTTCTCCTTGTGGGTGACTAGTGATTCGATGACATATGCTTTTTCAAATCCATCTTTGATCGCGTTGCTGATGGAACCAGGATCGTTGGCGTCACCGATGACAAAAACATTTTCAAAATGGTTTAGAAAAGTTTTTTCTAAAGGATTGTAAGCTTCTGTACCCATAGAAAAAACGACATGATCAACTTCCATATCCACTTCACCCTCGAATAAAATGGAATTAGATTGGATCCTCTTTACCTTTTGCCCCTCCATAACCTCCACATTTGCCTTTTTCAACCGATTCATAAACATTGCTTTTGTATGTGGAGAAACTTTTTCCCCCGTGGCAGTCGGAATATCGATCAAAGTTACCTTGTTCCCCTTTTTTGCAAGCTTACTTGTGACACTATAACAAACCATCCCACTGCCAATCACGGCAATATTTTGGTTTTCAAACTCCTTGCGTTCCAATAATACATCTTCATAATCACTGACAAACGACAAACTGCTTCCCTCAACATCCAAAATAATCGGTTTCGCTCCTGTTGCTAAGAAAACGGCATAAGGCTGTAACGACTGAATAGTATCAACGGAAGCTTCTGTATTTAATCGAACATCCACTTGTAACCGTACCATTTCGTTGCTTAAATACTCGATGATCCAGTTCATTTTCTCTTTTGCAACTGGTGTTGTCACAAGATTCAATTGCCCGCCAAGCTTATAATCCCTTTCAAATATCGTTACCGAATAGCCTTTTAAGGAAAGGACCCTCGCCACTTCCATTCCAGCTGGGCCGCCGCCAACGACGGCTACAGTACGTTTTTCATCAATCGATATTATTTCTGGAAATTCTAATTCACGTCCTGCTCTCACATTGACCGAGCACTGAACATGTGCTTGTGACCGGGTACAATATAGACAACAGATACACTTTCGAATTTCCTTCTCACGGCCTTCTAACGCCTTTTTCGCCCACTCTGGATCAGCTATATGAGAGCGACCCATTGCAATAAAATCGGCCCGTCCCTCGGCAAGAATGCTTTCGGCAAATTCTGGTTCACGGATGACTCCAACTGTAATGACAGGAATATTCACTTCTTTCTTGATCGCCTCTGCCAAATACACTCTCCAGCCCTGCTCGAACATCATCGATTCAATGATTTTATCCATTGAATTATAATTACCACAGCTAGCATGGATGGCATTTACTCCGATTTTTTCTAAATAGCGACCAATCTTCTTACTCAGCTCCACATCTGTTCCACCCTCTTCAAACTCATCAATACTAAGTCTGACAGATACCGGGAAATCCTCGCCACATTTATCTTTAATCCCTGTAACAATTTCTTCTAAAAATCTCATTCTATTCTCAAAGAAACCGCCATACTCATCGGTACGCAAATTGGTATTGGGGCTTAAAAACTGGTTTATAAGGTAGCCATGTGCACCATGCAGCTCGACTCCGTCTACTCCCGCATTTTTACAGCGGATAGCACCCTTAACAAATTTATTCACGATTTCTTTCACTTCAGAATGGGTTAATTCTCTTGGTTCTTCCCCAATCGCCCTACAGGTAACAGGGCTAGGAGCAACTATTTGCTTACCGCCTGTCAGCATCGAATTGGACTCTCGGCCTGCATGGTGTAGTTGAACGAAAATTTTTGCGCCATATTTATGTACCACATTGGCTAATCGATGGATTCCGGGAATAAAACGATCTTCGTCAATTCGTAATTGATTTACCATTCCCTTACCTAACTCATAATCAATGGAAGTAAATTCAACGATAATTAACCCCGTTCCTCCCTTGGCTCTTTCTTCATAGTAACGAATTTGGTGATCGCTCACTTCTCCATTGGGACCGGCCAAGTTGGTTCCCATTCCAGGCATGACAATCCGATTCTTCAATCGTAATTTACCAATACTACCCGCTTCAAATAGATGTTGGTACTTCATTTAGAAAGCCTCCTCTTGTATTGCTCACTACTTCACAATTATATGTACAGTAAATATTATAATGAAAAGGAGCAAAGGATTATGTGAATTTGAGGTGACAACTTTTCAATTATTCTTGGAAAAAGTTTTTAATATTGCCAAATTCCTTCGGAGGATATACTAATTTTATTCAGAGGGTAAAAGGAGATATAAAATATGTATACTCACAGGAAACTTCCTCCGATTACTATTCTTGTCTACGTCTTCCTCTATTATTTTTGGATCATTTTATTTAAAGATAATAAAGAAATTCTCACTATTGGTTCTGATCTATTACAAATAACCGCTCCGATTATCGCATTCTTTTGGTTGTTCCATACGTACAATAATACTAAAAATAAAAATCGGTCATTTTGGTTATTTTTAGCAATTGGTTGTTTATCTTTCATTATTGGAGAAGCAATTTGGAATTATTATGAATTATTTTTACAACTTACACCACCATATCCAAGCTGGGCAGATTTATTTTGGCTATTACAATATGTTTTCTATATATTTGCTTTTGGCACAAGGATGTATTTTTTTAAACATTCATTTACAACTATTCGCTTTTTTATTGATACGGTGATTGTTATGGTAGTTGCTGTTGTCTTGAATTGGGAATTCATTATTCATCCAGCATTTAAATCCCTAGATTCTAATAGTGTATTATTTAATATCACATATTTAGGGTACCCGATTGGAGACTTGTTTCTATTATCGAGTGCGTTAAGTTTATTCTTAATATCTGATGCTACCATTCCAAGAAAATCCTTCTTATTAATCATTTTCGGATTTTTAATCAATTTTATTGTGAATTCATCATTTTCCTATCTGGTGATTAATAATAGTTATAATTCAGGAAATTTTATTGATCCCTTATGGGCATTATCTAATATGCTTGTTGGGTTAGCCGGATTATATGCTAATGTATCGACTGGAGAACTTCAAAAAGAAATTCAACATCATCGTTCTCGGCATTTTCTCTCCTTATTTTCTGTAACCATACTGCTAGTGTTTACCATTCGTAAACATTATCAGATTATGGAAGTGTTGACCTATGGATTAGCGTTTGTCATTGTTCTATTAATGATAAGGTTGGTAATAACATTAACCTATAATGAAAAGCTGTTATTCAAACAAGAAGAACTAACAGAAGACCTCCTCAATAAAAATCTTGAATTGCAAACGATGAATCAAAACCTCTCGGAAAAAGAACAGCAATTAAATGACGTTTTTAATAACCTGGACGCCGTAATCATGTCAATAGACTTACAAACGAAAAAAATCATAACCTCACCTGGCGTTGAAAAGATCTTCGGCTTTCCCACCGAAGATTTGCAAAGAAACCATTTACTTTGGAAAGAAGCCGTCCATCCAGAGGACAAAGAAGTGGCTGATGAAATTGACCTTACGATATCACAAGCGATTACTAAAACTTCCTTACACGTGTTTCGAACAATCTTGCCGGGTAAACAAATTAAATGGATACAATTGCTTAGAACTCCGATCCTAGATGATCAGGGACAATTAATAAAAATAAATGGAGTTTTCACCGATATCACAGAGCATAAGAAAGCAGAAGAACAGATCGAATATATGGCCTACTATGACGATCTTACCCGATTACCTAATCGTAATTTATTTTATAAGCGTTTAAATCAAGAAATGGTTCGTGCTTCGGAAAATCAAAAGAAGCTTGCAGTGATGTTTATGGACTTAGATCGCTTTAAAACTATCAATGATTCACTTGGACACCATATTGGCGATCTTCTCCTTCAAGCGGTATCGGAACGATTAAAAACTTTGTTAAATGACCATCCAATCATATCCCGTATCGGTGGAGATGAGTTTACTATCGTCCTCCCATCTGATCAGAATTCAGAGTACGAGAACCTAGCAAAAGAGGTAATTGAGTTATTTACCAGACCTTTTTTGCTTGAGGGGCATGAAATTTTTATCACACCAAGTATTGGTATTAGTTTGTTTCCAGATCACGGGAATACAGAAGATGAATTAATTAAGAAAGCCGATTTGGCGATGTACTACGCGAAGGATCGGGGGAAAAATAATTTTTATGTATATACCACTGGGCTAGAAAAAATCCATTCAAGAAAAATGAAATTAGAAAATTATTTAAGACGGGCAATTGAAAAACATGAATTGTCCCTTCACTATCAGCCTAAAGTGGAGTTAACCACTGGAAAAATCATTGGGATGGAGGCATTGATTCGTTGGAACCACCCTATACTCGGCAATATATCTCCCTTAGAGTTTATACCTCTCGCTGAAGAATCGGGCCTGATTATTTCTATTGGTGAGTGGGTATTAAAAACTGCTTGTCAACAAAATAAAGAATGGCAGAAATTTGGAGTGCCATGCATTCCGATTTCCGTTAATGTTTCTGCCCGTCAACTTAATTCTGATATTGTTGGGACGGTGTTTAAAGTCCTACAGGAAACTCAACTGGATCCATCCTGTTTAGAATTAGAAATTACTGAAAGTGTGATGCAAAATATAAACGAGTCATCGCTCATTCTGAATGAACTAAAAGACTTAGGAATTCAGCTTTCACTTGATGATTTTGGAACTGGCTATTCATCTTTAAGCTATCTGTCCCATCTTCCAGTTGACAGTGTCAAAATAGATCGTTCTTTTATTCATGACATCTTAAATAATAATGGCGGTATTTTGGTTAAGACAATTATTGACATGGGAAGAAACCTGAATTTCAGTGTCATCGCGGAAGGTGTTGAAAATGAACAACAAATTCGCTTCCTTCGAGAAAATAACTGCTTTATAGCTCAGGGCTATTATTATAGCCCGCCTGTGCCAAAAGAGAAAATGTTACCGCTACTTCTACAATCAAATATTAAAAATATTTTTTTATAGACTAAAAAGAGGCACCCTTTTCGGTGCCTCGCCTATGAAACATACAATAAAAAGCCAATTTAACCAAGTTCTATTCTTTTCCATCTACTACTTCTTTAAAAATTTCATAAGAGCGTTTTTGTTTTTCAGGATCATAAATATAAGAAACAGCCATGATTTCATCCACATTATACAATTCTTGAAATCCCGTTAGTTGTTGGCGGACCGATTCTTTGTTTCCCAACAGTGTCACACTTGACATCGATTTAGCCATTTCCTCTTCGGCAGGACTCCAAAGCCCAGCCATACTTTCAACAGGAGGACTAAGTGGATTTTGCGAGCCGCGAACCACATTCAAGAAAAATTGCTGCATCGAAGAGGATAAGAATTTTGCCTCATCATCGGTTTCCGCTGCAATCACGTTTAAACACACCATCATATATGGCTTATCCAAGTACTCGGAGGGCTGGAATCGGCTTCGATAAATAGAAATCGCTTCTTCCATAAATCTTGGTGCAAAATGAGCAGCAAAGACATATGGTAATCCTAATTTTGCTGCTAAATAAGCAGAATCAGTGGAAGAACCAAGAATATAAATGGGTATATTTGTCCCTACACCCGGATAGGATTTTACGTATCCTTGTTGTTCTGCTGGACCAAAATAGGTTAGCAAAGATTGAACATCATCAGGGAATGTATAGACAGAATCATTTTTTGAACGTCTTAACGCATTGGCAGTCATCATATCAGTCCCAGGTGCGCGGCCAAGTCCCAGCTCCACCCGATTAGGGTAAATCGTTGCCATTGTCCCAAATTGTTCGGCCACCACTAATGGAGAATGGTTTGGCAGCATTATCCCGCCTGACCCAACACGAATCGAGGTTGTGTGCTCTAAAACATGCTTAATTAGGATCACCGTTGCTGAACTAACAAGTGTTGGACTATTATGATGCTCAGCAATCCAATAGCGTTTGTAGCCCATGGATTCTGTTGCTTGGGCTAAGTCGACCATAGACTCAATTGCCTCACTTGGGGTCTGTCCTTTGCGGATTGGAGCTAAATTTAGTATGGATAAAGGTATATGAATGTCAGCCATATTAATTTTCCTTTCAATTTGAAGATATCTCTATAGTAACAATTCAGGTACAGGATACAAACTGAATTGCTCAGCGTAAATCCATCCTGCCTTATTTTATGTCATTTCTAAATGGCCAATACTCCATTTCTATCGAAAACCCCCTTCTTTAAAAAATGGAAGAATCCCCCTATTACTACTATGTAAAGAAACTGTCTTTCTCCTGTAATACTATTCTATTTTTTATGATCATAGAAATAGAGTTGTATCAGAGATTCAATTTAACCTAGGAGGATTCGAATTATGAAAAAACTGATTATTCTACTCACATTTTTGGCATCGTTGTTAATGACCTCTCCAGCATTTGCTTATACTGTGAAAACTGGTGACACCATGAGCCAGATTGCCAAATTACATAACTTAACTTTGCAACAATTAGCAGAAGTAAATCCACAAATACCGAACCTTAATCTCGTTTATGTTGGCCAAAACGTAAATCTCATCGGGACCGACAACTCAAGTGCTCAGGAAATAGTGAATAATCCCCTTTCAGAAAGTGAAAGAGATTTGCTAGCGAGATTAGTAAGAGCAGAGGCGCAAACGGAAACATTCGAAGGAAAAGTTGCCGTCGCTTGTGTTGTTCTTAATCGAGTCGAACATCCACAGTTTCCTGACTCTGTGAAGGATGTCATTTATCAGGACGGGCAGTTTCAACCTGTTCAAAATGGAGCCATTAATAAGCCTGCCGATGAAGAATCGATTAGGGCAGTCAATGCTGCTTTAACTGACCAGCGTGAGCTTGCACCGGGAGCATTATTTTTCTATAATCCCGCCATTGCCACCAGTCGTTGGCTGGATTCTAGAGAAACTACGGTTGTTATAGATTCGCATGTTTTTAAAAAATAAGCTTTGTTATTTTTCATAGTTAATTTTCGTGTAAGAATTTACAAAAAAAAACATCCTCACTATTAATCCTTCCAAACATAAACTCATTTAAAAGGATCATAATAGAGTTAAAGGAAGTGATCTTATTGACAAATGAAACCATTGTTGAGGAATTAAATACATTATTAAGAGGGACCTACATGGGGATTCGTTCGCTTGAACATTATATTCAAAAAACCGAGGATCTTGAACTTAAAAAACACTTACAGTCGATGCAGCAAGAGGTTAAGCAAAATGCTCAAAAATTAGCAGAACGTATTCAGAATCTTGGGGGATTACCTGCAGACGACGAAGGCTTCTCAGGATCAATACATAGTTTTATGCATAAAGTAATGCTTCCTGAAGATTCCTCAAAAATGATTGAAGATGCAATAAATGGAATGGTCAACTACGGTGTTCAGTATTCTGAAGAACTTGTTAAGGGGGATCTTGATCCGGAAAGCAGACAACTAGCCGAGGAAGTCATTGATACTAGTAGAAAACATGCCGTACAATTAGAAAATTTACTGGCAAACTAATAGAGGATATTTGACCAGTAACGACAGATATCCCCTTTTTTTTAAAAGCTAACTCAGAGTAGTTTACATAATATTATTATTTGTTACTTAATGGTGATAAATTTCGTTCCCTATACATTCAATGCTTACCTCGGCGCTGTAGATATAGTTTTTTCTTTATTTCTCTTTCAACTGTTTGAAAAAATTTCTCTATTCCCTTGTTTCGATTATTTAGGATAAGGTCTGAGGCGGCTGCGATTGTTCCTGTCATCTCTACATCTGCCTTGCCTGTTAATGTACTAGCTTCATTTATTTGGATTATTGCTATACCTTTTATTTCTCCAATTTTGCTCTTTCCCTTCACCAGCAATTGATAAAACGATGGATGCTTTTCTTTTACAATCCTGACCTCTAATTTAAAAATATCTTTTATCGGACCAAGTCGAATATCTATTTCCGCTTGATATGACCCCTTTGTAACTTCAAGAAAAGATCTACAATTCGGGATTGAGCTTTTTAGAACCACTTCATCCCTCATATACTTCCATACAATGTTCCTCGGGAGCCCAAAGGTATGTTTGACTTCGATCTTCAAATTATCCCCTCCATTGAAGGTTCGATCTTTCTTAATCCATATTTATGATGTTTTTTGGTTATTCAGGAGTAATTTTAATGAATTTTCCAGCGAAAAATAAAAAGACCTCCCTTTACTCGCAGAGGTCTTAATAGAATTATCGTGTTATTTTTTATAAGCTTCAAAAACAAATGTTTGTTTACTACTACCATTTTGACACATTACTTAAATAAAATTACTTCTTTTAGCAGCTAACTCCTCACTCTCAAAAACACGATTCTTTCCCATGTTTCCACCAAAAATAACGACATTCTTGAATTCCGCATAAAGAATATCCCCTTTCCTAATATGACCTATCTCCCAATACTGCTCTTTATTCATCTCTGCCTCAAATAAGGCTTGGGTATCAAGTCGCCGTAATTCAATCCTCACAGTGGAACCAATCATGTGAATATGAGTCACTTCTGAAAGGATGCTATTCCCATGCTTCGTTTTTCGAAGCTTGATTTCATGCGGTCTAATAAATTCAATACGGTCATGGGAACCAGAGGTATGATCCAATAGTGACTCCCCATGAAATTGATTTACTCTTCCCAAAAAGCTATAAACGAAAGCGTTAGCTGGGTTCTCGTATACTTCCACAGGTGAACCGATTTGTTCAACTTTCCCCTGATTCATCACGACGACGGAATCGGCCATTTCAAGAGCTTCTTCTTGATCATGGGTTACAAAGATTGTCGTGATATTTAGTTTTTGGTGAATTTCTCTTAACCAATGACGCAGCTCTTGCCGTACCTTGGCATCGAGTGCTCCAAATGGTTCATCTAAAAGCAGCACCTTTGGCTCAACAGCCAAAGCCCTTGCCAAAGCAATCCGCTGTCTTTGTCCACCAGACAACTGGGAGGGATATCGCTTTGAAACATGTTCCAGTTGAATCAATTTCAATAATCCTTCCACTTTTTCTTCTATCTCTACCTTGGAGGGACGAGCCTTTCGCGGTTTTACCTTCAGTCCAAAGGCAATATTCTCAAATATGTTCATATGCTTAAACAATGCATAGTTTTGAAAGACAAAACCTACACTGCGCTCTTTCACTGATTTATTGGTAAAATCCTCCTCATCAAAAAGAATTTTTCCTTCATCCAGCCTTTCTAATCCAGCTATAAGCCGAAGGAGTGTGGTTTTCCCTGAACCCGAAGGACCTAAAAGGGCAACAAACCCTCCAGTTGGTATTTCAAAATCAACCTGACTAACGGCTGCAAACGTACCAAACGTTTTGGATACGTTTTGAATGGTGATCCCCATTTCTTTCATTTCCCCTCTTTATTTGTATTTCTGTGTTTTCCACTCGACAATACTTTTTAAAACCAAGGTCAGTAACGCAAGAAGAGCTAACAAGGAAGCAACAGCAAAAGCTGCAGTAAAGTTGTATTCGTTGTACAAGATTTCCACATGGAGAGGGATTGTATTTGTTAAACCTCTGATGTGACCAGATACAACAGAAACCGCTCCAAACTCACCCATCGCTCGTGCATTACAGAGGATAACTCCGTAAAGTAAGCCCCATTTAATATTTGGTAAGGTGACCCGTAAGAACGTTTGCCAGCCGTTTGCCCCGAGTGTAATCGCTGCCTGCTCTTCCTCTGTTCCATGCTCCTGCATGACTGGAATTAATTCTCGTACGACAAAGGGAAAAGTAACAAAAATGGTTGCCACAATAATTCCCGGAACCGCAAAAATAATTTTTAAATCATTTGACTCAAGCCATGGGCCGATTAATCCCTGTGAGCCAAATAAGAATACAAATACTAAACCTGCAATGACTGGTGACACGGCAAATGGAATATCAATTAGCGTAATCAGGATATTTTTACCCTTAAAATCAAATTTTGCAATCGCCCAGGCGGCAATAATACCAAACAAGGTGTTAATTGGTACGGCAATGATTGCGGTGATTAAGGTTATTTTAATCGCAGCCCATGCATCCGGCTCGGTCAAAGCTAAAAAATACAACCCCATTCCTTTTTGAAACGCTTCTGTAAACACTGCAATTAAAGGTACAAGAATGAATATACCAAAAAAAACCAGAGCAATCGAAATAAGCAGCCATTTATGAATACCACCAGTATTTACCCTGGGTTTAATTTGGTTGTCAATTATCATCTTTTCACGAATTATCATAATATAGGGTCCTCTCAAATCGCTTTGTGCTTTTTGACTGTTTTCCATTGCCAATAATTGATTAAAAATAATAGCAGGAAAGAAAAAACAAGCATGACGGTGGCAATGGCTGCAGCACCGGCATAATTAAATTGCTCGAGTTTTGTAATGATTAGCAATGGAACAATCTCTGTTTTCATTGGCATATTACCGGAAATAAATACAACTGATCCGTATTCCCCCAATGCTCTAGCAAAAGCAAGAGCAAAACCAGTCAGGATCGCTGGGAAAATCGCAGGCAGGATTATTTTTAGAAAGATTTGCAGCGAGCTTGCACCAAGGGTTGATGCTGCCTCCTCGTATTCTTTGTCCAAATCCTGCAATACTGGCTGGACTGACCTCACGACAAAGGGTAGCCCAATAAAGGTTAGCGCAATCATTATTCCAAGTGGTGTGAATGCAACCTTGATTCCAACGGCTTCAAAATATTGCCCAATCCATCCCTTGGGAGCATAAATGGTTGTTAGAGCGATTCCTGCAACGGCTGTTGGAAGTGCAAAAGGAAGATCTACAAACGCATCAACCAGCCGCTTGCCCCAGAAATCATATCTGACAAGAACCCAAGCAATCAGTGTCCCAAAAACCGCATTGATTACTGCAGCCATTAGAGAGGTATTAAATGTTAACTTATAGGAAGCAATTACTCTTTCATCGGTCACCGTCTCCCAAAACTCAGCGAAGGTCAGTGTCGATGCTTTTAAGAATAATGCGGCAATCGGAATAAAGACGATCAAGCTGAGGTAAATGACCGTATAGCCCATCGAAAGTCCGAATCCTGGCAATAATCGGTGCGTTTTTTTCAGTTTTAGCACTTAGAAACTCTCCTTACGGTTTATAGATTTCATCAAAGATACCGCCATCATCGAAGTGAGTTTTTTGTGCTTTTTTCCAGCCGCCAAACAATTCGTCAATAGTGAATAGATTAATTTCCGGGAACTGGTCAGCATATTTATCTGCAATCTTTTTAGAGCGTGGACGGTAATAATTTTTGGCAGCAATTTCTTGGCCTTCCTCGGTATACAAATATTCTAAATAAGCATTTGCCACCTCGGTTGTTCCATGTTTTTCTGCTGTCTCATCAACAACCGTTACAGGAGGCTCAGCCAGAATACTGACAGATGGGACGACAATTTCAAATTGATCCTTACCGAGTTCATTCAAGGCGAGAAATGCTTCATTTTCCCAGGCGATTAGGACATCACCAATTTCTCTTTCCACAAAGGTTGTCGTCGACCCACGGGCACCTGAGTCTAAAACCGGTACATTTTTAAAAAGTTTGGTAACGAATTCCTTTGCCTTTGCTTCATCATCATTGTTTTGTTGCAGGGCATACCCCCATGCTGCAAGGTAATTCCATCTAGCACCACCTGATGTCTTTGGGTTTGGTGTTATTACTGAAACTCCTTCCCTTACAAGGTCATCCCAATCTTTAATTCCTTTGGGATTCCCCTTTCGAACAAGGAAAACAATTGTTGATGTATAAGGCGAACTGTTATATTCCAGTCGTTCCTGCCAATCTGCTGGAAGCTTCCCTGATTCTGCGGCAATAGCATCGATATCATAGGCTAATGCTAGGGTGACAATATCTGCCTCGAGACCATCAATAACGGAACGGGATTGTTTCCCTGAACCTCCATGAGATTGGTTAATCGTTACCTTTTGACCCGTTTCTTTTTCCCAATGAGCAGCAAAGCTTTTGTTAAATTCTTCATAAAGCTCTCTCGTTGGGTCGTAGGATACATTTAATAATTCCACTTCCTTTTTATCTTTCTTATTAGAGCTAGAGGTTACGGACTCTTGATTGGAGCAGCCAACAGCAACTAGTAATAATAAGGATAATAGGGTTAACCAAGTTTTTTTCATCATTTTCATAACTCCTTTTTCGTGAAATTGCTGGGCTTTTTCCAATTAAAAAAGCCCCATAGTTTATTTAACGTACATTTTTACGTACGATAAAAACTAAAGGGCCTTCGGTTGTCCGAACGGCTCATCCTATTCAACTTCCTTTTCATGGTTATTCTTTCCGTTTCAATTTGCTTGTCAATGCTTGCTGTTTCCGCAATGGAAGACGATGTTTCTCTAAGCGATCGATTTGTGTAATCTGTGAGTCGTGGACCGTAATTTGAACGGTACCAAACTCCAATCCTTCTAGTAAACTAGCTATTTTCTCCAACGTTTGCTGATCCAGACCACCTTTTAACGACAACATAATCCTCTCCTTCTAGCTTTGTCATTCTGTTTTCTAATAAATCTTCCAGCAATCAATTCCGACTAACTCAATAGGTTTACTGTAATTCATATCATAGTGGGTATTTTTAGAAAAATCAATAACTTTTAAAAATTTTATCAAAAAATAAAAGCCACTTTAAAAGTGGCTCATTACACAGCTTGTTCCAGATAAATTTACGTAATTACTTCCATTCCAGCATTTCAATCCGATTTCCAAACGGGTCTGAAACGTAAAAACGATTTGCTCCGGGAAGCTTATTGTCCTCGATAATTTCAATTCCGCTTGTTCTCAAGTGATTTTTCAAAACCTCAATATTTTCAATTTCAAATGCTGGATGTGCCTTCCTAGCAGGAGAAAAAGGCTCTTCCACCCCAATATGGACTTGAACATTTCCACATCGAAACCAAACACCACCGCGTTTCTTCAGTTCCTCCGGTTTTTCTATTTCCTCAAAACCTAGTAAATCTATAAAAAATTCCCGAGCTCTTTCTTCACTCCCCTTAGGTGCGGCTAACTGAATATGATCAATCGCTTTAAAGGTAAACATTGTATCTCTCCCCTTTGTTAGTGTTAACTCCCAACTATTTAATTCTATTAGAGTATTTAATAACCTTCCATTCATTCCTATTAATATGTGATTAGCCATGAATAGGGACCTTAAGCTTGGTATTTCTTGCTAACCGGGAGTATTTCTCGCTATCCGAGAGAATTCACCTATAATCCAGGTCAATTTCTTGACGCAACTTCCAAGCATTGTTACGATGGTTGAAAAAAATAATAGAGATATTCTAGACAGAAGGGATACCTTTGATTCAACTACAAAAAAATGATAAATCTATACACTTTCTTATTACACTCGTAATCACTTTCCTCGGCGGATTGTTTTTTTCCATCTTACATATTCCAGTTCCATGGCTTCTAGGGCCGATGGCAGCTGTGCTAATTGGCTCTAAATTAGGGAAAATCTCATTCTATTGGCCTGTAAGGATAAGAGATATCGGTTTAATGATCCTTGGCTATTCCATCGGTTTGGCGTTTACCAAAGAAGCTCTCACCCTAATTGTTGCGAAACTGCCCCTTATGCTGCTGTTAACCGTCATTCTCGTAAGCTTTTGTGCCGGAATTGCCTGGGTTGTTTCCAAGCTGACAGGGGTCGATTATCCGACAATCCTCATAGGTAGCATTCCAGGAGGACAGTCGCAAATGATCACCTTTGCCGAAGAGATGAAAGGGATTGACATCACCACCGTCACCTTCCTCCAGGTAACAAGGGTATTATTAATTATTTCATTCGTTCCATTTCTCGTTTTTAGTCCAATTTTTTTTCAAACAGCAGGTTCTACTGTCAATCAAATGAATTTGCAAGCAACTCAATCATTTTCTCCAGTCATCGTCCTATTTGTTGTTGTATGTATCCTATCTGTTTATTTTGGGAAAAAGTTAAGATTTCCAACTCCCTATTTGTTAGGTCCAATATTAGGTGCTGCCGTATTGACCATTTTGGATCTGGAAGGACCCCCGCTTCCAAACGCGCTATTGGACTTTTCCCAATTTATGATTGGCAGCTATATTGGACTATTGCTAAAACCGGAGAAGTTAGAGAATAAAACAAAAATCATCACATTAGGGATCGTTAGTGGGATTGTGATGATTTTCGGATCATTCATCTTAAGCAGTTTGCTCGTCAAAAATATCCCGATTAGCCCAACAACCAGCTTCTTAAGCTTAGCTCCTGGCGGTGCTGATCAAATGGCGATTCTTGCCCATGAGGTCGAGGCCGATATATCCATGGTAACAGGTTTTCAGTTATTCCGGCTTTTCTTTATTTACTTTGCTGTTCCCCCCATCTTAAGATGGATATTTCTTAAAGGAAGATTGGCTAAATCTGGTTAGCTTTGCCATAAGTAAAGGCTTGTCTCCTGACAAGCCTTCTTCATCCTTCATATGCTTTTTTGCTACTCAACTGTTTCAGCTCCCTATCACTAATTTGAGGATAGCAGCCAATTTTTTGCCTCTTTAGCATTGTGAAATACTCTAAAGGCAGTCCCTTTGTTATATTCTCTTACCAACTCTTTAAAACGAGCGTTGAATTTGTCCTCATTTATGATTGCAGCTGCTTTGATGTTATAATTGATTAGTTTTTGCAGAATCGTACCTGCCAATCCTGTTCTTAATGTTAAAAAGTCATCGGATAATAAACCCTCATGGATTAATACAAGGTTAGCATCATTTTCGAAGCAAATTCTAATCATATCTAGACCGTCCTGTTCAGATTGAATGATTCTCCCTGGTGAAGATAAAATTATATAATTTTTGTTATTTTCTGTAGCTACTTGATAGTTCATTTTATATTCCTCCTTGATTGCAATCGGCTTATTTTTCGATGAAGAATAAATTTCTTTATCTGGTGCCAATGTTTGAGTTAATTCCTCACGCAAATCTTTCAGCCATAACAACTCATTTTCATAAGATTTAATCATGTTTTTATAGATAGAATCCCAAATGATTTTTTCCCTTTTATTCCTACTTGGGGAGTAATACCCTAAAGACTTTTCTTGCTCTAAAAGAATCATCCGTTCCAGATCCTGTTCATAGAAAGTTAGCAATATTTTCAATTCTTCTTCCTCTAAATATCCTGACCACCCAAGCTGTATAAGGAAGTTTTTTTTGATCTCGGGTAGTATTGGTGGTGAGTGCAACCAATTTTTCAGTTCATTTAAACCATCATTTGTAATCGTGTAAACTTTCTTAGAAGGTGAACTATTTTGATGAAAAATCTCATTGGTTACAAAACCCTCGTTATTCAGTTCCATCAATGCCTTATATATTTGATTGTTATTCCCTGACCAAGGCATAAAAGGTGATTCTTGGATCAATTTTTTCAGGTCATAACCTGTCATTGGTTTATGACTTAACAGACCTAATATTGCATAATTAATTGACATGAAGGACATCTCCTTGTTTAACATATGTTAATGATAACATATGTTGCAAAATTAAAGAACCATTCAATATTTCAAAGTTTTTTCAAGCTCAATAGATCCTTTTCTAAGTCTCAGGTCTTAGCAGGATTTAAACCTTGAGTGCGTTTTGTTTACACAAAAGTCATTTTACAATTAGATAAAATGGTTTTTGCTGCTTTTGAAAGGATGTATTTTATTTATGAAAGGTAAATCACTCCGAGAAATTTCAGTTCATATTTTTTTATCAGGTCTAATAATTTACTTAATGCTGACCTATTTACCAACACTTAAACTATTTTATAAATCAAGCATTATTTTCATCACGATTGCAATTCTTCTCTTAGATCTTTATATTCTCTCCTTCAAGGATAAGGCCTATTTAAAAACAACGAGAATATGTTTAATTCTTTTAGCGATATTCACTTTCATCGTATTCTTGATTTATTATTTGACATCGTTCTTAGTATTAACAGATGACTATGGTATTGAACAGGTATTAAGAGATCATGCACCTGCTGCAAAGGTCATTTATTTTCTCCTCTGTTTTGCTCAACCGATATTATTACCCATCCCTGAAGCCGTCACCGTTCCTGCCGGCAGCGCAGTTTTTGGACCTTTTCCAGCCGCTATTTTAAGTTTTACAGGAACCATGACGGGGATAGTTATGATGTTTTTTATCGCCAGACTTGGTGGTCAAAAGCTTGTATTAAATTGGGTAAAAGAAAAGCATTTAAGAAAATATCAACAATATGTTGGAAAAAATGAAACCCTCATTCTCTCCATTCTTTTCATTGTTCCGCTTCTGCCCGATGAAATAATATGTGTTGGTGCAGGGATTAGCGGCGTATCATTTGTTCGATTTCTCAGCATTGCCTCGATCGCCAAATTGATTACGTCTTTCGTGCTAGCCTATGCCGTTGAATTAGCAAAAGCGCTCTCCTTATCAAGTTCAGAAATCGTCCTTATGGTTTCTCTAATTCTCGGATTCCTGTTTGTAATCACCTTATTAACTAAGAAAATATTAAAAAAGAACAAAAGCATTTCTCAAATAGATAGTTAGGATCATAAAACAAAGAGAGCAGTGGTGCCGAAAAATCCCACTGCTCTCTCTTATTCTTTAATCTTTAATCCTAGTAATTTAGAAAAACCAATCGCTTGTTCGGTAGATACTGTACAGCCATTCAAGCTTTCCACCGAGACATTTAGCTGTTCGTACGTACAGGTGCTAAGATCGATTCCTTTCAGCAAGGTTTGTCTAAAGTTAACATCATTTAAGTCACACTGGTAAACTTCAACCTTACTAAGCTTGCTATCATAAAAATTAGCACTTCTTAATGTTGAATTTTCAAAACTGACTTGTTTGAAACGGGCGTCGGTAAAGTCACTTAAACTCACATCACACTGTTCAAATGATACATTCCCTAGATTCGCTTCGGCAAAATCCACCCCTAATAATTTACAATCTTTAAAAGACACCCGATGGATAATCCCTTCACTAAACCTGACATTCGATAAATTACAATTTTCAAAAATAACATCACTCATATCAATCTTGTAAAAAACAGCATTTACAAATGATACATTTCTAAAAATAACTTTAGAAAAGTAGACTTTATCAATTACCTCATTATCCGCCCTAGCACCCATAACGGTACAGTTAAATAACTGTGGATCTTCATCAAAGTAAATATCTTGGAAATTTGCACTATTCAGTAGAGCAGGAATCTGCGGCCGGTCAATTTTCATTCTTTTTGTCATATTAACACCCTTTATAAATACTTTTTTCTAATATAGTTCTCATTCTATAGAAAAAATGAAAGATTATTAGTCTTTATTTTTTGGTCCAGCTGTGGCAAGGATTATTTTCAACGAACAAAACGAGCTAAATTGTTCTAGCTCGCTTTGTTTGTTTATAAATCGAAATGGTTTTTGCTATTGCGGCATCTTGCTCATGTCCATATGAACGACATTCCAGCGATGACCATCTAGGTCTGCTATTCCGCAGCCGTACACCCAACCCTGGTGCTCTGCAGGTTCACCAAAAAGGGTGCCGCCTGCTGCAACAGCTTTCTCTGCTAAATCATCTACCTCTTCTCTACTTTCAGCATCAATCGAAAACAATACTTGTGTAGACTGTTTTGTGTCGGTGATTTCATGTTTTGTGAAGTTTTTGAAAGTTGCTTCCGGAAATAACATGACATTTGCATTACCAATCATTAATTGTGCTTGATCATTTCCATTCTGCTCCAAATTAAATCCCAGTTTTGAAAAAAATTTAACAGATCGGTCAATATCTTTTACCGGCAAGTTGATCCAAAATTGTTTGGACACCATAATCAAATCCTTTCCAATTTCTTCTTCCGTATTACTACTCACAATTATCATGAGAGGCAAAATCCAATCAGGTTTATCCTTTACAATTATTGCGGTTTCTATTTTACAAATTGGAAATACTATGTATAAGTATTAAACCTAGGAGGTTTATTAATGTGAGTAGGTTATCCATTTTTGCCTTAGGCGGAGTTAATGAAATCGGAAAAAATATGTATGTCGTCCAATATGGGGATGATATGGTCATCATTGATTGTGGTGGAAAGTTTCCGGACGAAAGCTTGTTAGGGATTGACTTAATTATCCCTGATATCAGTTATTTAGAAGATCATCAGGAAAAAATACGTGGGTTAATTGTCACCCATGGGCATGAAGACCATATCGGCGGGATTCCTTACTTTTTAAAAAAATTAAATGTACCGATTTTTGCAACACGGTTCACTCTCGGATTAATTGAATTAAAATTAGACGAGCATCGACTTTCTCGAGATACCAAACTCGTGACCATTGACTCTGATTCTCAGCTGGATTTCGGGAAAATGCAGGTCTCCTTTTTCAAAGTCAGCCATAGTATTCCTGACTGCCTTGGGATTGTTTTTCACACACCAGAAGGGAATGTCGTTCATACCGGTGACTTTAAGTTTGATTTAACACCAGGAAATAACCAATATTCGGATATTCACAAAATGGCAGAGATCGGGAATCAAGGTGTAATCGCATTAATCTCTGAAAGCACGAATGCCGAACGGAAAGGTTTAACTCCATCAGAATACATGGTGGGTGAACATATGCTTGAGGCGTTCATCAAAGCGGAAGGAAAAGTGTTTGTCTCGACCTTTGCTTCAAATGTGAATCGTGTTCAACAAGTGGTGGAAGCGGCGATCAAAACGAATCGGAAGCTTGCTTTGCTTGGAAGGAGTATGGTGAATGTAGTCGATGTTGCGATGGAACGGGGTTATGTCCAGATTCCTGAAGGTATGCTGATTGAGGCAAATCAAGTTGAGCAATTGGCACCTGATAAGGTAGCGATCCTCTGTACGGGTAGTCAAGGTGAGCCAAACGCTGCTCTAGGTCGTCTCGCCAGTGCTAATTATCGCGACGTTACGATTTATCCTGGAGATACAGTGATTTTAGCCGCCTCTCCTATTCCCGGAAATGAAAAGGATGTTTCCCGGATCATTGACAATTTATTTCAACTTGGTGCCAAAGTTATTTATGGTTCTGGTAGTACCACAGGCATGCATGTTTCTGGACACGGCTATCAGGAAGACCTGAAGTTGATGCTTACTTTAATTAAACCAACCTACTTTATTCCAATCCATGGTGAATATCGGATGTTGCACCATCACCGATTGTTAGCTGAATCAGTTGGGGTTGAAAAAGGAAACACGTTTATTATCAAGAATGGCGATGTCGTGGATATCGAACACTCCGTAGCCCGTCAAACCCGCAGTATTCCTGCCGGGGACACGTACGTTGACGGCGTGAGTGTCGGCGATGTTGGAGAAATCGTGCTCCGCGACCGGAAACAGCTTTCTGAAGATGGCATGCTAGTCATAGTATTAACGATAAGCAAAGCTGACCGCAAGATCATTCAAGGTCCTGATACGATCACCCGAGGCTTCGTGTATGTTAAAAACTCAGAAGGTCTCCTCAAAGACATTAACCGCCTCGTCAAGAAAACGATGGATGATCTCCAATCAGAAAATATACGCCAGTGGAGCGTTATAAAACAGAGCATTAAAAAATCCATTGGGAACTATATCTTTACACATACAAAAAGAAAACCAATGATTCTGCCGATTATCATTGAAATATAAAACTCGCCGTGATCAGGATTTGATCACGGCTTTATGCTATTAAGGAAAGACCTTATCAAAATGTTCAACAGTAGGAAATGGGTCATAGAAATGATGTAATTGTTTTTTCCAGTCTTGATATTCATTTGATTGCCTGAATCCAACTGTATGATCTTCCAATGTCTCCCACTCCACCAAGAGCAAGTATTTGCCCTCTACTTCAATACAACGCTGCAATTCATGAGAAATATATCCTTTCATGGATGAAATGATTTCAGATGCCCGCCGAAAGGCTTGTTCATATTCCTCTTCCATTCCTCGCTTAACCTGTAACATTACCGCTTCCACTATCATCTAATCTCTCCCTTCTAGCAAATGATTCCTTTTTTAACCTCTACATTAACTTTACATTTTTTTAAATAAAATGGGTAGTATTTGTCTTTTCATAATTATTTAGATTGACTCGTTAATCTTTCATGCTCCTCTTCAATACTAGATGTTTCAATTCGTTCAAATAATGGATCCACGTAGGACAAAGCTTGCGACTTAAGTGAAATTGATTTCCAACTCGTTTCTGTTATATTTATCATCTTTTTAACTTTCTCGCTGGAAAAAGGAAGAAATGGTGTTAAAATATTTGCTAGATTTGCAATCAGGAAAACACAATCCGCAATTGTTTGTTTACAGGCATTCGTGTCATCATGGACCTGTTTCCACGGTTGTTGATCGTCAAAGTATTTATTCGAGAATCTTATTACCTCGAAGATTTTTTCTAACCCTTGTTTAAAAGAGGAAGCCTCAATTAGATTACCGACTTCTTCATACAATTGATCTATTTTTTGATGTATCTCTAAGGAAATGTTCTTACCAGGTATCACACCCGCAAATGATTTTTGTATAAATTTCAATGTTCGGTTGACAAAGTTACCATAAGCCCCTAATAATTCACTGTTATGACTATAAATAAATTCTCTCCATGAAAAATCAGCATCGCGGCTTTCAGGTGCGTTAATGGTTAAAAAATAGCGGATCGAATCAGGTTCGTATCTTTCTAAAATATCCGGTACCCAAACAGCCCAATTTTTACTTGTTGACAATTTTTTCTTTTCTAATGTGAGATATTCATTGGATACGATATGTGTTGGTAAAGGTTCTTTCCCTATACCCGCCAGAATTCCAGGCCATATGATCGAATGAAAAGGGATATTATCCTTTCCGTGCACATAATATGATTTTGTTTCTGCGCTCCAAAATGGCGCGTCATCTTGATCGGTTTCCTTAGCCCATAGTTTACTGGCCGTATAATATCCGGAGACCGCTTCAATCCATACATAAATTTTCTTGTCTTCATAGCCCTCAATGGGAACACTCACACCAATGGGAAGATCCCTTGATACTGCTCGATCCTGCAAACCTTCTCTTAGATAACGTTTCGAAAGTGAAAGGGCATTTTCACGCCACAGCTTCTTATTTTCTGCCTCTTGCGTATAGTTTTCCAATTGTGTTTGAAAAGAGCTTAAAGAAAAGTAAAAATGCTCGGTAAATCGAGTTGTCGGCGGGTGTCCACAAATTTTGCACTTTATATCTAACAATTCAAGAGGCTCTAAAATGGTCGAACAATGATCACATTGATCACCTCGTGAAGGCTGTTTACAAACTGGACAGATGCCTTCGACATATCGCTCAGGTAAAAATTGTTCACAGTTTTCACAATATGTTTGCTCAATTTCCTTTTTGTAAATGAAGCCCTTTTCGAGTAACTCTAAAAATATCTCTTGAACAATTTTATGATGATGTTCAGTATCTGTTCTAGTGTAGGTATCATAAGTGAAACCTAATTTTGAAAAGCAATCACTAAATTCTTTGTGATATCGGTCAGCAATTAAGTTGGGAGATACCCCTTCCTGCCTTGCCTTAATCGCAATCGGTGTTCCGTTACAATCACTCCCTGACACATATAAGACTTCTTCCCCTTTTAACCTGTAATATCTCGCTAAAATATCGCCAGGAAGCAGACTTGAAATGTGGCCCAAATGTAAAGAGCCGTTCGCATACGCCCAAGCCCCGCCAATAAAAATACTCATCCAAAAAACCTCCTTAAAAAATAAAAAACCCCGCCTTAACTATAAAAGTTAAGGACGAGGTTTGAATTCCACGTGATACCACCTTATTTTGCAAACAGCTCACACTATTTGCCTCAACAAGTACGGAGCAGACTTTCCTACTCTTATACTGTGACATTGATAACGAGTGCCAAAACTCGTCGTAGCCTACTAATACACCAAGGTATGTTCAGTACGAAGCTCAGAGACCATTGTTCAAATGAGTGTTTTTGCTTCTTTTCAGCTACCGAAGCTCTCTGTGAAAAACTTCTTCATTCTACTTTTTCTCATCTGCGCCTTTATCTGATAATTATCAATAGTTTATTCATTTTATTTGATAATGTCAATATTAAAACAATCATGATTTTATTTGCAATCTAGTAATTCTACCTATTAAAACCATAGTCTCTTATTATAATCGTATTCTAGGATATCAAAATTCTCTTCCGTTTCTATATTGGGGGTGCATTCCTCACAAGGCTCTTCTGAATGGTTGTGCTCACATTGTTTAATTAAAAGTTCCATTGATTGTCTCCCCTCTCATCTTTATACTATTATACTAATGGAAACGCTTACATATGTCATTAGGTTTTTTTTGGTAATTTCGGCTTAGTATAAAAGGTAGAATCACCTTCTTTTAATGATGAGTCTCCCTATTCGATTTGACAATAATTTTACAATGAATAAATAATCCCTTAATAAAAGTCGGATAAAATGAAGTTATCAATTAAAAACTGAATGGTCCACGGGGGTGAAGATTTTGAAGGATTTCTTAGTTAGAATCTTGATTTTAATCCCAATTTGTACGATTATTTAATGGTTTGTACTTTTCAAAAGGATCCAGTGGGGATCTAATAAATATACATAATACATAGTAGATGATCCGCTATGATTCATCAACCTCACTGGCTAAAAGCTACTTGCTATCCCAGTATTTCTCTCCTCCTAGAGTATTTTCCGCAATCCGATAGTAAAATCCTCTTCACGAAACACCACACAAAAAACAGGCTTGCACCCACCGAAAGTAGACACAAGCCCATTACCCACTAATTATCATCTTTATCTTTATCTTTTTCGTTACCTTTTCCTTTGTTCCCTCGATTTTTCTCTTTGTCTTTGTCTTTTTGTTTACCTTTGCCTTTATTTTGTTTCTTCTCTTCGTCTTTCCGTGCTTTATCTTCTTTTTCTTTTCGCTTCTTCACTTCGTCTTTGTATTTCTTCTCAATTCCTGATAATTGGAAATTTCTATCAGGAAGTTCCGACACGGACTTCGCCAGGATCTCTTTAAATATTGCAGGGACCGTCGCCCCACTTGATGCAGATAAATAATGGTTTTCATCTGTTTTATCATAGCCCAACCAAACAGCCCCAACAATGTTTGGAGTATAGCCGACAAACCAATGATCCTTAGCCCCTGCATCAATACCGAATGGAAGTTCCGTTGTACCCGTTTTCCCGGCAATATCATAACCATCGAGCGCCGCTTTTTTCCCTGTCCCTTCGTCAATCACGCCTTTTAGCATATACGTCATTTTTTGAGCCACTGCTGGTTCGATTACTTTCGATTCTTTTTTCTGCCATTTTCCAAGCAGATCCCCGTCGGAATCCTCTATTTTTTGAATCGAGTGCGCTTCCACCATTGACCCGTTATTCGGAAATACAGAGTAGGCTTGGGCCATTAATAACGGTGAAGTCCCTTTATGCATACCACCAAGCGCTAAACCAAGGGTATGGTCCTCTTCCTCCAAAGGGATACCGAAGCGTTGCACCGCTTTAATCCCATTTTCTAACCCGATTTTATTTAATAGCCAGACAGGTGGGACATTGTAAGAGTTTATGACTGCCTCATACATGGTAACCTGTCCTCGATACTGTTTGTCATAATTTTTAGGCTGATATCCGCCGAAATTCAGAGGTCTATCCTCTAATAAATCAAATACTTCATACCCCTGTTCCAATGCAGGTGCATAAACCGCCAAAGGCTTCATCGTCGAACCAGGTTGTCTAACTAACTGGGTCGAGCGGTTAAAGCTTAAAAAGGTATGCTCCCCTCTTCCACCTACCAGTGCCTGAATTCCTCCCGTTGCGGGATTGATAAAAATCGCACCGCTCTGAAGCAACTGATCTGATGGACTTTGAGGAAAAAGATTCTCGTTTTGATAAACGGTTTCCGTTGCCTTTTGAATCGTCGGATTTAATTCCGTATAGATATGTAATCCGCCCGAAAGGACTTCGTTTTTCGTCAGCTTGTATTTCTTCATTGCCTCTTCGATGATGTGATCCACATAATAAGGATAGTTTCCTTCGTATTCATCGCCGCTTTTTCCTTCATTTAAGACGACTGGCTGTGCTTTTGCTTTTTCGACATCACTTTCGTTAATATATCCTTCATTTTCCATTAATGATAAAACAATATTTCGTCGTTTAATCGCCTCATCCATATTCTTAAAAGGCGAGAGAATCGATGGAGCTTTTATGAGCCCAGCAAGCATCGCTGATTCACTCAAAGATAATTCATTCACATCTTTCCCAAAATATGTTTTCGCTGCACGTTGAATTCCCCATGCTCCTTCACCGAAATAAATTTGATTAAGATATCTTTCGATAATTTCGTCTTTTGAATACGTCCGTTCAATTTTTTTTGTGATGATGAGTTCTTTCACCTTTCGAGTGTAGGTCCGCTCATGAGTTAAAAATGCATTTTTCGCTAACTGCTGAGTAATCGTGCTGCCACCTGCAACAATGTCACCGCTGATCATATTTTTGAAAAAAGCCCTGACAATTGCCACATAATTGATCCCATTGTGTTTATAAAAACGTTGATCTTCTGTTGAAACAACTGCATGAATAACATTGGCAGGAATTTTCTTAATTCCAACGCCTTCGATGTTTGAATTAGATATTTTACTAGCAATTTTTCCATCTTGGTCATAGATCAATGTTGGCTGTGGGGCTGGTTTATTTAATTTACTTACATCACTTGTCCAAATAAAGATATTGACGATCAACAAGCCGCATAAAGATGTGATTACTCCTGCAATTAAAAATTTCTTGAATAACCCTTTTGAAAAATACGGCTTCAAATCCTTTTTAGACACTTTTCTTTGCTGTCTTCTTTCCATTCGTCCCACGTCAATTACCACCTTCAAATCTTATCGTTTCACATACTGCTTAATTTTAAAACGATAAGATTCAAAGTCAATGCGAAAAAAGCCCCCTTGATGACATTAAAAATAAGCCATTATACTCAAACTCTATCCGTATTTAGCCCAATAATAAATCACATATACCCAACTCATTAAACCATGAACAATGGCCCATGGAATTGATTTCCATGCTGTATAGGAAATGATCATGGCTAAACAGGTACCAAATGATATTCCCTTTTTTATGGTAGATTCTACTTTACGATTCTTATTTTTCTCCTCAATCATTAAATTTCACCTGCCTAACTTTTCTAACTATAATTCTATCTAATCTGATTTTTCTTAAATATGTCAATATAAAAACAACAAAAAACCGATTGTCGCTACCGGTTTTTTGTCGTATTTTTGAACAGATATTCAATTGTTCATTCGATCCCCCACATTTGTTTCCATGTATTTAAATACTTCTTCAAGGTCTGTTAAAGTTAGTTCATATAGATGTTTATCATTCTTTTTATATACGCCTAATTTAAGCAGTTCTTCCATTAAGTATTGTCTTTTTTCCTGGATGGCCGTTCGCAGTACATGAGTCATGAAATGGCACCTCCAAAATTTTTATGTCTGATAACTTCCAATAGGATTATAAATCGCAAGTGATGTTGACATTGTCGATACAGCGCGATATTACCTACTTTTAAAATAAATATTACTCAACTTTAATAAATGAAAACGAAATGTAGTGTCTTTTCAGTTTCTCACCTTTAAATGGTTGTTATTCCAGAAACTTGATATAATAATTTCATTAAAATGCAGGGAGCACCAATAAATGAGACAAAAGTTTTCTAACCTAAACGACGTAAGCAACAAAAAATCCTTTAACGATATGCGTAAATGGCAGAAAGAACGAAAAAGTAAAATCAAGGATCTAACCGTTAATATTGAACAATGTCCAAACAAAAATATCACAGAAATTAAGGAAAATCGTACCCACACGGCTTTCACTTGGATTGGACATTCTACCTTTTTGATTCAAATCAACGGAATAAATATATTAACCGACCCCGTATGGGCAAAGCGGATGGGCTTCCAAAAACGATTAACAGAACCTGGTATTCCTATCAATGAGCTGCCAAGTATTGACGTTGTTGTCATTTCTCATGGCCATTATGACCATTTGGATTTTCCAACATTAAAGAAGTTACCTGGAGACCCCCATTATTTTGTTCCAATCGGTATGAAATCGCTTTTTAACAGAAAAGGATATCGAAAAGTAACGGAAATGAGTTGGTGGGAAAGTGCAGAGTATCAGGGATTGACCCTTCATTTCGTCCCTGCGCAACACTGGACGAGAAGAACTATGACAGATATGAATACCTCACATTGGGGTGGATGGATCCTTCAAGGGTCCAAGGAGACACTTTATTTTGTTGGCGATAGTGGTTATTTTAACGGCTTTCAGGAGATTGGCAAACGTTTTACCATTGATACTGTTTTTATGCCAATTGGTGCTTATGAACCGGAATGGTTTATGGCTATTTCCCATATCTCACCAGAAGATAGTGTGAAAGCCTTTCTAGAACTACAAGCGAAACAATTTGTTCCGATGCATTACGGAGCCTATCGCCTGGCTGATGATACCGGCCCCGAAGCATTAGAACGGCTGTTCAAAGAATGGGAAAAACGCCAGTTGCCGAAGGAACAGTTAATGGTGCTCTTACTTGGTGAAACCTTTCTGGAGATGGGTAGCGAGCGGTAATTTCTCTTCTACCATACCTTCCATTACAAGACGGGCAATTTCTCTTGCCCCTTTTTGTTGAAAATGGGTATTATCACTGACTCCCTTTGGATAATACCTGTGTTCACCGGCATCTACCCATAAAAACAACTCTTTTGTTTTTCCCGGCCCCATCAGTTGAAATAAATTCTTGCTTTTTGTCGTAAGATCAATGATTGGGACATTTTCCTCCAAGGCTACTTCCTTCATTGCCGTTGGATAAAGCCCATGTGTATTTAAAGCCATTCCATCTTTTGAAAATCGCCGTCTTTCTACAGGCGTAATCAGGACCGGGATGGCATTTTTCTTTCGGGCACCATCAATATATTGTTTTAAAAACCTTTTATATGTAGTCGCAGGCTCAGTATAAAGTGCTGGATCATTCATTTTTCCATCATTATGACCAAATTGAATGAAGAGGTAGTCCCCCTTTTCTATTTGATACAATATCCTCTTTAATCGCCCTTCTCGGATAAAACTTTTTGAACTACGACCAGGCCGGGCTTCATTTTTTACGGTAACGTGTTGGTCAAATGATTCGGCTAGCATCTGTCCCCAGCCTGCCCGGGGCCAATAAGAACTAGAATAATTAGAGACAGTAGAATCACCTACGAGATAGATCGTTATCGGCTTTCGGCCAGGTAATGAAAGACTCAATGCCTTTGAGCCCATGGACATGATAAAAGTGAGCAGACACACGATAAAGATTTTCTTTTTCCACACTTACGATTCCTCCAAAGATGCATCTTACGATTTAGCCTTCCCATAACAATTCATTTCTACTTGATTATTTCTTGATGCTTTACTTTATAATGTTCTGCTGCAATACGTAAGTTTTGAAGAAATTTTTGGCGTACTTCTTCGTCCTCAACAAATGAATCATGGAGTATTTCTTTTTCTAAACCAGACCATATGATTCTAAAATCCTTATATTTATGCATGGTTAAATAGTTCTCTATTTGTTTTTCAAAGTATTCAATAGATCCATATAAAGTAGACACACAGCTTCATCCCTTCGATCTTTTACAGTCCTGAAGCATAAATAATAGAGGATTTTCGTGGAAACCTCAACCAAACCTGGAATTTTTAATAAATTCGTTACTTTTGAAAAAATTTCTTAATATAAATTAAATATTCAAGTAAACTAGTAGAGTTTTTTCTATGATACATTATTTTTAGCCTACTAAAAGAATGAGTTGATTTTATGTTAAATGTGAAGGAAGTGACTGCCCTGCTTAAAAATGAGGGCATTGCGGATAGTGAGCAGACAGTCATCAGGTGGATTCTTGAAGGGAAAATGAAAGCGAGAAGGACTCCGAATTTAAATATCGATTACTCGGTTCAGCCTAGTGATTTAGCTGCATTCATATTAGACATGAAGATTGAAAATAAGAGTAAACAATTCGGAGTCGATTTTCAGAAATGGGAAAAGACATTCTATGAAAATCAGAAATTAAAAGAGCACTTGGAGGAATTAAAAAGTAGTATTCGGATTGAGAAGTCAAAGGTCCGGAGCTTAAAAAGAATGCTACAGGCGGAATATGCACTTGCTGATGCTAGTCCGTTAACCTATGCAAGCCTTTTAGGATTAGAGGCTGCGGCTGAAGAAGAACAGGTCAAGAAAGAATTTAAGAAGTTGCTAAAAGCCCTACATCCTGATCGCGGCGGTGATGAAAGATTATTCAAGGTTTTCTATGAACACTATATGAAAGCAAAGTCATAAATGAAATTTTTCTACATACAGGTGAGAAAACAACTAGTATCCCGTCGTTATTTGCAAGATTAACGACATGGCGATCATAATCTGGAGATTCATGTAGATAAGTTTTTTAAGGTGTTAGCAGGAAAAACTTATATCTTTCCAAAAATATTAATAAGGACGTCAAAATAGTCTTACGAATGAGTTGAAAGGTGGTTTTGAGATGAGTAATGAATTAAACCTACAACAAATCGTCGAAGGGATACCAAAGTCGTTATTAAATGCATCTGACCGTGATTTGGAAGGGTTCCAGAAAATTATTGATGAGACAATCAAGCTAAGAGAAGGACATAGAAACCTTCAAAAAATGATTAAGAGCTTTTCCACATCAGCCATCCAGCGTTCTTAAAATTACTTGAGGAAGGGATATTCCCTTCCTCTTTTTTCAGCTCAATTTTTAATGAATACGTTTGCTCTTATTCAATACAAACAAACTATACGGCTTCCAAATAAGCTTAAACAGCTGGTTATGCAAAAATTCAAAATATGCATCATATAAATCTAAGGAGGATGAATTTTCATATTTTGTTAGTAAGTTTTCATAATTATTTAATAGTCTGTCCAGTTCTTGGCTGCAGTCAATTGTCTCTACACTTGATAGTCCTTTTGTCATTCCCATTCGAATCATCTCGTCACGTTTCTCGTTAATAGCTTCTTCTAAATCTGCAAGTTTCATAGCAAAATTACACCTCGAAAAATATAAATTACCTACTAAAATGCTCGTGATGAAAAGTATTATAGCATTTTTTGTCTACTATTAAACGGTTTCGATAAAACAAGCTAAAACAAGACATAAATAGACGGGCTGTGAAAATATCCGACAAAATAAATGAGGCTTCATTCAGTAGAAAAGCGGAAGTGCCCTGGTCAGCGGCGTATGGCCTCCTCGAAAAAGAAAAACGCTTTTCCTTCGTGCGATGCCAATGCTTACGATGCCTTCCTTTATGGAGCGCTCCAACTGAGATAAAGGAAACACGAAGAGCGTTAGCGCATTCGTGCTTGACTTATCGAAGGGCGGAGAGCGAAAGACACTAGTCGCTAGTGCACTGGAGCTGAACAATTTTCAAAGCCTAAAATTATATATTCTTATTATAAAAAAAGAGACAGGATCTTTATCCTATCTCTTCCCTATTAATCATGAAAATTCGTGCCATCCGTTGTTGCTTGGATAATACCCGCACGGATTACAAAATCGCCGAAATGCTCATCCTCCTGGCGTTCCTTCGCATAGCGTGAAAGTAGGACACGGAGCTCATTTAATATCTCTTCTTCGCCAATGTTTTCGCGGTACATTTTATTCAGCCGACTGCCATCAAAGGCGGCACCGAGGTACATATTGTATTTTCCAACCGCTTTCCCCATAAAGGCAATTTCCCCTAACCCTGGTCGGGCACAGCCATTTGGACAACCTGTCATCCGAATAGTGATTTCTTTGTCACGAAGACCATTCTCATCGACGATCTCCTCAATCTTATCAATCAACTCTGGTAAATAGCGTTCAGCTTCTGCCATCGCCAACCCACAGGTTGGAAGAGCGACACAGGCCATTGAACTGCGTCGAAGTGCAGAGTGATGTTTGCCGTCAGTTAAGCCATATTGTTCCATTAATTCATTCATTTTCTTCTTCTTTTGACTTGAAACATTGGCAATGATTAAGTTTTGGTTGGTGGTAAGACGGAACTCTCCGGTATGGATTTTTGCTATTTCACGCAGGCCTGTCTTCAACTTATATTCATCCGTGTCCTTTACACGGCCACCTTCAATAAATAGAGTGAAATGCCATTTTCCGCCTACACCCTTTACCCAGCCATAACGGTCCCCGTTACTTTCAAAATAATAGGGTCTCGCTTCACCCAGCTTCCAGCCTAAGCGGCTTTCAAGCTCTTCCTTAACAGTTTCCAAGCCCAAGCGGTCAACGGTATACTTGAAGCGGGCATTTTTACGTTCGGAACGATTTCCATAATCCCTTTGGATTGTAATCGTTTTTTCCGCAACATCATAAAGCTGCTCTGGTGTACAAAAGCCAATGACTTTTGCCAGCTGCGGATAGGTTGCTTTATCTCCGTGGGAACTTCCCATCCCCCCGCCAATCGCCACGTTAAAACCGATTACCTTGTCATTTTCTATAATTGCGATGAAACCAAGGTCCTGGGAAAAGACATCGATATCGTTTGATGGCGGCACCGCAAGGGCAATCTTAAATTTCCGTGGCAAATAAAGCGGTCCATACATGGGTTCAACCTCTTCGACCGCTTGTGTTCCAGCCACTTTTTCTTCATCTAACCATATCTCATGATAAGCTCTTGTTCGTGGTAATAAATCGTCACTTAGTTTTTTTGACCATTCATATACTTCCGAATGAACCTCAGATTGATAGGGATTGGCAGCACACAGAACATTTCGGTTTACATCGCCGCATGCCGCTATTGTATCTAAGAGCGTCGAATGGATATTCTGGATCGTATTTTTCATATTCCATTTAAGTACTCCGTGCATTTGGAAGGTTTGTCTCGTCGTTATTTTAAGCGTACCATTAGCATTTTTATCGGCAAGTTCATCCATCACTAGCCATTGCTTCGGTGATGTCACACCCCCTGGTAAACGAACACGAAGCATGAATTGGTACGCAGGCTCTAGTTTTTGCTTTTGCCGCTCATTACGAAGATCCCGATCATCTTGCAAATAACTGCCATGAAATTTCATTAAACGGTTATCATCATCAGGAATCCCAGAGCTGATCCAATCTTCCATCACTTCCTTTAAAGTCCCGCGCAAATAGTCGCTTTCTTCTTTAATGCGCTCCACATTACTTGGTTTGCCCTCAGGCGCTGTTAAAATTTTGGTCACCATTTATTGTCCATACTCCTTTCAATCCTTGATCAGTACACATCACGCTGATATCGCTTTTGCTGTTGAAGGCCTACAAGGTATTCCTCCGCTTGTTCTCGGTTCAGGCTGCCTTCTTTCTCAATAATTTCGAGCAAAGTTTGATGGACATCATGGGCCATGTTTTTCTCATCACCACAAATATAAACGTAAGCTCCTTCTTGTAACCAAGTAAACAATTCTTTACTCTGTTCAAGCATGCGATGCTGGACGTATACCTTTTGATCCGTATCCCGGGAAAAAGCAACATCCATTTTCGTTAGCACTCCGTCTTTGAGCCATTTCTGCCATTCGATTTGGTAAAGAAAATCCGTCACGAAATGTTGGTCGCCGAAGAATAACCATGATTTACCTTCTGCCCCGAGTTCTTCACGCTCCTGCATAAATGAGCGGAATGGCGCTACACCCGTTCCGGGTCCAATCATAATGATTGGGGTGTCAGGATTAGTAGGCAGCTTAAAGTTTTCATTTTGTTGAATGTAAACTGGGATCGTATCTCCCGGCTGCAAGCGCTCCGCACATAATATCGAGCAAACACCTTTTCTTTCCCTGCCGTGTGCATCATAACGGACTGCCCCGATAGTTAAATGAACCTCATCAGGATTAGCAGTTAAGCTGCTTGCAATCGAATAAAGCCTTGAAGGCATTTTTCTAAGAATGGAGACAAACTCTTGTGGCGATGTATTCCATGGACCAAAATCGCGAACTAAGTCCAATAAATCACGGCCTTCGAGATAGGATTTAACATCCTTTTTTACGAGCTCATGAAGGTTCTCATTGCTTGACAGTTTTGCCGCTTTTTCTAAAAGCGGTTTTGTAAGAGTTGTAATTTCAAAGTATGTGAGTAGGGCATCCCCTAAAGCAAGTGATTCTCCTTGTTTATTGATCGTCACCATTTGCGCTGGGTCCCAGTTCAACTCTGAAAGCAGCTGGTCAACCAATACTGGATCGTTTTCAGGATAGATCCCGAGACTGTCACCAGGTTCAAACGTAAGTCCAGAACCTTCAAGTGATATTTCAAGATGGTGTGTTTCTTTATTCGACCCACGCCCGTTTAGGTTAATATTTTCTAACACCTCTGCTCTGAACGGATTCGTTCTTGAGTAGGTTGATTCGACAGCTTGAATTGCATGAGTAGATGGTAAACCGAGTTCAGAACTTCCCGCTTGCGCATCATTTAAGCTGCCGCAAACTCCTTCAAGCCATTCTGCAAACGGCTCATCATAATCAAGATCGCAATCAAAACGCGGATAAAGCCTAGTTCCCCCGAGCGCCTCGAGACGAGCATCAAAATCTTTTCCGGTTTGACAGAAAAATTCATACGAACTATCTCCAAGCGATAAAACTGAAAAGTTTATCCCCTCAAGCTTCGGAGCCCGTTTTCCGTGAAGAAACTCATGGAATGTTAAAGCGTTATCAGGCGGGTCTCCTTCCCCATGGGTACTAACGAGAATAAGTAAATTTTTTAGCTTTTTAATATTGTTATGTTTGAAATCGCTCATCGCTGAGACGGTTACTTGGAAGCCAATACTCTCAAGTTTTTGGGATGCATTTTTCGCAAGCCCACGGGCATTGCCTGTTTGTGACCCGTAAAGAATGGTCACTTCTTTTGCGACTAGTTGTCCGGTACCAGCTTCATTTGCTTGGAGAGCAGCTGGTGTTTCCAACCCAACAGCCGCCTGGTTTAAAGACGCTGACGCTGCCAAATAACCACTTAGCCAGACACGTTGTGTTTCTGTTAAGGTTGGCAGAAGTCGATTAAGAAGCTCTGCTTGCTCCTGATTAAACGGACTGTTCAATACCTGAAGTTGCAACAATATCCACCTCACATAGGGAATTAAATTTTCTTAGATTGTTAATCTCTCCTCATGGACACTTTTAACATTGTTTCGGTGATTTTTGTCCATGAATCAACTGTTCATGGACACTTTCATCACTTTTTCGGTGACTTTTGTCCATGAATCCACTGTTCATGGACACTTTCATCACTTTTCCGGTGGCTTTTGTCCATGAATCCTTCATAAATTTTTAACCAACAGCTCGATTGATGACGATGTCTTCAATCACCCGATGCCCGCTCAAGGGTCCTGTATGGAGAATCTCGTAACCTCGTTTTCTAAGCTTTCTTACCTCTTGATCTATTTCCGCTAACAATAGGCCTGAAAACAATAAATATGGTATAACAATGCTCCGCCCTAAACCGCTATTGGTAATCAGCTCCAAACCTTCTGCAAGATTCGGTTTTGCCGCGGCTAAATAACAAACCGATACCGATTCGACATTCAGACGTTCCTTGATGCCACTGGCAATTTTATCAAAATCAGCTAATATTCCTGGGTCACTGCTGCCACGGCCAACGATCAACACACGATCCTCACGAACTATGTCAGCAACCATAGCTGTAACAAGATCAGTAACAGCGTCCAAAATTTCACCCTGTACACCAAAAGGATCACTAATCTTGACCTCTACATCAGGATAAATCAACTTCAAGGACTCCAAGGTCTCAGGAATATCCTCCTTGATATGTCCCGCTGAAAGTAAAAATAGAGGAACTACATGGATTTCCTTTGCTCCTTTTTCCACACAGCGCTTAAAACCATCATGAATTAACGGTTCCGTCAATTCAAGAAAACAAATTTCCTGAATCGGGACATCAATACGACTCATTACTTTTTCAATAAAGCCTTTTGCTTCCAATGAACCTTTTTTCGAACGAGTACCATGACCTATATAAAGTATAGCTTTCATCCTATCTGCTCCTTAACCGTGAACCACTGGCAGATTGGGGACAATTTCTTCCTGGAACCAGTTCAATTTATGATGCAAACGCACGACTTCTCCAATTACAATCATACTTGGGTTGGAGATTTCAGCTGCTTTCGCCCGTTCTTCTATTGATTCTAGGGTTCCAACCACGGTTCTTTGGTCACACAATGTTCCCCAATGAATAACCGCTATCGGGGTTTGCGGTGATTTCCCATGATTGATTAATTGCTTAGTAATGAAAGGAAGATGGGACACTCCCATATAGACACATATGGTGTCCACTCCCTTAGCTAAATGTGACCACTGGTGCTCCGCTTCCACATCACCAGCTTGATGGCCGGTAATAAAAGCAAAGCTCCGACTTAACTGTCGATGGGTGACAGGGATACCTGCATAGGCAGAGGCGGCAATGCCTGCTGTAATGCCAGGAACAATTTCAAACGGCACTCCATGGCGGACACATTCCTCCGCTTCTTCCCCACCGCGGCCGAATACAAAGGGATCTCCTCCCTTTAAACGAACCACCTGATTACCCTTTAAAGCATATTTTACAAGAAAATGATTTATCGTTTCCTGTTTCATCGTATGATAATGAGGAAGCTTGCCACAGTAGACAAGCTGGGCCCCCTCTTTTGCATACTGCAGCAGTTCGGGATTGACGAGCCGATCATAAAGGATGACATCAGCATTCTGCAGGCAACGCAATCCTTTAACCGTTATTAATTCGGGATCCCCAGGACCCGCACCTACTAAATAAACCTTGCCAGCCATGGCTAATCATCCTTTCCTTACTAAATAATGTTCTTTTTCTGAAGGTAAGCTAAAACTTGTTCTACTGCTTCTTCAACGGATAATAGATCCGAACGTAAAATGATTTCTGGACTTTCCGGTGCTTCATACGGAGAATCGATCCCTGTGAAATCCTTTATTTCTCCACGGCGAGCCTTCACATAGAGCTGTTTAGGATCACGGCGTTCACATTCATCCAAAGGACAATCCACAAAAACTTCAATAAATTCGCCTTCTTCAAAAAGGGCACGAACTTGGTCACGGTCTGAGCGAAACGGTGAAATGAAGGCTGTTGTTACAAGCGCACCACTATCAACAAATAGCTTCGCGACCTCGCCAATTCTTCTAATATTTTCTGTCCGGTCATAATCAGAAAAGCCTAAATCCTTATTTAAACCATGGCGTATATTATCACCATCAAGGACATATTCATTAATGCCCTGTCGATATAATTCACTTGAAACAGCATTGGCGATTGTAGATTTACCTGAGCCAGAAAGTCCGGTAAACCATAATACCGCACTCCCATGGCCATTTTGGACACGGCGGTCAGATTTTGAAACAGTACTTGCATGCCAGGTGATATTCGTTGCTTTAGTCATTGCTCCCTCAGCCTCCTTACACAGTCGCTTTTTCTTTCAATCCTTCAATTAACACCTCAACAACCTCTTTGCGGCTGAAGGTAGATGGTGGCAGCTCTCCAGCGCGCAGCAATTCTCTAACCTTTGTTCCAGAAAGGATCACGCGGTCCTCCTTGCTGTGTGGACAAGTTTTATCGGAGGCCATTCCTTCACATTTATTGCAATAAAAGCTATGTTCGAAGAATAATGGTTTAATGCCAAGCTCTCCTTCAGGAAACTCACTGAAAATATACTGTGCGTCATACGTTCCGTAATAATTTCCGACACCAGCATGGTCACGGCCAACAATAAAATGGGTGCAGCCGAAATTTTTACGGGCAATCGCATGGAAAATCGCTTCTCTTGGACCCGCATAACGCATGGCAGCAGGATAAACGCCAAGCTGTACACGCTCTTCTGGATAATAATTTTCAAGAAGTACGCGGTAGCTTTTCAAACGGACATCCGCAGGGATATCATCGGATTTTGTTTCCCCAACAAGCGGGTTAACGAACAGACCATCAACCGTTTCCAAGGCAGCCTTTTGAATGTATTCATGTGCCCGGTGGATTGGATTTCGCGTTTGGAAGCCAACCACAGTCTTCCATCCCTTTTCTTCAAATAAAGCTCGTGTTTCCTTCGGTTCAAACCAGACATCGCCAAAAATCCCTTTTTCTGATTTTTTAACTAAAGTCACTTCACCCGCCAGGTAAACCGGTCCTCTTTCAAATAACCGTTTTACACCCGGATGAGCAAGCTCATTGGTTTTATATACTTCTAGTGCTTCCTTATCTAAATCTGGCTCATACCACTCAGAAACCTTGATGACACCATAAACTTCTTTTTCAAAAACAAGCTTGATTACTTCCCCCACTTCAAGGGATGCAGCAGTTTCATAGGATACAGGCAATGTCACCGGAATCGACCAAATCGTATTATCTGCTAGACGCATATTTGAGACGACAGAGTCATAATCTGCTTTTCCGAGGAATCCTGTTAATGGACTGAAAAGACCAACCCCAATTAATTCGAGATCACTCAAGGCAATCGCGTCAATTTGGATTTCTTTTTCGATTTGGGATACATCATAAGCTGGATCGTATGCTTGAATTAATTTTCCTCCATGAGGTGCTGGTAAAAATGACAACAGAATCAAACCTTTCTTTATATATTTAGCCGTTTATTTACGGACCTAGTAAATGGAATTAATATATTTGTCCTTATTCCTTTGCTGCTTCTTGGGACATCGTTAAGGCAGACTTCGGTCGTTTCATCAATGACATCACTCCGAATACTGAAATCAATACACCTATCATCGCCACAATTGGATAAAAATTATGTTCAATGATCAACTGGATTAGGGTATACGACAATACCATTGACAGCACTGGCGATACAATCCAAACCGTTAATAGCTGAACCACTATGCCTTTTTTCAAAACGGATTTCCCGTGTTTGGCGAAGCCGATTCCAATGATCGATGAAGTTGTAATTTGGGTTAATGGGACAGGAATCCCAAAGACGGATGCAATTGTCACAATTGTTGCTCCGGTACCTGAGATGACACAGCCCTCTTCCAACTTTAAGGTGGTGATTTTCTTCCCATTTGTTTCTAAAACACGATGACCGAGAATCAATGCTCCAGCCGCTACAAATAATCCGCCCCATAGGATTCCTTTATCTGTTGTAAGAATCCCAGCGCCGACAAGCGGCCCTACCGCATTTGCAACATTATTCATTCCAGCCGAAAAGGCTTCGAACAATCCCATAAATACAACGAGAACTGATAAAAGGGGTACCGCTTTTGGAGCCTTCATCCACCGAGTAAAATATTTGTTTTTTAACAAATAAGAAGCCAAAATGGCGATGATGAAGGCAGCAAATGGTGTAAGCAGCCAAAAGAACATAATCCAGGCGAGACTGCCGATAAATACAGATTGATAAACAATCCCTGCCCCGACAACGGCACCCACAGCTACTTCACTAGTAGAAAGTGGAATCCCAAAGATATTGGCCAAAAACAGTGACAGGGCCGCTGATGCCAATACAATTAATGCTATTGGGACCGTAAAAGTACTGGAAGGAACAATTCCGCTGCCAATTGTCTTCACGACTTCACCACCGCCAAGCCAAGCACCTAAAAACACGGCGATGCCACAGAGCATTAAGGCTAACCGTTTATTGACAACCCCGGAACCATAAGCGATCCCCATCGAAGCAGCAGCCCCACTACCGCCAATATTTATGGCAAAAAATAAACCAATGGAAATTGCAATCATTGTGAGCAATCAATAGCCCTCCTTTAACGAGTGTGCAAGCCGCACTCCGTCTTGCCGCTTCCCGCCCATCGTCCTGCCCTGGAATCACCATCTGCTGAAACAGGCTGCGTACAAGGGAAACAACCGATGCTCGGGTAATTTTGATCATGCAGGGAATTGTAGGGAAGGTCTTTGTCTCGGATATACTCCCATACCTCATCCCAGGTCCAGTGGATTAATGGGCAAATTTTGATATTCTCGAATTTATCATCTTTATTAATAAATTCCGTGTTTGCTCTTGTCGGTGATTGCTCCCTGCGCAATCCAGAAATCCAGGCTTGTTTGGCCGTCAACGTTTCCCTCAATGGAATCACTTTACGAATTTGGCAGCACTGGTTTGGCTCTCTTTTCCATAATGCTGATCCGTATTGTTCTCTTTGTTCATCAAGGCTAAGCTTTGGCAGTTTCCGTTCGATTCTCAGCTTCGGGAATCGAGCTTCGATTTTGTTAATTACATCATAGGTCTCAGGGAAGTGTAAGCCTGTATCCAAAAAGACAATATGGGCATCTGGCTTTATTTGCTGGATTAAGTCAATTAAGACAATGGCCTCTGCTCCAAAGCTAGATGCATACACAAGTTCTTCTTCCGGATACGAGCTGTAGGCCCACTCTAAAACAGAACGTGCTCCTTTTGTTTCGTCATCAATTGTGAAAGAGTTTTTTAATGGATTCCAATTTTGATAGGTTATTGCACCCGTCATGGCTGCAAACCTCCTTTCATTCAATAAAAAAAGGCAGTCTCCACTTAAGCTTAGTGATGGAGACCGCCTCTAGTTTTTCTAGTCAGCGATTTTTATTCGATTGAAGACGAACCTTTTCATTTCTCTCAATTTGTACAATCTTTCCGTCTTGGACAACAAGGGTGATGGATCCAAATTGTAGTGTTTCCAGCATTTTCTCAAGATGTGTCATGATTTCTTCTCTGTCTTCTGGTTTCAGTGTGATTCGCCCTCCTTTCTAATAAAAAACACCCTTCCATCTAGGAAAGGCGTTAACTGCTCAGGTAACACCTTATCTCCCAAAATGAAATCATTTTGCTGGAATTAGCACCTTGCTTAGCAGGTTGCCGGGCATCATCGGGCCAGTCCCTTTGCCACTCTAGATAAGAATTTTGTAATTGATGAAATTAATCCTACCATACCAATAGGTTTTATGTAAATGAAAAACTTTAAAATTTAGAAAATTAAAATGAAGGGGAAAATAAAAGGATTCTCCAAATGAAAGAAAAGCGCCATAATCGAGTTGTACCCGACATGACGCTTCTCTTTACCTGCTCAAGTTTAGGCCATGGTCACATATTTTTCAGGCCTTTCCTCAAATTCTAGCTTCCTTATTTTTTCACGGTATTTTACTATCTCACCAATCACAATCATTGCTGGATTTTTTATCCCTTCGTTTTCAACGATCGCAGCAATGGTCTTTAACGTTCCAATTACTGTCCGCTGGTTTACCGTTGTTCCCTCCTGGATAACCGCAACAGGTGTATTTTCATTTTTCCCATGGTACAGTAATTCTTGACATATATAAGGGAGATTGCGAATCCCCATATAAACAGCGATGGTATCAACGGCTTTGGTTAGATTTTTCCAATCAATATCCACTGGTAGACCTGTCTGGCAATGTCCTGTTATAACAGCGAATGAACTGCCAAGTTCACGATGTGTGATCGGAATCCCTGCACAGGCAGGTGCGGCTAGGCCGGCAGTAATTCCAGGAACTACTTCAAAGGAAAGACCCATTTTTACTAACGCCTCAGCTTCCTCAGCCCCGCGACCAAAGACAAAAGGATCACCACCTTTTAAACGGACCACTATTTTACCCTTCTCGGTGAATTTGACTAACAAATCATTGATTGCTTCCTGGTTCATGGTATGATGACCCGGCCGTTTGCCACAATATATCAGCTGACATCCCTTTTTTGCTTCTTCTAATAGAGCAGCATTTACAAGGCGATCATAAAGAATGACATCTGCAGCTTGAATACATTTTAATGCTTTTACAGTAATTAATTCTGGGTCTCCAGGACCAGCGCCCACGATAAATGCTTTTCCCATCTAAGCCCTCCTTTATACTGAACCCCTTTGTGTATTTGTAATAGCTGGCTTAGATTTAGCCATATCCAAAACCATTTTCGGTTCTGCCTTTCGATAGGTGTAATAAAGGGCTGCCCCTGTAAAAAGCAATCCACTTATCAGGTTTCCTGCCAATACAGGAACTTGGTTCCAAATCCACCAATCTGCCATAGACACTTCCGCACCTAGCATCATGCCTGCTGGGATTACAAACATGTTGACAACAGCGTGCTCAAACCCTTGTGCAAAGAAAATTAAGATTGGTAGCCACATGGCGGCAATTTTTCCAATTACAGACTTAGCAGTCATGGCCATTACGGCACCTAGTGTGACCATCCAATTACAGAGTATCGCTTTGACGATAACCACGATGTACCCGTCTATTCCAATGTTTTTATAACCGTTCGTTTTAGCTTCTGCAACTGCGATGATTTTAGTTGCAACTCCATTATCGGTTACATGGCCAAGTTGGGTGACGGCAATGACATAAAGACCACCATAAAAAATCGCCCCGATGAGATGTCCTATAATCACCCAAAACCAATTCCTTAGCATCGCAATCACTGAAACCCTTTTTTCCATGACCGCAACAGGGATGAGTGCAAAACTACCCGTAACCAATTCCAACCCGAGAAGAATGATAATGACAAAAGCTGCCGGGAAAAGGATGGCGCCAACAACTCCCATCCCAGTCTGAATCTCAGCAGTAAAAGCTAAGGTTGTACCAAAGCCAAGAAGTGCTCCAGCTAGCACTCCACGGATTAATAAATCTTTAACTGGCAATTTTGATTTTGCCTCTCCAGCTTGAATCATATTATCGACTACTTGATACGGACTCACCAATGCCATCTTTTCACTCCCTTAAGTCTTTTATTAGACCGACCCATTCATAGACCCCTAAAAATATTTCTCTCTTAAATTCACCTATTCTATAACTATATAAATTTGATCCTCCTGAACCTCTACCGGATAAGACTGGACGCAGCCCACATCTGGTGCTTGAACCTTCCCGTCACTTACACAAATTTTCCAATCATGCATCGGGCAAAAGACAAATTCCCCACTTACAATTCCCTCCGCTAGAACCCCTCCTTTATGCGGGCAGCGGTTTTCAATTGCTCGAATATCTCCATTTTCTAATTTAAACACCGCCAATTCCTTGTCACCTATCATGACCGTTTTTCCTAATTTTAGTGGTAGATCAGTTAGCTTTCCTATCCACACATGACGAATGGTTTTTTTCATTATTTCCCTCCTATCAGTGATTAATGGGTTTCTATTGGAATCTTCACCGTTTCATAAAGGTCTTTTACTAGGTTTTTATTGTGAATCGTCTCCTGCCATGGTTCTTGAACCACAGATAGCGCTTCGTTCATTCGGCGATTGAGATTCATTACATTTCCCTTGTCCTCTAGCACTCTTTTAATATGGTCAAGTCCAAGGCGTTCCACCCAAGCTGAGGTCCTTTCCAAATAATTAGCAGTTTCACGGTAATATTGGAGATAAGCTCCGGTCATTTCCAACACTTCGTCCCCTGTTTTCAGTTTAAAGAGGAGATCTGCTTCGCGCAGATGGGTACCACCGTTTCCACCCACATACATTTCCCAAGCCCCTTCGACTCCAACAATGCCAACGTCTTTTATTCCACTTTCTGCACAATTTCGCGGACAGGCCGATACCGCCATTTTAATTTTATGAGGGGTGTACAAGCCCTCAAACTTCTTCTCTATTTTGATTCCTAGACTAATAGAATCTTGTGTTCCAAACCGGCAGTAGTTTTCGCCAACACAGGTTTTGACTGTTCTTACTCCTTTGGCATAGGCAAATCCTGATGGCATATCCAGCTCTTCCCAAATTTTTGGAAGGTCCTCCTTCTTTACCCCTAGTAAATCAATGCGCTGTCCCCCCGTCACTTTGATCAAACCAACCTTGTATTTATCCGCCACATCGGCAATTTTTCGCAGATCCTCTGAAGTGGTGACCCCACCGTACATCCTTGGGACGACGGAGTAAGTTCCATCCTTTTGGATATTGGCATGTAATCGTTCATTGACATATCGAGCTTCACGTTCGTCTTGATAAAACAACGGATTAACCATCCCTAAGTAATAATTCAAGGCAGGCTTACATTTAGAACATCCATTTGTCTTCCAGCCAAGGACATACATCACCTCACGAATATGGGTTAGACCTTTCTCACGGATTTCTTGTAAAACCTCATCTCTTGATAAGGATGTACAAGCGCAAATTGCCTCTTTTTGTTCTACCTGAAATTGATCACCCAGTGTGCATGAAAGTAAATCTTGGACGAGTGATTTACAACCACCACATGAGCGGGAGGCGTTGGTGCAGCCTTTCACCTGTTCCACCGTTGTTAAACCCTGTGTTTGGATTGCCTCAATAATCGCTCCTTTTGTGACCCCATTACATCCGCAGATTAGCTCCTCATCCGCCATACTCTGAACGCCACTTATCTGTGGAGCTTCATTTGAATCACTTTGTAAATACTCCTCGACCTTTGCTTCATTTTTTATAAAATTTAACAGCTTGTTGCCTTCTTGCGTATCCCCAAAAAGAACAGCACCTGTTATTTTCCCGTCTTCAATCAGTACTTTCTTATATACTCCGCGCCAGTCATCATACATTTTATAAACTTTCGTATTTTCATCCTCATTGATTTTTCCAGCTGAGAATACCTCTACGCCAGATACCTTTAATTGAGTCGAAAGCACGGAACCCTGGTATGGAGCTGCGTCCATTCCACATATACGCCTGGCCAACACTTGTCCTTGCTGATATAAAGGGGCGACTAGACCGTAGGCAATCCCACGATGTTCGGCACATTCTCCTACTGCAAAAACATTCGTTACTCCCGTTTCTAAAAAGTCATTCACGATAATTCCGCGGTTTACCGGGATTCCAGCAGCTTGAGCGAGCGAAACATTTGGTTTAATTCCAACCGCCATCACCACTAAATCAGCTTTGATTTTACTTCCATCTTTAAATTTTAAGCCGGTTACACGTTTTCTGCCCAAAATCTCTGCAGTATTCTTTTGTAATAAGAAGTTCATCCCTTGCGCTTCTAATTCTTTTTGTAACAGCTTTCCGGCAGTGCGATCAAGCTGTCGTTCCATTAAGTAATCGTAAATATGAATCACATCAACTTCCATCCCTAGGTTTAATAAACCTCGAGCCGCCTCCAGTCCCAGTAACCCTCCTCCGATAACCGCGGCTTTCCGATACTTTTTCGAGTATTCCATCATCTTTTCGCAATCTTTAATATTTCGGAAGGCTGTTACCCCTTCCTTATCGGCACCAGGTAATGGAAGCATAAAGGGATTTGATCCTGTTGCGATGATTAGTTTGTCAAAGGCTACCTTTCTTTGGTTATCGGTAAGAACGATTTGCTTTCTCGTATCAATCGATAAAACGGTTTCGCCCGTATATAGGTGAATGCCATTGGTTTCATACCATGACCAATCATTTATCGTAATATCACGAACGGAAGTCCCACCTTGTAAAACCGTTGATAACTGAATACGATTATAATTCGGGTGAGGTTCACTGCCAAAAATCGTAATTTCGAATTGATCAGGGTTTATTTTAAGCACTTCTTCAACAGCCCTTACCCCTGCCATCCCATTACCAATGACTACTAGTTTTTGTTTTTCCATGTGTTATAACCCTCCTTACAAGAAATGGATTGTCTGAATATTTTATATCATTTCGAGAAGTCTTTTTACATGATTGTGGAAGGTTATCTAACACGGAATTTCATTGCGTTAAAACTCTAAAGCTACGAAAATCCTTATTTTCTAATGATGATAACGGATACATTTTTTTGCAAATAAAATGCCGCTCTACATCAGGAGCAGCCGTCAAAACTATTCCTCTTTTTCCAGACATTAATCTAAGACTATAGACGTAGCGAAAATTACGTCTTGGGCTCATATTTTATTGTTTATAACCTTGATATACTGCAAATAGAGAGAGAAGAAAGGAAGATTTCAAATTGAAGTATGAGGAAAAGTCTAGAAGAAATAAGTTTAGTAAAAAAATTTTCGCCATTCTTGCCGTTCTGTTTGTCATAAGTGTTGTTGCGCAGGTATTTCTAGCTGGTTTAGCCATATTTGTGAACCCTGTACATTGGATAAAGCATACCAGTTTTGTTCATTTATTTGAATTTGTACCGGTAATGATGCTGATCTTGGCTATAGTTGGGAAAATGCCCCGCTGGGCCATTGGCCAAAGTGCTGCACTTTTTGGAGTTATTATTGTTATGTATTTTACTGCTAATATTATAACCGTTCTCCCTTGGGCAGCAGCCCTCCATCCCGTAATTGCCATAGGACTATTCTGGATGTCGATAAAACTTGTCCGTAAGGCATGGAGCTATGCCTTTAATTCTAGCTCAAAAGGAGATGTTGCATTATGAGATCTTTCTTTATTTTTGTTACTGGAGCTATACTTGGTTTTATTATTGCCGAAATCGTGGGAGTATTTGGCTATCTACTCTATGATCAAACAATTGGTATGAAGTTCTTCCCTTTTCTTCTCGGGGCTATTTTAGTTGGAATTGATATTATTTTAAGAAAAAAATCAAACACCCCAATGTACAAAAGCAGCCTCCGTCATTAAGGAAGCTGCTTTTGGCGTTAGTTAGGAGTTTTCTTTTTGTTTACATAACATTATTATGTGATCTTTTAATCCTTCGATATAGGATTCACTTAGAACACCTGTTCCACCTCTGATGATTTCTTCACTATAATGTTGTGGAGGGGCAGTTTCTGGTTGTTTGTCTACGACAATGAAGGTCAGGACATCCTTTTCTAGCTTTCCATTGATGGTGAGGTCAACAAAAGCAGGCCGATACATTCCGGTTCCCACCCCTTCACGCTTATACAAATAATCAATACAATCAATGGGAATTTCGTATACCTTACCTTCGACCGTTCCGCCTTCTTCGACAATGTCTGCACGGCCGCCATCATGGATGATTTTCGTATATCTTAGGGTATAGCCCTCCAAAATTCCACGCCCCACCATCTTTTGAAAAAATGAATGGACATTTGCGAGTTTAAATCGTGCATCATCCATACAACTGCCATAGGCAAAGTAAAGAACTGTATCTTGCTTATGTATACGTGGCTCTTTCCAATCTCCAAGGGGGATTTTATCCGAAAGCAATTTTTCATTGTGACTAGCAAACGTGTAAATATATGCTTCGGTCTTACCAGTATCATAATAAATGATCTGCTTATCGCGGTCGTATAATCGATGTGGATTTTCCTCATCATAGCCTTCTAAGCGATCTAGAGTATGAAGTTGTTCATCGGAGACGAGATATAACTCACCATACACCTTGCCGTCTCTCGCTTTTTTCACGGCCGGATAACCCAGCCCGGTATCAAATAAGATGCCCTCAGTCCAAGCTTGTTCCGCAACAAGAGTAGCTCCATTCATGAAATGATGATTATGTTCACTCCTGCGTAACGTACCATATACAAAAACATAATTTATCGTCATTCTATTACACTCCATTCTTGATAATTTTAAAATTCTGTTAATTAACCTTATCATAAAGGGAATACAATGTGGCGTCACGAGAAATGTGTGAGGCAAATCACCTCTTTTGAGACATTTTGGAATTAAAATAGGATTAAGAGGTGATGATGATGGGGAAAAATTGGTCAATTTCGCTTGAACATGAGGAATATGAGAAAAGTGAAGAGTTGATTGTTAAAGATGCGTTGGAAGCTATTCAGAATACTTCAGAGGGTTACTACGTCAATATTGTTACCCCAGCGAACTTCGGAAATCCAGATGATTACTTAACAGAATCTTTGAAATTATTTTTTGGACCAATGATTGAAACAAAATTTATTGATCAATGCGGCTGCGGAGGGTATGTGTTGCGAGTATGGAAAAAGCAGTAAACATCCTATCCAGATTAACAAACTATCAAAATCAACAAGTCATCCTGAACTACTATCAGGATGACCTGCTACAAGATCGAGATGGCTTCAACACTCAAACAATCAAACTAGAAAACAACCAGCTCATCTTCATCAAACAAAACGGAAAAAACATAACCATAAACCTAAAAACATACCCGAAAATCCAAATTAACCCTGACTTCCAAAACTACTACACACTTCAAAACAACACCGACAGGCTAGAAATCTACTTCCCGTAGATTTCGGTGCGAATTCGGTGCTCAAATCGGTGCCTGTCACCGTTCGTGGACAAAACCCCAAAAAAGTCCGTCTCCAGTGGACATTTTGGGGTTTTTTTACAATTATTCAAAGTTGGTGTAGGCTTCTTCTGGGTTGAGTTTAGTTTTGATGATTTGTTTTTCTTCCAGCCACTGGGCTACTTTTGCCCATGTTTCTGGTTCTTGATAGCCGAATGGATTTTCTCCGGCATCCATTAGTGGCAGGAGAATTTCTAAACTCTTTGTTTCAATTTCCTTGTCTAGTGGTGAGGATTTGTCTTCTTGCTTTAATAGTATTTCTAAGCCTTCTTTTGGATTGTCTTGGACAAATTCTTGGGCTTTCGTCGCTGCAGTCATAAACTTTTTAAACACTTCTGGCTTATCCTTCAATCCTATTTCGCTTCCAACCATCACTAATTCATAATAATCTGGTACCCCATAATCTGCCGGATTTAATGTGCGGATGGAATGTCCCTCTTTTTCCAGCAACAATTTTTCATGGTTGATATAACCGCCGATGATTGCATCTGTTTTCTTTGTTGCCAGTGCAGGAATCAAGTCCCAGCCAATATCCACCATTTTTACTTTCCCAGGCTCTCCACCGTCTGCTTCCACCATCGTGTCAATAAAGGCTTCATCTAATGGAATCGATGGATAGCCAATCGTTTTGTTAGCTAAATCTTTAGGTGATTGAATGGAACCATCTGCAGGCACCATTAACTGATTTAATGGATGACGAACGAGCGCCGCAAACGATTGGACAGGAATATCCTCTCCGCGCGCAGTTAAAACTTGCGGCTGGTAGCTAATCGCCATGTCAATTTGACCCGCAGCCACCAATCTTAAAGGATCATTTGTATCAGCCGGCATTTGAATCTCTACATCTAAACCTTGTTCCTTAAAATAACCTTTTTCTTCGGCGACAAACAGGAAGGAGTGGACAGCGTTTGGATACCAATCCAGCATTAAACTCACCTTTTGAAGCTCCTTTTCTCCGGTTGTCGCGTCTTTAGGGCTGTCTGCGTCATTTTTCCCACATGCAGATAACATAAAAATAAAAACAGTTACGAACAATAATTTGCGTAATTTCATTTGAAGTTGACTTCCTCTCTACCTTCTAGCTTTTTTTATTAACAGCTTTTCTACTAAATTAATGATACAAAACAACACAATTCCGAGTAAGGACAACAGTACTATCGCAGCAAAAACGGCATCCGCCTGTAAATTGCCAGACATCCGGCGGCTGAAATAGCCTAACCCTTCACTAGCACCGAGCCATTCCCCAATGGTTGAGCCAACAACAGCATATACCACGGACATCTTCATACCGGATAAAATCGACGGCAGGGCCATTGGCACCTGGACTTTATGGAACACGGTCCATCGGCTTGCCCCCATTGTTAGCAATAACTCCCGATACTCATTCCCTCCTGATTTCAGTCCATCATATGTACTGATGACAATTGGAAAAAAGGCAATTAAAATCGTCACAGCAATTTTGCTCCAAATCGTATATCCGAACCACATGATAAAAATCGGGGATAAAGCAATCAATGGAATAGTTTGCGAGATTACAAGAAACGGATATAGCATTTTTTCAACTTTACGAAAAAAGTGCATCGATACTCCTAAAAACAGGCCGCCAACTAGGGCAATGGCAAACCCGATTAACACTTCCTTCATTGTTGCTGGGAGATGCTCACTAAATAATATGTCACGGTTCTCGAGAAACGCATCCCAGATAGCAGTAGGTGCTGGCAAGATAAAGGACGGAATGAATTCCTTCTGCACCACCCATTCCCAGCTGCTCATGATAAGAATGGCTACGAGCAGGAATAGACCATAATCCCCTGTCCATTTTTTCCATTTAACTTTCATGATCAATCAGCATCTCCAGTTCTTTTCTAATCGTGATAAACTCTGATTGAAAAATGAGCTTCGGATCTCTTGGCCTTGACAACGTGACTTTTACTTCTTGGATACGATTTCGTCCTAATAAATAGATCCGATCACTTAACAAAATCGCTTCTTCGAGATCATGGGTAATGAACAAGACTGTTTTTTGCAAATCTCCCCACAGGCCTAAAAGCCAGCTGTGCATTTTTCTTTTCGTCAAAGAATCGAGAGCCCCAAACGGCTCATCTAATAATAAAAGGTCTCTTCCCGTCATAATAGTCCGTAAAAAAGCAACACGCTGTTTCATTCCTCCTGATAGTTCATCGGGATAGGCTTTTTCATACCCTTCTAATCCAAAACGGGCTAACCATTTACGAATTTCGGGAATTCTTTGTTGTTTATTCTCTTTTGACACCTCTAAAGGAAGCAGGATATTTTCCATAACGTTTTTCCAAGGAAGCAGCAAGTCCTTTTGCGGCATGTAGCCAACCTTCCCTAAGCGCTTTCGGGATTTTTCACCTTCAATTAAAATTTGACCTCGGTCAGGCTCAAGTAAACCGGTGATGAGCTTAAATAGTGTGCTTTTTCCAGATCCACTGGACCCAATGACAGAAACAAACTCACCTGTTTGTACCTGTAACGTTAAATCTTGAAAAAGAGGCCGAGATTCATCAAACGCATAAGTTAGTTCTTGCAGTGATAACATTGTTGCATTAGACAGGCCACTCGCCCCCTTTGTAGACCATATCCCAGAACATGTATTCAAAGCGAGAAGTCGTTAAGAAATGCTCTTCTAAAATGGCCAACTCCCACTCTGGTTTTCCTTCTGTTAATTCATCCAACAGATCAATCAGCCATAAAGCCAAAGAACCAAATTCGTCAGAAGCATACATTGAAACCCATTCTCCATAGGAAGGATGTGTGCTAGCACTAGGATATTTCTTTACTAGCTCTTTGCTAATTTCCCAATAACTCCACATACACGGCAGGAGAGCAGAGATTAATTCTTCTAGTGCCCCATTTTGAGCAACATTCAGCATGTACCTTGTGTACGCTAAATTCATCGGTGTCGCTCTCGTTTCCTCTAACTGTTCATTTGTAATTCCAAACTTGGCTGCATAGCCCCGGTGGAGTTCCATTTCCCCATGCAAGGTTTCATTTAAAAGGTTCGCAAATGAGGCCATCGTATCGAGGTCACGGGCCTTCACCGCAGCAAAGGCAAAAAGCTTCGAGTAATCAATTAAGAAGACATAGTCCTGTTTCATATATCGGATAAAGGATTCAATCGGGAGATCCCCTGTTCCAATCCCAACTACAAATGGATGTTCATGCGTCTTTTGCCAGATTCCACTTACATTTTCATAAAGTCTTTGTGAAAAATTCATTTCTGTCACTCCTTTTTTGTATTACACCATTCCGAGATAAACACAGCGATCATTTTCGTAAACTCCACCAATTGGCGAATCTCTAGTTTTTCATTCACAGCGTGTGCATCCTCTAATTTTCCCGGTCCAAAGATTGCAGTTGGAATTCCAGCACGTCCAAGCCAGCCTGCATCTGTAACAGTTGTAGACATTCCAATGTAAGCTTCTTGATTGCTTATTTTTTCAAAAGTTTTACTCAGACAACGAGTCCCCGGATGGTTAGGGTCCATTTCTAAGGATGGAAAAATTTCACCGCGATCTTCAATCATCGACTTACCTCCCCAGACAAAAGTTGCTGGATGATCCCGTAACCATGGGTCGGCAGCGCAAACAGCGGCTATATGCTGTTCGATTTCCTCAATGACTTGTTCAAAATCCTCATTCGGATAAAAATGAACAGTCACCCACAGAGCACAACGATCTGCCACAAAGGCTGCATGTCTTCCACCTTCAATTACAGCTGGGTTAATCGTGTTCGTTCCTGGTAGAAAGCCGTCATAGCTTTTCGTAATTGCCCAATGACGCTCGAGGTCTTGCAGACCTGAAATAATTTTCATCATTTTCTCAATGGCACTGGCTCCATACACACTGCCACCAGCATGGATCATTTTCCGACGCATTCCATCATGATAGGTTTCATTACTTTGTACGGTAATCCAGCCAGTTATGACACCGCCTTGTCCTTGAATATGTAAGTCACTCGTATCTACTACAACGGCATAATCAGCCGTATATCCCTTTTCTAAGCATGCAAGCGTTCCCGCCTCACCAACTTCTTCACCGATGACTGATTGAAACTGAAGGTCACCTTTTAAAGAGATCCCCATTTCCTTTAAGAGTTTAATCGCAACTAGTGACGCTGCGATTCCCCCTTTCATGTCAGCAACACCACGGCCATACACATAGGAATCTTTTATTCTAGCTAAAAATGGAGACTGCTCCCATCCTGACTCATCTCCCACTTCGGCTACATCAACATGACCATTGACGATTAAACTATGGTATTCCTCAGGGGAATCCCCTGATAAAACTCCGACCACATTTGGATCTCCGGGATATACATCCCATTTTTCTGTCCTGAATCCTATGTCCTCCAAATATCCCTTAATGAATTCCTGTACATCGTTTGTGTTTCGGGCTGGCGGGCTGACGGTTGGGAAGGCGATTAAAGTAGTCAATAGCTCTAATAATTCGGTTTTTCGCTCCTCTACCTCAGCTGATATTTTTCCAACAAGATCATCCATACATATTCAACTCCTTTTTTACAAAATAAAACCCGCTCATCTTTTAAAGGAATGGGCGGGTTAAAACAATTGACATTGTTTCGCTCCACTTCCCTCCGCTGGTGTCAGCCAGATCAGGTTCGAAGGGTTCGGATTTATTCCGTCTCAGCCTAAACTTTCGGCTCCCCTAGTGAATGTTAATAATTTTCATTTGTAGGTTTCTGGTAAAAAGGAACTTTCTTTTTTAAAAAAACTGATAATAAGATAAATCCAATTAATCCTCCTGCAAACGAGCTAAAGATAAATAATGGAATAAATCCGAATATGGTTGCTTCCTGTCCAAGAAATAACGTAGCGATTGGGTATGATAGCATGGCACCAAGGATGCCCGTTCCGATTACTTCACCAATAAAAGCAAAAGATAGTTTTTTTGTTTTTTGAAAAACAAGAGCTGCCAACAAGGCACCGACCATACTTCCAGGAAAGGCAAAAACGGAGCCTGTTCCCATCATATTTCTTAATAGAGAAACACCAAATGCCTGTGCAACAGCGTAATACGGTCCGAGCAGGACAGCCGACAGGACATTTAAGAAATGCTGAACCGGGAAGAGCTTGGTAAATCCAACGGGAATAAACAATAGATTACTAGTTAATGTTCCAATCGCAATCATCATCGCTGTCAAAGTTAGCTTATGGGTTTTTCTCATTTTAAAACTCCCTTAACTATATTTTTTAATCTTTGCGCAGCTTCTAATGGTGAATTCGCATGGCTGATCGCTGTAATCACTGATACCCCATCAGCTCCTGCATTCATTACAGAAGCGGCATTTTCAATTGTTATCCCTCCAATTCCGACAATTGGAATCTCAAAACCTTTTGTTCTTAATTCCTCTATCAGAATGGTCCCTCGGGATGGTTTGGCATCTGTCTTTGTTTTTGTTGGAAAGACAGGGCCGATGCCAAAATAATCAGCACCTTGTTCGATGGCCGATTCAGCTTCTTCCATAGAATGAATAGAAACACCGAGAATTTTATCGCCAATCTTATCTCTAACGCTGCTTACAGGCTCATCCTCTTGACCAATATGTACCCCATCAGCATTGATGGCTAGTGCTAAATCAATATCATCATTAACAATAAAGGGAATTTGATTCTCCCAGCAAATACGCTGCAGTTCTTTCGCCAAGGCTACTTTTTCCCTTCCCGTTAAAGCACCCTCTCCCTTTTCACGGAATTGAAAAATCGATATCCCACCTTCAACCGCTTCCTTTAGTACCTCTATAGGTTCTTTAAGACAGTTGGAGCTCCCCATAATAAAATAAACGCTTAATTGCTCTCGTAATTGGCTGGTATTCATAACAGCACCCTACTTTCGTTTTTTCGATATGCCCAATGATTCGTTGGGCCATGCCCCTGACCAATCTCCAAATGATTTTCAATCGCTGCTTGAATAAATTTCTTTGCCACTTGGACCGCTTCAAACACCGTGCGGCCTTTTGCAAGTTCTGCTGTCATGACTGCTGAAAAAGTGCAGCCGGTTCCATGCGTGTTCTTTGTTTCAATTCTTTTACTGGTAAAAGTGTAGAATTCCTTACCATCAAACAATAAATCGACGGATTCAGATGAATTTTCATCATGTCCGCCCTTGATCATTATATTTTTCACCCCAAGATGATAAAGCATTTGGGCTGCCTCTTGTTTCTGTTCAGTTGTATGAATCGACATCCCTGTTAACACCTCCGCCTCCGGAATGTTCGGTGTAATGACCTTCGCTAGTGGAAGCAAATAGCTCTTCATGGCTGAAACAGCCTCTTCTTGTAATAGTGAAGCCCCTCCTTTCGCAATCATTACGGGGTCAACGACTACGTTCTCCCAGTTGTATTTCTTAATAGAATCCGCAACAGCTTCAATAATGTCCGCACTAAAAAGCATTCCGGTTTTTACAGCATCTGCCCCAATATCATCACCAATTGCTTCGATTTGTTTGACAACGGCTTCCGATGTCATTGGATAGACCGCATGAACACCCAGTGTATTTTGGGCAGTTACGGCCGTCAAAGCAGACATGCCAAAAACCTCTAATTCCTGAAAAGTTTTTAAGTCAGCCTGAATCCCTGCCCCTCCGCCCGAATCAGAGCCAGCAATTGTTAAAGCCTTTTTCATCCTCTATACCTCCAGTAATTAGCATTGTTTTGTTATGATACTAGCTTGTTTTATCTCCTCTTCCGTTACAAGCGACAATTGATTAAGAAATTCAATTTGGAAGCTACCAGGTCCCTTTTCAGCCGTCATTTTTGCTGCCTTCTCTGCTGCCACACCATAATAACTCAAGGCAGCAACTGCAGCGTTGATTAGTTTTTTTTCAACGGCCGCAAACGCTCCGATTATAGAGGTTAATAAGCAGCCAGTACCTGTTACCTTCGTTAAAATCGGATGACCGTTAGCAATTGTAAAGGTAGTGCTTCCATCTGATACGACATCCTCTTTTCCGGTGATGACGACAACGGTTTTCAAATTTTTCGCGGCAGAGATCGCTAACTCAATGATATTTCCTTGTCCTGCTCCAGCATCAACACCTCTGATTTCCCAAGTTGCCCCAACAATATTTGCTATCTCAGCTGCATTTCCTCTCACAATGGAGACGTTAATTTCCGCTAAAATTCGTTGTGCTGTTTCAGTTCTGTACTGCGTTGCACCTGCTCCAACTGGGTCGAAAATGACAGGAGTATTGGCTTCATTTGCTGCTTTCCCTGCAAGAATCATTGACTCCACATTTTGCGGGTTCAGTGTCCCAATATTTAATACAAGGGCACCGGCAATTTTCGCCATATCCGCTACTTCCTCAGTGGCATATGCCATCACAGGTGACGCTCCAAGAGCGAGCAGCCCATTCGCGGTAAAATTGGTTACCACTAAATTCGTAATGTTATGTATGAGTGGGTTTTCTCCTCTGACCTTTACTAATACCTCTGAAAACTCTCTTTCCATCCTACTCTCCCCTTTACAATTCATTGAAAAATAAAAAAGCCAGATCCCATATAAAAGGACCTGGCTAATTAGCAAGAGAAAAAAATAACATTCACTCGACTACTTTCCTACGCTGGTATAATCCAGATCAGGTCCAAAGGGTTAAAAATCCGCAGATTTTCTCTCAGCCTGAAAACAGGCACCCCTAGTAGATAAAGAACATATTAAATTATCAAATAAATCATAACCGTATTAAAACGATAAGTAAAGTGATTTATTTTTTTCTGTAGCAGCGGTTCCAATATTAATGTCCATTAGTAGTGCCTATTATTGGTGCCTGTCACCGCTCGTGGACACTGTCCACCTCAGACGGACACTTTTCCATTTAATGTAGAATAATTCGTCATGTAAAAACCCCCATCCATAATGATCGGATGAGGGTTGATTACAGTTTAGATTGCCTTACTGATTTCTGTTTGGATGAATTTCTTTTTCTGGATGTAGATGAGACGCGCGGATAAAGCGATTCCTGCGGCTAGTAAGCCTAAGGTTAATCCAATCCAATAACCTTTTGCGCCTAGGCTGGTGTAGTGTGCTAGTAAATACCCAGCAGGTAAGCAAATGAGCCAGTAGGCTATTAAAGTCATAATAAACGATAGATTGACATCTTTGTAGCCTCTAAGTGCAGCCTGAGCGGTTGCTTGAATGGCATCGGCAATTTGGAAAAACAGCGCATAGAACAAGAAATTTGCCGTAAGGTTGATAACGGCTGTTTCATTTGAATACAAACCAGCCACCTCATATCGGAACAGAACCACTAACACTCCCGTAAAAATGGCAATTAGAATAGCTAGATAAACCCCTAACCAGCTATATGCTTTAGCATCATGATACCTCCGTGCCCCCACTTCATAACCAACAAGCACGGTTTGAGCCATGGAAATACTAATTGGAATCATATACAGGAAGGACACGATATTTAAAGCTGATTGATACGCCGCAATCGTCGTTACATTGAACTTACTTAAAAGGATCGTGACAACTGCAAACATGCTCGTTTCAAAAAAGATTGAAAGCCCCATTGGGACACCAATTTTTAATATTTCTTTACACTCAATAAGTGAAAATTGCTTAAAATCTGTAAAGACATTATAGGAAGAAAATGGTTCTAGTCTTTTTACAATGAATACGGTCATAACTATGATCAACCAATAAGTTAATGATGTCGCATACCCTGCTCCTGCTCCGCCAAGCTCTGGAAATCCCCAATGGCCGAAGATTAGCACATAATTTAAAAAGAAATTAAATGGTAATGACAGCAATAAAATATACATCACCACACGAGTTTTTCCTAATGCATAAATAAAGGATCTTAAGACGTTAAATAGAAAAAGTGGCAGTATTCCAAAACTAAGACCAACAAGATAGTCAAAAGCAGTCTCATGTACTCGGTTTGGTAAATTCATGATCGTCAAAAGCGGATCTAAAAAGAAGATACCAAGGATGATAACCAAAATGGCAATTACAAAAGACAGATAAATACCATGGCGCACCACAGATGCTATTTCCTTGTTCTTTTTTTCACCGAAACGCTGTGCGACAATCGGTGAGACGGCTAGAAATATCCCACTGATACCCGTAAATATCGGATTCCATATTGAAGAGGCAATCGCCACACCAGCAAGATCCGAGGAATTGTACTTTCCAGTCATAATTGTATTGAAAAATACCATCGAAAACATTCCAAGCTGTGTAATTAAAATTGGAATTAATAAAACAAATATTTGCTTTGTCTTATCCTTTAATGTAAATGTCTGTTTCATAAGAAATCTCCTAAAATAAGAAATGCAAATCCAAAAATCAATTATACTCTATCTTTCAGGTTATTACTTAAATTTTCAACTAAAAAAACTAGTAAATTTGGAATCTTTTAACTAACACCATCGATATAATAAAGATGGAGGTGTTTATTCTGACACAAGAACTAGAAAGGACGAAATCACTACAAAATTCTAAAAACAACAAAAACATGATTCGGGTAAATAACAACATTAACCTAACCATAAACTTCGGAGATTCCTTGAATCTACTAGCAATCATTGCTGGCATTTATATCATTAAAAGAGTGGCCAAAAAACGAAAAGAAAAAATGTAATGGAATTGGCTCCGTTACATTTTTTCTATCCCGACTCCTTTATTTTCATTAGAGACCCACGGTTATTCTCTCTTTCTCTTTAAAATAAACCCACTCTCGGAATCCTATTTCCTTTAAGCGACCTTGGACTTCGTCAAACTCATCTCCAACTCGTTCTGGATCATGGGCATCCGAGCCAAATGTCACTTTCACCCCATAATGGAGCGCCATTTCTAACATATCCTCAGCCGGATACCATCCACCAACATATTTGGTTTTGCCCGACGTATTGATTTCAATCGCAATATCGGACTCAGCAATAACCTTTAACGTTTGTTCAACAACTGCAGTTTGGATCGAAGAAAATTCAGGATAGTACCCCTTCATCGCATCAATATGACCTAAAATCTGGTATAAACCACTTCGTGCAGATTGTTCAATTAATTGATAATAAGTTTCTTTTGTGCGGATCTTTTCTTTAGAGGAGAGTCCTTCCCAGCGGTCTTTTTTAAAAATACTTACTCCATCGACATGATGGACCGAGCCAATAATGTAATCAAATGGATAACGTTCAAAATATGGTCGATATTTCCCAACTTCCTCAGGGAAGAAATCGGCTTCAATCCCTAGGAGGACATCAATTTTCCCATGATACTGCTTCTGTAATTGTTGGACTTCCTTGACATATTCAGAAAATTGACTTTTTGCCATGGTGATTCGTGGAAACGGATGATCTTCGTCCCTAGAAAAATAAGGTGTATGATCAGAAATCCCAATGACCTTCAACCCCTTCGAAATAGCCGCCTCAATATAATCGCGGATTCCTCCCCTCGCATGACCACAACGCTCATGATGCGTATGCAAATCAAACCTCATTGTCTCTATACTCATAAATTATCACCTCTCATCAGTATTTTCCCATCTTGGTCTCATCTATCCCCAAAAATGTATAAAGGGCTGTATAAAAGCTCAAAAATGAATATACGGTGACAGGCACCCCATTATTCTCATATAATAATTTATCCATTATCGAGGTTGGGGGGATTTATGTTGGAAGGTGTTTTTCAGTTTTCTTGTAATTCTTTTGGTACGGGGGGATTGACTTTTCATTCTGATGTTGAAAAGCGTTTAGGTTTTGAGGGTGATACGATGAAAAGAATCAGGTTCGGATCATTAAGTTGCGAAACGAATATTTCTCTGGATAATACTGTATGTTCAAATGAGGCAAGCCTATCTGCAGATATTGCGGACAAGCTAAATATTCCACTTCATTGTGAGCTTGAAGTCAAATCGGTTGGAGACGAATTTCTCATTGGTCCTTTTATTGGTTTACTTATCGATTACGACTCAAATTCCATCAACCAATTACTCGAGCATCTTTTTGATTATTTAATTCATTATCGAAGTATCAAGGGGGCAATAGTTGCATTTACTCTCGACAAGGTTGATCCAATAAATCATCAAATTAAAGGATTTCTATTTAATCCGAAGACAAAAAAATGGGACGAGGGTACCTTCCCATATCCATCTTCTCTTTTCGTATTGGCGAAATCCATCAGTAAACAATGGATCGAGCATTTTCAAAGAGTCATTGGGGACAAGGTATTTAACGATTTTAATCGCAACCGATGGGAGATTCTCAAAACATGGAAAGCTTGCTTGGACGTAAAAAATTATCTCCCTGAATCCATTTTATATGAAGCACCTGTTGACCTTTACAACTTTATAAAAAGATATCCCAATGTGACGGTTTTTCCCATCAACTCAGAGTATCACTCTCCGCTAAAAGTAGTGTTAAAAGACAAAAACAGTATCACTATTTCCACTATCAAAGATGTTCAAAACTTTAAATATAATAATCGTGACCAAGCCTATTCCATTTTCAAGCGATTTTTTCAAGAAGGAAAAGCTATCATACAAGAATCAATTGATGTAACAGGCTATCGAACCATTCATTTCCGTGTAATTCTCGTAAAAAATCAAATTGGCCAGTGGCAGCATATGGGGATGTTTTCTAGGACAAAAAAATCTGGAACCACTTCCAGGGATATTTTCCCTTTAGTGAAATTTAGTAAAGAGCAATTAAAAGAGCTTCTTAAACTTACCGATCTACGAATCTCATTGATTTTTCATGAAATTATTCATATCGCTACTGATGCTGTAAAAGCTTTAGAGCATGACAATTCCCACCTCGCCAATGCAGCTGTTGACATGACCATTGGAGAAATAGGCGATATTTGGGTTACAGATATTCAACACAGTAACCCTTCTCACGAAATTGCTCTTGTTGCTGGTTATCCTGAGCTTTACTATGAAATTCTAAAAATGAATATGCTTTACGCAAAAAAACTAGCAGGCTTTTAAACACTACAAACAAATAAAGAGCTAGCAATGTGAATGCCCCAAAAAGACAGCCTACTTTTTTGGATGCAGTCCACATTTTAGCTCTTTTTTCTACTACCACCGATTATAAACTCGCTCTGCAAAGCCTAATAATTCTTTCACTTCAACCACATCCCCGCTGTCCAATACTGCTTTGCCGCTGTATCGCCCAAACACCTGGTGCTGGTCACTGGCAATAATTCCAATCGAAGTATAATCACATCGATCCAAAATGGGCTGAAACTCCATTTCAAATCTCCTGTCACTTGATGAAAATGTCCAAGTCTTTAAATATTCATATTCCTCACCATTTTGAGGAATATGAAAGGTGACGCCATCTAATTTATGTGGAGCACCATCAAAAAACAGTATATTTTCACTTGCTGCCGAGGTGTCACCGAACCCATAACCAATATTAAATCCAAACGTCTTTCCATTCACGATTCCCGAAGCGGAACCCCAAAACCAAGTATTCTTATACGTCCATACCCCTCTACCCCAATCCAAAGTCCCAAAGGAATTGTCAGGAGTGAAATAGTAGTCACGGCCATTATACGAAGCTACACCATCTGCGGCCATGCAGTTTATTTTTTGATTATAATAAAATGCTTTCGAGTCTTCGCTAAATGGTGTTGCAATAACCAACGAGTCCTTGGGCTCATTATTAAGAAAAATATCACATTGAAAATCTTTATTTTCATTAAAATTCTTCATATTACATTTCAAGCGACGGCCATCAACTTCATGTGAAAATTGAATATGGATCCGATTATCCTGATAAACTACATCCCCCTTTTTTGATGAAGAAGGCAGCCTAAGTTTTCCAAAAGTAAAAGGCTTTATAATGCTGGTTGTTTTAAACCAAGGATTCTTGAAATCTAGTAAAGATACACTGATGAGTCCCATATAGGAATTATCGGCAACCGTTAAAGCTACAGCAAAGTCACCATTTGCTACTAAATAATAATCCCATTCTTTAATCCGGTAGGCTCTGGCCTTTATATCAGTGCGGCGATATTCGAGCAAAAGCTCAGTAGCATACCCTTTCACATTTAGCTCTCCTTGGTCATTAAGCAACCGTTGGTGTTTCTCTATTTTTCTTTGCACACAAAAACCTCCCCCAACCTACGCTATACTTTTGCTAATTCGATCAGATCCTTAAGTTCATTGGTACATCCCTTTACCGTACGGGTGCCGAGGACCGTCACAGGTACCCCCAAAAACCCAAACTGCTCTACTTCTTTTTGAAAGTCTGGGTTGGTCGACACATTTCTCGTCTCAAAAAGAAGTCCCTCCTCGGTTAGTACCTTTTTCACCATCGTACATTCAATACAGTCATTTGTCGTATAAACGATTAGTTGTTTTGTCATAATCATTTCTCCCTTTTTTATAAAAAACCTCTGTTTTAGGAATATTTTACTATTAATAGTTGTATTTCACTCTAATGTGACAGCATTTTTTGACAACGAAACTCACTAATTGTCTCTTCCTGCGCTTTCCCGAGAAATAGGAAATAAAATTTCCCACCTTAATAGCCACCCAACTGATAAAAAGTTGTCGTATTTAGAAATAATCTTTCTGCCACTTCATGGAGCGGGATTTTTTTTATTTTTGAAATCTTTTTAATGGATTCATACATCATAACTGGCTGAGTCAACTGTCCCATAAAAGGTCCTTCAAATGGCCAAGGTCCATCAGTTTCAAGCATCATTTGACCTAGGGGATAGGTTTCGACTAATTTTTGAATTTTACTCTTATATACAACCTCTGGTGTTATGGAAATAAAGTATCCGTTGGCTATCATTCTATCAATGGTTAGACTGTCACCTTTAAACCAATGGAAATGGGCGCTTTTGATAGAGTATTGTTCCAATAAATCACAAACCATTTGAGCATCCTCGTAAACAGCATGAAGAATGATTGGCTTCTTTAATAGGGCTGCCATTTGTATAAAAGCCTCTAATAATTCGAGATATTGGTCATATTGATTAAGCAGAACCTTTTGATTTTGCTTTAAATAATAGGGCAGCCCCACTTCACCAATCGCTATCATTTTATCCTTATGCTGATTGATCCAATCAAATAGTTCGGTTTGATCTCGTTCAGTCGGCAGCTTTTGCTCAGGATGATAACCATAAGCCACTTCTACTTTTGAATATATATTAGACAATTCAAGGTTGCGCTTACATGATTCAAGATTATTGGAGACAGAGATCAATTTTTCAATCGACAGTGAGCTTTTCATTATATCTGAAATCTGACTGTCACCATATTTATCTAGGTGAATGTGGCTATCTATCAACCTCAAGCTTGTCTTTCCCCTCCATTTTCAAATTCTAGACTTTCAATGAAAATGATCATTATCGTTTGAACTGTTTTTATTGTGACGATTAATAAAGTCCAAAATTAATTGATTTAATTCGAATGGCGCTTTTGTTGGAAGCTGATGTTTTTTCTTTGAAAGAAACTTTAATACATTTCTAGGCAGCTTCTCTTGTAATTGATGGGCATACCGATGAAAGGATTTATCTTTCTTACCATATACTAATAGGATAGGTTGTTCAATTTTTTCGAGTTGATTGGTACAATTATATTCTAAACTATATTGATAATACTGATTTATATTCCTAGAATCACCCTTCATTGCTTCCTCGTAAAGTAGCTTGTTCGTAGCTTTTGTATCGGAATTTCCCCGAGTTATCGCAAAGGTTAAAAAAGAAATAGTTTTTGGATTTGCAAGTTTTATTGCTAAAGAAATTCTTTGTCTTAAGTATAGATCACTAGCTTCCGACATCCCGCTTACCACTATACCTCCAAAGGCACGATCACTGAACTGGAGCATAAATTCCAATAAAATGGAACCACCTGTCGAATAACCGCAAATGAAAGCTTTATCTATTCCTAAATGATCCATTAGAGTGATCATATCTTTGACAATTAGTGGGTAAGTTATAATCTGCTTGGTGGAGCCACTCCTTCCATGGCCTCTTATATCAAAAGTGATCACCCTAAACGTTTGCGATAATGCTTCGATTTGATATGTAAAATTAGCACTTGTCAGTAATGGCGGATGAATAAAAATAATCGGAATACCTTGTCCAATGTCAGAATAAAAAAGGCGGACACCATCAACATCCAGCATAGGCATTTTTCTCTTCACCTCATAATATTAGTATTTTTATTATGTCACTTTTGACATTTCAAATGCTCAATAAAAAAACTGTTCCTCTTTTTGCGAGGAACAGTTTTTTATTTATAAAATGAGAAAGGCAATAGGTGCGGTTAGTAAGATGGTCAACACTACTCTTTCAAACCAAATAATAACGAGTTTTCCAATCGTAAGTGGAATTTCTGTTGACAGAATACATGGTACTACCGCTGAGAAGAAAATGATAGAAGATACTGATACAACCGCAATGACGAATTTGGTTACTAACGCTGCTTTTGTTACTAATAAAGCCGGTAGAAACATTTCTGCGATCGAAACGGCACTTGCTTTTGCTGCTAGCATTGGCTCTGGAAGCTGAGCAAGTGCCGTAATTGGATAAAAAATATAGCCTAGCCAATCAAAAACAGGAGTAAACTCTGCTAAAATAAGCCCCAGCAAACCGACAGACATAATGGATGGAAGGATCCCCATTGTCATGATAAAACCATCTTTTAAGTTTTCCCAAATATTTTTTCCAAGGCTTGGAGATTCATTTGCTGTAATCATTGCTTCTTTCCATGCCGTTTTGACACGGTCTTTTTTTATGATTACTTCCTCATCCCCTTCCATCCCCTGATAATAATCATCACTCATTTTATTCAATGGCCAGATTCGAACAGTAATCGCGGTAACGATGAAAGTGACGACAAAGGTTACCCAAAAATAGGCATTCCAAATGTCCATGAGATTTAAAGTTTTTGCCACAACAATCATAAAAGTAGCAGATACTGTGGAAAAGCCAGTTGCGATAATTGCTGCTTCTTTAATTGTATATTTACCTTCTTTAAAAACACGGTTAGTAATTAATAGACCAATCGAATAACTACCGACAAAGGATGCAACCGCATCAATGGCAGATCTTCCAGGCGTCTTCCATACGGGTCTCATGACCGGTTGCATGAATATTCCGATAAATTCAAGCAAACCATATCCTACTAATAAGGCAAGAAAGACAGATCCTATAGGTACTAAAAGGCCAACGGAAATTACAAGCTTGTTAAATAGGAACGGTGCCATATCCGGGTCAAAAAACCATTTAGGTCCAAAATTAAACACTAGCATGACCGCAGCGACTAGACCAAATATTTTCAGAATCGAAAAGACAATGGATACAGCATCCTTTTTCCAGGATTTAGTCACAAACGGATAAACAGCACCTACTAAAATGACTAATAAAGCATAATAAGGAAGAACTCCTGGGACTGCCAACTGGATATATGAAACAAAATGATCAAGCATAATCGATGATTTACCATTTAGCGTAATCGGAATAAAAAATACAAAAATACCAATCGCACTAAAAATAAAAAACTTCAACTTATTCGCCATATTACCAAATTGCATTTCTGGTTGTCCTACTTGCCCTACAGGTCGATTCTCCATACCCATTCCCCCTTGTTCAAATAAAATTCCCTAAGTTCGAAGAAAGGAACTGTCCACCTGAGGTGGACAGTGTCTTTTTGTGGTGCCTGTCACCGCAGCTGTCACCTCAGCGCCACTCCAGTAAGAAAGGTTAGAAATACATGTGTGCCTAGTTTAACGGTTGGCTGGACCGGTGTGTCTTTTAATGGGTCGAGACAAACGATGTCCATGGCTTTGACTTTTGGATGACTGCCGGCGGCTAGTACCCCTTCTAGCAGTTCGGCCGAGGTCATTCCTCCAGGTGTGGATGCGGGAACCCCTGGTGCAAAGGCAATATCGAGTACGTCCATATCAACTGTTAAATAGATGGTATCAACCTTTGCAGATAATTCCGCTAAACAGTGCTGGACAACGGCTTCAATACCCTCTTTCCTTGTTTCGCGAAGTGTGAAATAGTTTACCCCTTTTTCATCTGCATACTGTTTCAGATCTTTCGTGTTAAAAAATCCATGTAACCCAATATTATACATATTGCTGCCTTCCACCACGCCGCTTTCAATCAAGTTCCGCATCGGTGTCCCATTGGAAGGCCCGTTATCCGTCATATCTCTTAAATCAAAATGGGTATCAAATTGTAAGATTCCAATTTTTTCAGAAGGATTAGCCTTGTGCATTCCTTTTACCATCATGGCCGTGATCGAGTGATCACCGCCAATCGCGCACACCTTCGAACTCTCGAAATATCGCTGCAATTCAGCAGAAGCCTCAACAATGTTTGTGTGACATTTTGAAATATCCGTGACATGCATCGGAACATCCCCTGCATCAAGGACAGTCATTCCTGACAGGTCCACATCATCATCAAGATTATAGGTCGTAAATCCTTTCCATGACCTGCGAAAAGCATCGGGAAATTCAGAGGCACCAGAAGCACTTATTGATGAACGGGAGAGCGGAACGCCGAGGATCACAACCTCAGCGTTCTTACACTCTTCAGGATTCATTCCTGGATGAATCGGTTGAATCCATTCATGGACCTTCTCAGCGTTGCCACTCTCTGGCCTTACCCACGTAAAGTTAGGCGGGTTAATTTTTGGATAGAGAAAGCTCTTCAATTAGCTGACCTCCCCTAACAACCACCTTACCGTTTTTCAAAACTGTATCCGTATGATTCACACCATAGGAATATTGAAGCTTCATATAATTTCCGACGCTAAAAATCGTCACGTCTGCTTTCTTGCCAACTTCTAAACTGCCAATCTCTCTCCCGCGATTAATTGCATGGGCGGCATTAATCGTAGCCGCAGTTAACACTTCAGCCGGTGTCATCCCCATTTTCAAGCAACCAAGATTCATAATGAACTGCAGGGAAATAGTCGGTGACGAACCAGGATTGCAATCAGTTGATAACGCCACTGGAACCCCTAAATCAATCATTTTTCGTCCATTCGCGGACTCTGCCATTAAAAAGTAAGCCGTTCCTGGAAGGAGGACGCCGACAACTCCTTTCGAAGCCATTGCCTTCATCCCATTTTCCGATGCTCTCAATAAATGGTCTGCAGAAATCGCCCCTACCTCGGCAGCAAGTTCTGCCCCCTCATATGGTTCAATTTCATCGGCATGGATTTTTGGAATTAATCCGTACTTACGGCCAGCCTCAAGAATGACCTTTGATTGCTCTGGGGTAAAAACTCCATGCTCACAAAACACATCATTAAATTCAGCAAGACCTAGCTCTGCAACTTTAGGAATCATTTCCTCCACCAATAGACGGACAAACTCATCAGGATTTTCTTTAAATTCCTTTGGAACGGCATGAGCACCCATGAAGGTTGACACAACGTCTACCACATGCTGTTCATTTAATTGTTTCGCCACTTCAAGCTGCTTCAGTTCGGTTTCCCATTCCATCCCATAGCCGCTTTTCGCCTCAACCGTTGTCACACCGTGACGCAAAAATTGGTTTAATCGTTCATAGCTTTCTTGAAAAAGCTCCTGATGAGAAGCAGCCTTGGTCATTCTTGTTGTTGCATGAATTCCGCCTCCGGCATTCATGATTTCCATATAGGTAGCACCTTGAAGGCGCATATTAAATTCATTTTCCCTAGATCCTGCATAAACAAGATGGGTATGAGGATCAACCAGCCCAGGGGTAACGAGCTTACCGCTCGCATCGACAATCTCTGCTTCTCCAAGACGGCTGCCAAACTTCGCTAACAGCTCCACGTCCGTACCAACGGCCACAATCACACCATCTTCAATCCAAACGCTCCCATTTTCAATAATACCAAGCTCAGACATCGCTTCCTTTACAAGGGGAGCATGAGAACTCCCCTGCAAAGTAACGAGCTGAGCAGCATTACGAATAAAAACCGCTTTACTCATTCAAATCATCCTCTCAATCTTGCTCTAGCATCGGCATTTTAATGCCTTTTTCTTTTGCTGTCTTAATCGCTAATTCATATCCTGCATCCGCATGACGGACTACTCCCATACCAGGGTCCGTTGTTAATACCCGCTGTAAGCGGACTTCTGCATCCTTCGTGCCATCCGCAACAATAACCATTCCAGAATGCTGGGAATACCCCATACCAACACCGCCGCCATGGTGCAGTGACACCCAGCTTGCTCCGCCAACAGCATTGATCATCGCATTTAGAATCGGCCAGTCAGAAACTGCATCACTGCCATCCTTCATCGCTTCCGTTTCACGGTTAGGTGAAGCAACAGAACCAGCATCTAAATGATCGCGGCCGATGACGATTGGTGCTGACACTTCGCCAGAAGCAACCATATCGTTGATCACCTTCCCAAAACGGGCACGGTCTCCATAGCCTAACCAACAAATACGGGCAGGAAGACCTTGGAAGCTGATTTTTTCCTGTGCCATTTTTACCCATTTACAAAGATGCTCATCATCTTTAAACTCCCGAAGCAATGCTTCATCTATTTTGCGAATATCCTCAGGATTGCCAGACAAGGCTGCCCAGCGGAATGGTCCTTTTCCTTCGCAGAATAACGGACGGATATAGGCTGGAACAAAGCCTGGGAAATCAAACGCGTTCTCCACACCTTCATCCTTTGCTACTTGACGAATGTTATTACCATAATCAAATGTAATTGCGCCTTTTTCCTGCATTGTAAGCATTGCCTTCACATGAACAGCCATGCTTTGTTTCGACAATTGAACGTATCTTGCTGGATCTTCCTTACGTAACACCGCTGCTTCTTCCAAAGAATATCCAACTGGTACATAACCATTTAGTGGATCATGGGCAGAGGTTTGGTCTGTTAACACATCTGGATTGAAGCCTTTATCAATCATCAATGGAAGAATTTCCGCTGCATTACCGATTAAACCGATTGATAATGCTTTTCCTGCGATCTTCGCTTCCTGTGCCATTTTCAATGCTTCATCTAAATCATGTGTTTTAACATCAAGGTAAGCGGTTTCAATTCGGCGATCTACCCTTGTCTCATCGACATCAATCGCAAGACATACCCCATCGTTCATCGTTACGGCTAACGGTTGAGCTCCACCCATCCCGCCAAGTCCAGCCGTTAATGTAATTGTATGTTTTAACGTCCCGCCAAAATGCTGACGAGCTAGTTCTGCAAATGTTTCGTACGTACCTTGCACAATTCCTTGGCTGCCAATATAAATCCAGCTACCAGCTGTCATTTGTCCGTACATCATTAAGCCTTTTTTATCAAGCTCATGGAAATGCTCCCAATTTGCCCAGGCAGGCACTAAGTTAGAGTTCGCAAGTAACACCCTCGGCGCATCCTTATGGGATTTCCATACCGCCACCGGTTTACCTGATTGTATTAATAATGTTTCATCGTTTTCCAGTTCAAGGAGCGTCCTAACAATCGCATCATAGGACTCCCAGTTCCGCGCAGCCTTTCCAATTCCCCCGTAAACAACTAAATCCTCAGGGCGCTCGGCAACCTCTTGATCAAGATTGTTCATTAACATCCTTAAAGCAGCCTCTTGGATCCAGCCCTTTGCATGTAATTCCGTTCCTTTATAACTTTTTACTACCCTTAAATTCTTTGTATTTGTCTCCATAAGCTCACTCCTTTAAATACTTTACTCACAATTTCATTATAAAAATAAAATCTTCTGAAAAATACGAAATTAAAGTTAGAAAAAAGGTAAAATATTTTTGTTTCAACAAATTTCTATAGCTAAATTCTAGATTATTTTTAGAAAAGGAAGATATTTTTAGATTTAAGAAAGACTCAGTCCTCTGACTGAATCTTTCTCTCCACTTTATTCATTCGAAATTTTCTTGGGGACTGCCCCACGGTTTCGTTAAATATTCGACTAAAATAATTCGGATTTTGGAACCCGACAAGAAAGGATATTTCTTTCACAGGCTTGCTTGTTCCTAGCAGTAAACGTTTGGCCTCTTTCATACGGATCCCTGTTAGGACCTCGGTAAAGCTAACACCTGTTTTTACAGTTAGGAGATGGCTAAAATATGATGGGTTACGATCAACGTATTGCGCTACCTCTTCCAACCTTAGGTCACTTTTTGAAAAATTAACTTCCATATAAGAGATTCCGCGTTCAATTGGATCGTACTTGGATTTTCTCTGGTTCGACTCTGCACCAATAAATAGCTTTTGCGTAAATAAAATCAAATTCTGCACCGTTCGATAAAGAACGGTATCGTATAGGATTGAATGAAAGATATAACGATACTCACGCTCATAACTTTCCTGTCCGTCTAGATTGTTGGTTTTCATATAACGCCTCAACTGGGCAAGGATACTCGTTAATCGGATTCTGACCAACCCTGGATCTGGAAAAGGATCCATTAATTGAAGAAACTCGTCATACAACCACTTCTTCATGTTATCTAAATCCAAATTTGTAAGCATATCGACCCAAAGCCGTTGTTCTGGCGGGGAGAGGAATGGATCGATATGTCCCCAGTTAGGGGAAGTATGAAACTCTAAAACCTGACGATATCCTTTATAATAAGTAATTTCTAGCATTTTCCGGGTTTGTATATACCTTTGATGTAGAGATTCAGTAGTAGGTTCACCTCTATGAATGACGATCGCAAGCGGGTCTGAGAATTCCTCCTCCCATCTTCTCATTGCTTTCTGGCATTGTTCTCTAATCGTTAGGCACTGTTCCTCGAATAGCAGGACAACCATATCACTCAAAGGGAATATCCCATGTAAATCTTTTAAGGGATAATCTGTTAAAAAATGAAAGAGTGTCCCCTTCGTTTCAGAACTTTCAGTTTTAAATGCTGACAAGTGGTAATTTCCTGAAAACGAGGCAACAGAATTAAATAATGCTTCATAGGATATTGCTTTGTAAGTATGTAAGTGGGACATCCCCATAGAATTGGTATTTTTAGACAAGTTTTTAGACGCCTTTTGATAGGCTGACTTTACTTTGACAGCGGAAAATGGCTTGATCATCAAATCTAAAGCTTGCATATCAATGGCTAAACGTGCTTTTTCGAAGGTAGCCTCAGCGCTAGTGAATAAAAGGACGGGATGATATATTTGCATCAACTCTCGAAAGCTTGACCAATCTTTTCGGTTAATCATGTCGAGCTCCAATAATACTATGTCTGGAGATTCTTTTTCAAACAAAACGACAAATTGCTGGTAATTTGACGCCAAGTAGATATCCTTAACCGGAATCGAAGAAGACTTTAACAGCCATTTTAATCCTTCTCTTTCGTTCAAATCTCGATCCGCAATCAACCATTTGCCTTCCATCGTAATTTCCCCTGCCTTTTATAAATCTCTCTAACAAAAATATACCTTTATTTCAGGGTCGATTACAATTATTTGTTCCGCATTCACGACCACATAATGAGCATAATAAATTTTGTGACTTAATGATGAGAGGGGAATTTTATCGGATGAAATGGCACAAAAATCTTTTAAAATTTATCCAGGAGCGACAGGGAAAGAAACTAGCTTTGGCGGTAGATACTTCAACAAATGAAACAAAAATAGACCTGATTGCAAACATCGTGACATTCTTTAAAGAGTTGCGTCCAGACACCATCCTTGTTCAGTCTGACTTTAAACTAAGGTCAACTGAATCGATTACAGAATCTACTGAAATCAAATATTTCACACACGGGAAAGCTTCTTATACATTAGCGCTTGAATGGGCGGAAACAGAGGAAATTGACACGCTATTTTATATTACAGATTTAACAGGTTTTATCCCAGAAGACTTGCAAGTACAATTTGAAGTGTTTTGGCTGGTACCAACCGAATTTGTACCAAAAGCTCCTTTTGGTAAAGTCATGAAAATTGTGTAGTACCCTTGAAAAAGTCAAAGAGAGAAAAGACTTTGACTTTTTCAAGTTTAGATTAGAAATTACCTTTTCAAATTTTACTTAAATAGTCGTGAGAGGTATCTAGCACAGGGACCCTACTAAAAACATATTCTAATATAGTATTAATATATTAGGAAGGGGCTGTTACGTATGAATTTGGAACAGAAGCTTATTGATAAACTGGATCAGATTCAGATTACAAAACAATCCGGCAGTGTGGTAGTGAATAATCCAACCAGCTATCGGTTATTGGGAAAAGGTCATCAAGGAGCTGTTTTTCAAATCGATGATTATCGCTGCGTAAAAATTTACTGTGTGAAACAAGATCTCGACCGGGAGCTTCAAGGATTAAAGCTCGGTGGTAAAGTCGGCATTTGTCCAGAGGTGTATTTTTCCGGAGATAATTTTATTGTAATGGAATACTTGACATATCCAAGTCTTTTGGATCATTTGGACATGCACCCGATTGATAGAGGATTAACCGTCAGAATTATAGATTTACTAAATTTATTTGAAAAAGCAGGATTCAATCGTTTTGACCATTCTGCGCGGCACATCTATTTAGTTCCAGATGGGTCAATGAAAATCATAGACGTAGTTCATATGATCAAAGCACAGCCAGTCAACTTAGCCAAAAAGCTAATTGGAGAAATGGGCGGCAACGCGGTAAATTTCCTTCATTTTGTACAGGAAATTAGTCCAAAATGGTACAATCGCTGGGCAAATGATCCTGGTTTCACGGATTTAATGGCAAAAATCAATGGTACCGTTTGACTAATGCCATAACTCATGAAATAAAGGTTCTGCCCAGCGGCAGAACCTTTATTTTTTCTTTTTTTTCGCTGTCAAACTTAGCTGAGGTAATTGTTTTCTTGCATTGATCAAGTGGGTAACGAGCGCATCCCTTTCCATATCGGATACATCCCAGTCTTTAGGAATGGATTGAATGACACTTTTAATGGACTCTTCCGGTAAGGAGAGGATTTTTTCAATCGCTGAATTTAGCTCGTTTTGACCTTGGAGGAATGAGGCACACCAATGATGAACATTCAGTTTAACTTCCATTTTCGGCATTTTTTTAAGATCTTTGATCGTCCATAATGCTTCAGAAAAACACCTGCCATGATCGATCAAGCGAAGATAGTACTTACCATTCTCAACAGGTTCAAGCAGTACATTGTTCTCTTTCCGATCGGTATTCCCAATCCAAATATCGAAGGCAATAATCAAGGCAAGGTGTTCTTGATTGGTTACTTTGATGTATTCATTATTAGAATTTCTGCTGAGTTGAATGCAATTATCAATATACAAACTAGCAAAACTGCTCCCTGAAGTGAACTTATGATTAAGAAGAAGCTGAGATTCCTTAAGAAAATCATCGCTGATATGAACAACCTCAAAAGGAATAATCGGTAGTGAGAGGAGCTGGCCTAATTTTCCCGCAATATACTCATTCACGAGTATTCTTGTTCCGCTTGAGTTATTTTTAAACTTAACTACATACGATTTATCATCACTAAATAGAATGTGCTGAGGCTTGGAATACCCTTTAAAGGTGGTTCCAATAAGCTTAACAGGATATATGTTTTGAGACATACTAATAACCCCCTTCCAATTATAATGATTGTACTCCTATTTTTAATGCACCAGAATTGGCTTTGACCCTAAGTCCCAAGCAAAAACCGTGTCCGTAAATTGGATTCCGTGATACAATCCAACTAGTATTCTCTGACTCGGTGGAAACCCAAGAAATAATATTATCGTCTTGAAACCCTCTCTTATTTCCTCTTTGATATGGGAGGATGGAAGTTCGTCCATTGCGCAAGAGCTTCAAATAGTCAGGCGATAATCCAACATCGAGGGATAGAGGTAAAATGTTTAGCGGAATATGATCATATTGAATACAGATTTGACTTTGTCCCCCCTTGAGCAGAAAACGCTTCGTCATCCCAAATGCCGCACTATTAGTTTGCTTATTCACGATTACTAGCTCAACTTCTTGATTTTCTATTACCTCCAGCGAATGAATCTCATAATGGTCATGTTCAAATCCATAATCTGCTAATGCACCCGGATGATTCATCGGAATGTCCATAAAATCATTCAATTCCTCAAGCCAATTCCAGTCATCTGACGGATTACCAACAATAAGCCGGTCATCATAAAACAGATAAATAATACGCCCGCCGAATTGCGGCGAAATGACAACAGCTAAACGATTGTTCCGTAAAACAACCTCATTATAACCATCATGATCAATATCCTCGACGGTTACCTTAACAAGGGTTGAATTTACCTGTTCGCTTTCCCATTTTGCTGCTTCCATTAAAATCGAGGCTGCCCTTGCATGACTGGCAACAGCACGTGCCCATGGAGCGGGTAATGCGAATCCTATGCTGTCTCGGTCGCTATGAATACTATTTGGAGCATCATGCCAGCCTGTTTCATACGTACAAGCAAGCAAATGCTTTCGTGCAAGTTCAAGTAAAGATGACTCACTTTCTGTCTTAGCAGACAGCTTTTTAAACTCCTCCCACATTTCTATCAAATTTCGTTGATATGGAGTCCAAGACTGTGAATTTGCCCAATTCTTATAATCTTCTCCAGCTCCAAAATCGATAACCAGCTCTCGATACGCACCAGGGTCTATTGGCATAGAAGGTTGAATTTTGTGCTGGGCAATCCAAGACTGAAGCAGTACCGGAGTTGCATCTTGTCTTTGAATCAACCATTCAAGGAAATTGCGATAATGGTCAACACCCTGCGGATTCCAAGGTGGAATTCCCGCAACCTTTTCCATATCGTCACCATAGATAGCGATAACGTCTCTACCATTCATAATCTCAAGTTGCATTTGTGACATGAGAGCATTTAATCGCTGTTTATGCTTCTCCGATTCAAATGGAATAGATAAACGCATTTCATTTGAAAGTGGGAGTGCAATTAAACCATGACTTTCATCAATCCGATGTGCTTCGAAAAGTTCTGGCAAAAAACGCGGATTCCGATCAAAGTCTTGCCGTGATTGGTCAGATAAGAGCAAGCGGTCATCCAGTAGAACATATTGAAATCCTTGATTTGGAAGATTTTTATCCGTTATAACATCCGCTAGCTTTTGGGTATTCCAAACTCGTTCAGGAACCCAAAATCCGGAAACATCTGATAGGTTTCCTCCAAGCCACCTATCAAATAGAAAAAGTTCTTCCTCTATTTGATAGCGATTATGTTCGCGATCAAACAGAGGCATAATATTTTGGGCATACGTAGAACCTATGATTTCTACTAATCCCGATTCTCTTAATTCTACAATTTCTTCAAGAAACAGCGGATCATACCAGGCGCATGCTTCGATAAATGTACCGCTTATGTGCAGGTGGAACGGTATATTGTATTGGGAATGGAGGTCAACTACTGCGCGTAAACCGGAAGAAGCATCTGAAGGTCCAATAATTTCATTAATACCGGGGCGATTATCGTAGCCGTTGGTGATCAAGTATTGATTGGCATGATGAACGATTGCAATAGGAATGGAGAAATGTTTCATTACAGGTAAATCCCTTGCAAATAGTGATCACATTTTGTAAGAAACGGATTAACAATGTTAAATTTCTCTGTATTGAGTACACATAATTCATAATGAAGGCTTTCAAAAAGTGAACGGGCACTATATAAAGAAATTCGCTCAAGAAATTCCTTAGGGTTGTAAGAAAGGTGAGAATCGAGATATTTTTTCATGAAATCATTGACCATCGATTGGAAATAATCAAAATCACCTTTTTTAAAGAAGGCACTAATCTGAATCTGACAGGCTAAATAGGCAACATCCCATGCAGGGTCACCTACAAAATGATGATCAAAATCAATGGCAATGACTTTTTGTTCGTGTAAAAAGACATTTTTTGTATGAAAATCTCCGTGAAGGAGAACTTTTTGGTCAGTCTTTAATTTATCGGAATTTTGCACAAATTGATCATAGATCGATTTTAGCTTTGCTTTTTCTTTCGGTATTCGTTCTGAAAGATCTTCATAAAATCGCCTTACATCGGCAGTGGCTCTTGTACGAACCGCCGATCGGACTGATGTGAGCGGGATCTCATGCATTCTTGTCAGCCAATTAGCAATAAGAAAGGCAAGTTGCTTGTTATCGGCATTTGGATCATGTATCCAATCATCCAATGTTTTCCCAGGCGACTTCGACATAAGCATCAGGCGATATTGCTGCAGATAAGCAATCGGCCGGACAATCGTGAACTTAGGTTCAGAGCCAAATCCATGGTTCCACAAATATTGTAAAAACCAATAGCTTTCGATTCCCTTTTTTTGGTCAGAATACACCTTTCCAATTAACGGTTCTCCTTTCAACTCTCCACCCTGATTACGATAGATTAAATGATATTCGAGGATCATTTTTCGTATTTTAGGGGTGGATGATACGAGATTAGCTTGAAGAACCTTTCGGCTTGTCCCATAGCTAAGCTCATATGCTGTAACGATTTCTTCAATCGCAGGAAGCTGTAAATCGTTTGTCATCTTTGTTTAACTCCTTTCTATTTAAAAATAGAAAAATCTTAATTACCTGGTGTTTATTACCCTTAAATATAATTGACGTGTCTTTTCACCGACCTGATCCCAAGTCCAAGAACGTGCTTCTTGAGCACCTTTTTCCCCTAAGGATTGTCTTTGCTCCGGGTGGTCTAATAGCTGTAGGATAGCTGCTGCCAATTGATCAGGCTTGTTCGGTTCAATGACATGAACATTCTTGACAATTTCCCCTACTCCGGTTGTGGTCGAGATAATGGTTGGAATGCCTGCTGCCATTGCTTCCAAAACGGTAATGCCAAAAGGTTCAGATCTTGCGGGAAGAACAAATAATAACGCATTTTTGTAGCATTCTTTCAGTTTTTCATCCGTAACTCTACCTGTGAACACAACACGTTCATCAATTTTCAGGCGACGAGCTATGAGACGTAACTTATTCATCAGGTCGCCTTCACCCGCCATCATAAAACGGATATCCTTGCGTTCAGCAAGCACAAGGCTTGCTGCTTGTAAAAAATCATCAGGAGCCTTTTGTCTGGTCAATCGACCTAAAAATAAGATATATCCATCCGTTTTTTGATAATCTCTGGCAGCCATTTGTTCAAAAGCAGAGAAGTCAATTCCATTGTATATGGTGGTTATTTTATCCGGATCGGCACCATAATGATCAATTAATATTTGCTTTGTCCTTTGGGAGACAGAAATTGTATGATTCACATTAATTAGAGATTCCTGTTCGATATTAAAAATCACTGGATTATAAGACTTCCCTGCGGCACGATCAAATTCTGTTGAATGAACAGTCCAGACAAGAGGGATGTTGTATTTTTGAGCGATTCCCGTTGCTGCATAAACCCCCATCCAATCGTGGGCATGAATCAGATCGATACCTTCCTTCACAAATACTTCTTCAAACCTTTTTCGAAAATCCATGACAGAATCCCAGATAGCACTTCCTAAATAAGCATATTTCGAAAAATTCTCATGCAATTGCACTTGGTGGATTGTCATGCCCGAAGGAGGATCAAATTCTATTTCTTTAAACGCGGGAAGGTAAAACTCAATATTAACACCGATACTAGTTAATTCTCGAACAAGGGCTTGGCAGTGGATACCAAGCCCCCCCGAAAATTGCGGCGGGTATTCCCAGCTAATCATTGCAACTTTCATTGGTCTCTATCACCTCTTACTTTCACCTGACTTTGCTTTTGCGATTGTTGCGTTAAATTTAGGATCCTTTGTCCACGATTCGTACAAAGTTGGTTCCATTTCTTTTACTTGTTGAAGAAATCTCTCAGCCTGATTCCCCATACTTTTGATTAAACGCTGTGGAAACAGCTTTGCTGGCTGTTTGGTATGGCGGTGCAGGTTTACAACCTTAAAACTGCCATCAGGCATTAAGTAAATATGGGCTGTGGCCTGGTCAAGACGGGTAAAACCAACTGATTTAAAATCATTAAAAAGTTGTAGCAGCTTTTGTGTTAATTCTTTCGTTACTGGATTAATTTTTAAATAATCTTCTAGAGTTGGTGCTTGAATAGTCTCCATGACTACATAGGTTCCTCTTCTTAAGAATACATTTGGAGTAAATCCTCTTGCTGCTCCCATTTGAAGAGCCTGAAATTCCTTTTCAGCCTTTTCCTCTTTATCAAAATAAGCGGCACATCGAGATCCATCAATGCCGATAACAACCCGCTTATCTTCGTTACTAATAATGGGCAGGTCAGTTGGGTTATGAATGAGAAAGCCTGTTTCTTCAGGCTTCGTCACTTTAATTTTGTTAATTTCTTTTATCACGCTTGCATTATCAGCGTTCTTTTTATGATTCATTCTTGTATCCTCTACCTTTCTATATGTTAAGATTGTAAATCTAGTATTAAGATATGATAAAGCTAGAAAACTAACTAAACGCTTGTCCATAAACTAGAAAAATTGGCTATAATACTAGGGAATTGCATATAAAAAATCGGTCGATTAGATAGATTAACCGGCTAAGATAATCGACAAAAGGCATCCGAATGAACTCATTCGGATGCCTTTTAAGTTATTTTGATGCTTATTTAAGAGCTTTTAAGAGTTTCTTGTACTCTCATAACCTATGTTTTAGGCCTTTTTTGGAACTCGCCATGTCCAATTGGCCATCTTCTTGAAATTCATAGCAGCAAAAGTAAACATCGCCTGTATCGACAATTTTTATGTCCCCTTAACGTTATCCAACGCATACCATGTATTTCTTTTGCATCAGCGAATCCTCGTTCAATTGTTACTTTTCTCTTGCATATATTCCTTTTATAATCGTTTGTTCTTCGTTTAATAAACGAATTTCTATAGAATTTGTCAGATATTTCATACGGAATGGACAAGTGCTCACGTTTTAAAATGGATTTACATTAGAAAAAGACTTCTTCGAGGAAGTCTTTTTTTTCATTTTCGGCTAGTCCTTTTTTACAATTTTAGAAGGGTTGTTAACTTTATAAGGCACCGCTACATCAAGTGTAAATTCATCTGCAACATCTTTTCCTTTTGCCAGCTTCTTTGCGGCCACTTTTCCGTTAAATTCGAGCAGGTCCCCTTTTGCTAATTCAAATTTTTTCAGTGTTTTACTGTGACTGCACCAAGCGTAGTCAAGCTCTATTGGCGGCTCTTGAACAATTTTTACGTTCTCTAGGATCACCACTTCATCATTTTCTTCATTAAATGGGTTATATGTAAGGGCGAACTGTTTTACTGATGCGGTAAAGTGAACCTTATCTACTGGTAGCTCTATTTTCGCCTGCTTCTCTTTTTTCGGTTTTGTAGCTTTCGCTGGTTTGGAAGCAGCGGGTTTTTCTTCCTTTATGTTAGATTCGGCTACCATTCCTGCATCTTTTTCCTCCAATTGTATCAGGCTTTCTTTTCCAAAGCTTGATTGCTGCATTTCCTTTAAATAAGCGGGGTGGATGCAGCTTAGGTTTCCCTCTTGAAATTCAATCACAAGCGTATTGTAATCGTCAGATTTTCCATACGTTTCAAAACCCTTAATGGTCACAATACGCTGATAAATCCGTTCCTTATACAAAAACTCCCGTTTAGCTTCCTTTGCCGAAGACAGCCCCCACTCCTTTAACTTCTCCCGATAATGCTCCTCATCACGAAAAGTTTCAAAGTCCCCTCTTGGAGGAATATACTGTGTCAAATCACTCTGCTCCAATTCTAGCCTTTCCATACTCATACCTCCACATCCCTTGAACGAATTAAGTTATATGATTATATCATGCAAAATAGTGCAATTAAAACACAAGGTTTAAAAGGCCTTTTTTGAAGGCCTTCTATTTTATGATGGCTGGTTTGCCAATTGGGTAATATTCGATATGCTCGCAGGTATTAATTTTGTTTTGTTCGAAGCAGTTTCGACCGTCGAAAATGATGGGATAGTTCATTTTCTTCAGAATATCGTCGAGATTAAGTTCTTTAAATTCTTTCCATTCTGTTACGATGAGAACGGCATCTGCCCCTGAGACGGCATCGTCAACGGAAAATGCATATCGGATAGCCTCACCAATGATTTTCCTTGCATTCTCGGTGGCAACAGGATCATAGGCCGACACTTGGGCACCGTGTTTCAATAACGCCCTGGCAATTTTGATAGATGGTGCTTCCCGCATATCATCTGTTTCCGGCTTAAAAGCAAGTCCCAACATCGTAATTTTTTTACCTTCTAAACCTCCAAATCGTTTTAATGCATTCATGACAAGAAGCTCAGACTGGGATGCATTAATAGAAATCGTTTCTTTTAATAAGGAGAAATTCACACCATTCATGCCTGCTGTATGAATCAATGCTTTTACATCCTTCGGAAAACAGGAGCCGCCATAGCCAATTCCGGCATTCAAAAAGGACTCCCCGATTCGCCGATCCTTCCCTATTCCCTTAGCCACATCTTCTACATCTGCTCCGACAACTTGGCATAGATTTGCAATTTCATTGATATAACTGATCTTCGTTGCCAAAAATGCATTTGCGGCATATTTAATCATCTCTGCACTTTTCGTACTTGTTAAAAGAACCGGGACATTCAGGGGCTGATACATTTCACGTACTCTTTCAGCAGCTTCCCTGTCTTCAGAGCCGATAATAATTCTGTCCGCATTAATGGTATCTTCAATGGCCGAGCCCTGTCTCAAAAATTCAGGATTTGAAACGATCTTTATTGAGAATCCACAAAGCTCTTCCATTGTTCTTTTGATAAAATCGTTCGTTCCGACGGGGACTGTACTTTTTATTACAAGCACGGTCGAAGCTGTCATGTATTTTGAAATATCCTTTGCTGCTTGTTCAAGATAAGATAAATCTGCAGATCCATCCTCTCCCTGAGGTGTTCCCACGGCGATAATAATAATATCTGCACCCTTCAATCCTTCTGAAGGAGACGAGGTAAAGTGCAGTCTTCCTTCAGACAAATTTTCAACTAGAAAATTCTCGAGATTGGGTTCATAAATGGGGGATTTTCCTTGCCTTAAAAGATTAATTTTCTGTTCATTAATATCGATGCATGTCACGTGATGCCCGATTTCTGATAAACAAACACCTGTGGATAGGCCGACATAGCCTGTACCTAAAACAGCTATATTCATATCAATCAATCTCTCTTTTACTATTTTGTAGGTTTTCTTTTTTATAAACTTCCAGCAAATATCCAAGAACCGATTCTCTTATATCATTTCTCGTTAAAGCAAAGTCTATTGTTGCCTTAATAAAACCAATCTTGTCACCGATATCATAACGGCCACCCTTAAAGTTATAAGCTAATACAGCCTGATGTTTATTCAGTTCATTAATGGCATCCGTTAACTGTAATTCATCCCCTTTTCCAAATGGAGTTCTGGCTAAAATATTAAAAATTTCTGAGGTCAAGACATAACGTCCCATAATAGCGTATCTTGATGGTGCTTCCTCTTTTTTTGGCTTTTCTATAAATGATTCGATATGGAATAAGTCTGACTCTATCATCGACCCTTTTGGCTTAATAATGCCATACTTACTGACATCCTTTTCCGCGACTGTTTGAACTGCTACAACAGAACTGTTGTAATATTCGAATACATCGATGATTTGCTTTAAACATGGAGTTTCTGACATGACAATGTCATCTCCTAACAAGACCGCGAAAGGCTCCTCACCAATGACACTCTTAGCGCAAAGAATGGCATGTCCAAGACCTAAAGGCTCTTTTTGACGAACATAGACGATGTTAACCAGGTTTGATATTTTTTGAACTTCCGCTAATATGTCCTGCTTATTTTTTCTTAATAGGGTATCTTCTAGTTCATATGATTTATCGAAATGATCTTCAATAGACCTTTTTCCCCTGCCTATGATGATGATAATTTCTTCAATCCCAGAAGCAACTGCTTCTTCGACAATATATTGAATTGTTGGTTTATCAACAATCGGTAGCATCTCTTTAGGCTGTGCTTTCGTCGCTGGTAAAAATCGAGTTCCGAGACCGGCTGCTGGAATAATGGCCTTCCGGATTTTCATATGCTGCCTCCTTCCTTTTTACTCTTTAATTCTTTATATGCATCGGGACAGCCTTCCGTCACGATAGTAACCTAGAAATCTCACATATTTTCATTCAAAATAGTAGAAATGCCCTGATAGATTGTAAAAGAAATGAAAAACTCCTTTACCAAATGGGGGAATGGGGTTCAGCGCAGTTTTTTGTGAATAGGACGATAAACCCTTTTAATAAATCTTTCGATGACCTTTTGAAGATTCTTTTTGCGTCGGGTAACGAGTGCCGTTACAATCGCCTTTTTTTCCTCCGTAGTTACGTTCCAATCATCTGGTATTACCGCAACAATTTCCTCGATTAAATGAATTGGGAGTGTCTGAACGACATCTAAATAATCGAAAAAACATTGCTCATCATCCGTAAAGCGCACCATTAATTCATGGGTAGCGCTTTTCATTATATTGGTTGGCAAATTCTCTAAATCGGTATGAACCCAATTGAAAGAATTGAAAACTTCTGCATGATCGATGATCCATAATCGATAGGCGTTGGGTGAATCCTCACACAAGACGATATTTTTACGAGTACGATCACGGTTACACAGCCAATAATCAAATAATATTATTCCTGCCATTGTCTGATGATTGCTTATTTGCGGAACAGATGTCACTTGATGCCCATCAAAGCAATCAGGCACATATAGTGAGGCAAATTGAAATTGAGTATGGGACATTTGCGTGAGTGCTGGTACTTGAGTGGAAAATTCTTGGGGTATTTGAACAATTTGAGCAAATGGTATTGGCAAACCAAGGTAGCGTCCAAGGCAATAGGCAATCCATTCATTCGCCAGGGCTTTTTCAAAACCAGGTTGATGATATTTCACGACGTAGTCTCTTCCATCATCAAATGTTATCAAATGGGCACCGGATTTCCCTTCAAGCTTTTTTTTATAAGCTATCGGCTGAATCATTGACTTTTCACCTCACCATTCGTACCATCAGCTTGAACGACAATTTCCTTCAACAATGCGATATATTCCTTTGCAACCTTTTCAATCGCAAATTTTTCATGCACATGGCGAATCGCGGCTTGCGACATCTGTTTATACTGCGCAGGATTATCCAAAAGCGCATACAACTGTTTAACCGCATCCTCCACATTTTGACCACGAAAGAGCATACCATGGACACCATGCTCAACTAACTCGGTGACAGGCACCATCTTTGAGGCCACTACTGGAACTCCACAAACCATCGATTCAATAAAGGTATTTCCAAACGATTCTGTTTTAGTGGTGGCCAATGTGCAGCCACCGGACTGGCGAATTTTTGCATACACATGTGGCATTTGCTGATAAGGTATCACCGGGAACCACTTAATAATGTCAGTGAGCTGTTCTTCCTGCCATCTCATTTTGAATTCTTCTCGCTGAACACTTTGGGCTCCGCCGATCACCCAAATCTCGATATCCGTTCGCTGACTTTTAATGATTTTAGCCACCTCAAGCAGCATTTGCCAGTTTTTCCGCTTATCTAATCTGCCAATCCAGCCGATGATTTTTTTTCCCAATGGAAAAATCGGAATGCTATCATAATCAATTTCATCCATTGATAATGCCCGATAAAATCCTGTATCGATGCCATTGTAAATCACATGAATCGGAATCTCATCCGTTAAAATTCTAATGAGACGCTGTTGATAGATAGAGGGGACAATAATGATTTTAGGCTGAATACCTCGGAAGCTTTTCAATTGAGGCTGGATCTTAATAAGCTCAGGGGTACGTGCTTCCACAATCACAGGTCCAATAAATCCGGCCTTCTTAATCCATTTAAAGGCTTTACCTGTATCAACGACGATGATCGCATCATAGTGATTGTTCTTAATGATGTGAACAATCTCCTGTTCATCTTTTGTTATATACAAAGGTGCTATATCCTGCATAATGTGGAGCCCGCCATGATCGGTTGTATAAAGAAACTCAGTATCAATTCCATGTTTTTTAAAATAAATTGCGCGATTACGCCAGCCCGCATTCACTCCGCCAACTGTCAGCAAACGCCAAATAACTAGAACTTTCATATGGTTATCTCCTCTTAATATTCAGGCTCCTCCTCGGGTAAAACTTTATTAAGGTCATAGTATTGCATCAAAACATTAGCTATGCTTACCCTTTTTTTTATGTTTGTCCTTCTCTTTTTGTCGATCCTTATGTGAGCGATCCCCTTCAAACGACCTTCCCTTAGCACGGTATCGATCTTTTTCTCGCTCGCCTTCGAAACGTTTTCCACCATTTCGGTCTTTGTAGATTTTGTTAGAACGATCTCCCTCGTAGCTATAATCGCGAACTGGGTATCTTTCCCCGTAAACTTGTTCCAGTTTGTCCCAATGTTCATCGATTTTGGCCATTACCGTTTCCGGGTCTGCTCCTCGAGCAAGCATAGTTTTCACCCATTCCTCTTTGAATACCTTGTGGACAAGGCCTTCCAAAAGAATCACATAATTTTTCTCATCGTCTGTTGTTAACAATCCTTTGCTTAAATTTTTCACTAATTTCTTATCCGGTTTCTCCGGAAGAAGCAGCTCGGTAATTTGCCGGGATAAATCCTCCATGCGGATGTAGTGGAGCCATTCCTGGTAAAGTTCTGGAGCCATCGCCTGGACATGTGACAGAAACACCGCCTTGTTTTCTTCCCCTAAAGACGTCAATAGTTTACGAGGATACGGATATACCCGATCTCTCCAAATCGTTCTCGCAACATCAATAACCTTTAAGCTTCCATCAGGCTGTAAGTAGATCTGGCGCTTATGATGGTCAATCCGTTCGTAGCCAATCGATTTAAATGTAATTAACATTTCTATCAATTTCGCAGAGAGTGCCTCCGTTAACGGCTGTGATTGAAGGTACTCACGCAAGTCAACTCCACGAATGATTTCCATCGCAATATAGAGCGGACCTTTTCCATAAAGTTTTGGAAAAAGATTCGTATTTTGTCCCATTGATAGCGCTTGGTATTCACGATCGCAATCCTCGGCATTCCCAAATACCTTAATACAAATAGCATCTGTTAGTTGAAATACAGCACCTTGGCGTCCTTTCCCCATCATGATGAGTGATGAGTTATTTACCACTGCCACATCTGCATTAACCTGGTTAGTTACTTTGATTTTACTCACCCATTGGTCTAAATTTTGATTTAACATATTTTCCCTCCTTCCATCTTATGAATGGAATATTTTATTTGATAAATTGGCAGTTTATCAGTGAATTTCCACACTCTGGAAAGCTTGTCTCCGCTTCAGCTGACATACTTTACCGCCTACTATAGTAAATTCAAGAATGCGAAAAATGGTAATGGCATCCGTCTATAAAAATAAAAATTTATGCATTGGCTTCAACGAACTTAACTTTTTGTAAATTCAAAAAAGTTAAGTCATTAATAGGAAATATCTCCTCTTTTTTCCTATTAATGTAGTACAATAAATAATAGTAGGTTATGATTATTTGAGATTTCCAAGCTCCTCTGCTTCATCAAAAAATTTCATATGGGAGGAAATCGCATGAGTCGAATGACAAAGCAAGAGAAAAGCTGGGTTTTTTATGATTGGGCCAATTCTGCCTATTCAATTTTAATTACCACTGCCATTTTCCCCTTATATTTTAAGGCGGCAGCGACAGAAGCAGGAATTACTGCCTCAAACTCAACGGCTTATTGGGGCTATGCAAACTCATTTGCGACCTTGCTCATTTCTATTTGTGCTCCCATTCTCGGGACCATTGGGGATTTTCGCGGGTTTAAGAAAAGGCTTTTTACTTTTTTCATCACATTAGGTGTCGTGTTCACAGCTCTATTAGCAGTTGTTCCGAGTGACCAATGGATTATTCTCTTAATCTGTTACATTTTTACCGTCTTAGGTTTTGGAGGCGCGAATATTTTCTATGATGCTTTTCTTGTGGATGTTACCACTGAGGAAAGAATGAACCGGATTTCAGCTCGAGGATTTGCCATGGGTTATATCGGCAGTACTATACCTTTTATTATAGGAATTGCCCTTATTCTCTTATCACAACAAGGAATCATTCCACTTTCAGTCACAGTTGCAAGTCAAATGGCTTTTGCGATTACAGCGCTATGGTGGGGTATTTTTACGATCCCGATGCTTAAAAATGTCAAACAGGTCTATTTTGTTGAACGAGTGCCAAACCCGATTTCAATGAGTTTTAAGAAAGTATTTCAAACCATTAAACGAATCAGAGCATTTCGGCCATTATTTTTATTTCTAATTGCTTATTTCTTTTATATTGATGGAGTCCATACAATCATCACGATGTCTACTGCCTATGGGTCCGATCTCGGGATTAGTTCGACGAACCTATTGATTATTTTATTTGCTACCCAGGTGGTTGCAGCTCCATTTGCCCTGCTATACGGGAAGCTTGCAGATAAATTTACGGGGAAGAAAATGTTGCTAGTCGGTATTTTCATTTATATTATTATTTGCATTTATGCCTATTTTTTAAAAACAACATTAGACTTCTGGATATTGGCAATGCTCGTGGGCTCTTCGCAAGGCGGTATTCAAGCACTTAGCCGCTCTTATTTTGCCAAGCTTGTCCCAAAAGAAAATGCCAATGAATTCTTTGGATTTTATAATATTTTTTACAAATTCGCCTCAATTCTCGGTCCTTTCCTGGTCGGTATCACCGCACAATTAACAGGAAATACCAATAGTGGGGTTTTTAGCTTAGTGATTCTCTTCCTAATTGGAGGACTGATCTTACTTCGAGTACCTGAAACCACTACAAATGGCGAAATGAAGGCATAAAAAAACAACGCTTGGATTTTTTTCAATCCAGGCGTTGTTTTTTTATGCGTAATCATCCTTATGAAGAATCATTTCTTTTTCAAGATGACTAGCTTTTATCCCATATTTAGGCTTGAGGTGGTCAATTTTCTCTCCTAAAAGAAGCTTAATCGCTAAATAAGGAAAGTTGATTCCTGATAAACAGCTAAAATGCATTCCCCCGCTCATCCGCGGATTTATTTCAAGCAGTTTCGGGATTCCATTATTATATTTAATTTGAATATTGAAGATATAAGGCAGTTTATATTCCTGATGAAACTTATGTGCCATTTGGATAAGTTCAGGATGGTTCACCATCTCCCTTACTCTTCCGTTTCCTTTCATCCTTGGAATCGCCGCCAATAATTTATCTTTAGAAGCAAGGCAGTCAATACTATATTCCGTACCTTCTAAATACTCTAATACCATTAGATCAGGAAACGTCTTTTGTTGGCTAAGAATTTCGCAGGCATACTGATAAGGAATCCGCCGTCCTATTCCCCCTCTGAATAACTGTTCGATCGTTGCCATTTGATCCTTTATGATATGAAAACCATTTGCACCTTCTCCCACTACAGGTTTAAAGCAAACATGATGTCCCTTTTCCCGAAGGTTTTCATAGGCCGTTTTGAAATCTTTGAGATTCTTGACGACGTAAAAATCAGGAATCGGAATAAGCATAATCCCCTCCTGTTCCTTTTCTAATAACGATTGATAGGTAAAAGCTTTATTGTCCATCATCTTCATAATTTCAGCATCTGGACAAACCAGTACTTTCACACCAATGTCTTCAAACTCTGATAACCTTTTTGAAATCAGAACATTTTCCTTCCGAGGAATAAATAGGTCAATTTTGTGTTTCAGACAAAAATCAAGGCAAAAAGCAATATACTCATCACCAGAAACATCGGGCTCCAAAAAAGCATAATCACAAAACTGTAAATAAAGCGCATCACGATTCGGACTAGTACCAAAAATAACAAAACTCCGCCCATCCTCATTCCCACGAATCATCTCAATAAAATGCGAAACCGTCGTAAACCAGCGATTAAACCAAACTCTCATCACGCAACCTCTTTCATGTTGTAATTTCATAAAAACCTCATTCATTATTTCCTAAAAATACCTTTTTATACACAAGTGTATATTTGGTGCCTGTCACCGAATGGTGGTATATTGGTTAGTAAAGAGGGGTGATACATATGTGTGGCAGGTTTACGTTGACGGCACCTGTTGATGTGTTGTTGGATCGGTTTGATGTTGAGTTTTTTCTTGAGCAGGAGGAGTATTTTCCTAGTTATAATGTGGCACCTTCGCAGTCTGTGTTGGCGGTTATTAATAATGGTCAGCATAATCGGATGGGGTTTTTGCGATGGGGGTTAATCCCGCCCTGGGCGAAGGATCTGACGATTGGTAATAAGATGATTAATGCGCGTGCTGAAACGCTTAGCGAGAAATCCAGCTTTAAAAATGCCCTAAAGAAGCAGCGTTGTCTGATTATTGCCGATAGCTTCTATGAATGGAAACGAATCGACAGCAAAACAAAGATTCCGATGAGGATCAAACTTAAGTCAAATGAGCTATTTGCCATGGCCGGCCTCTGGGAAAAATGGAAATCCCCAGAAGGGACTAACATTTATTCCTGTTCGGTGATAACGACTACCCCAAATCAATTAGTAAAAGACATTCATGATCGGATGCCAGTCATCTTACATCCTGAGGATGAAAATAGATGGCTCGATCCTTCGATAGAGGACCCAAAACAATTAAATGATTTATTAAAACCTCTCGAACCCGAATTAATGGATACTCATGAAGTTAGCCCACTTGTGAATTCACCTAAGAATAACTCCATTGAGCTTATTCAAAAAATCTGTTAAAAAAATGCCTGTCCCCAAATACGTTGAACGTAGCGAGGGCAGGCATCTATTATACAAGTACAAATGACGCATTTACTTTCATTATAAATGTCATAATTGCCGTCGTATCCAAATTGGAAGTGTCAGCGGTAATTCCATTTACTTTTTTTACTATTTGTCTTTCGATAAAATTCATTTTGCTGACGAGAAATTCACCGCCAAAAATCCCATTAGCGACTGAGCGGCTTCGGAGCTCTTCAGGAAAGGCATCATCGAATTGTTCAAGTGCTTCTTCTCCATCGAGCCAGCAGCATAGAAAGAGTCCTAATTTCTTGGTCATGAGAACATCATGGTACTTACTGATGAAATGTTTGATTTTCCCTTGGATTCTTCCGGCATGGATGGATCCGCCGATAATGACAAAGTCGTAGTCCTCGACATCAAAATTAACCTTATCTCGTTTTAAATCAACTGTGAGAACTTCCCCTTCTACCCATTCACTTATTAATTGGACAGCCTTTTCCGTCGTACCATGCGATGAGCAATACACGATTAAAGTTTTCATCTTCATCCTGCCCTCCTTGGCATAATTTCCCGCCAAAAACAAATTAGCCACAGAAACCAAACGATAGATATTGGCTTTCCTTTATTATATAGCAGAATATTCATATAACCGGTGATAAAATTGGCAATATTTCTACAATTACTCTATCACCCATTCTTAAACCACCTTAACAAAAATTTTAAAAAATTTTATTTATTTATGAAACTTATTGAAATGTTTCTCGTCTAGTCAATGCATGAAAAAATGCAAAGAAAAAATAGAGAGAAAAGGGGTAAAAATTATGAAGAAGTTATGGATTCTCTTAACCGCAATGATTATGGCATTTGCATTATCTGCATGTGCTGAAAAAACCGAGGAAAAGGTTGATAAGAAAGAAGCAACTGGACCAACAGAAGAGGAAGTAAAAGCAAAGAAAAAAGTATTAGTTAAATTTTACAATGGCCTGGTAAATGATATTAATACTGCTGATGTCGACCTCAATACTTATGAAGGTGCTGATGAGCCTGAACCTGAGCAAAAAACCAAAGCAAGCGAATCTGCCGCAGCCGTTGCGGATGCACTAAATGCTGTTACTATTCCAGAAGATTTAAAGGATCAAAAGGCTGACATAGAAGCTGCGCTAAAAGATTTAGCTGATGCCTATCAAGTGATGGCGGAAGAACTGAAGAAGGATGCTCCAGCCCTTGATGCTGCTTATGAAACCTTCAAAAAAGGTGATGAAAAAATGGGGAAAATTTATGAAGACAATAAAATGTTTAAGCCAAGCTTATCAACCAGTGTAAACTAATCAATGGGTGCTCCACATAGTTGTGGGGCACTTTTCTTTTAATGCAGCGATTTCTACCAACCCGTCACTTTCGGATAATTATCTGAGTAGCCCTCCGACGTATCCCCATCCTCTTCTATGATAAAAACAAGGTTAGGATTCTCTTTTGGGTATGCGAAGCCTTGATAGGATTCACTCAAGAAGTTATAATCGATTTCTTTTAAAACGAATTCTGTTTCGTATTTTCCTGTTAAATACTTTTCCATATTTTTTTCATGTTGGTGTTTCTCCCACGGTGTTCCATTGAATACCGTATACGCATATAAACCAAAAACTAGTATGAGTAAAGCAAATACCATTAAGATCCATTTTGTCGCCTTAATACTACTCACCTCTATAATTTTCAGAATATTATAACTATATTATTCGTCAAATATTTTTGATATTCCTTCTCTTATAAAACAAAAATGGAACGTACACTTGTACGTCCCCCTGATTCCTATTCATTATTTTTTCATTAATTTTTGGATTGTCACGATTATCTCGTCTAGTACTTCATAATCCCCATCTTGAATTCTTTCGACGACACAGCTTTTCATATGACCTTCCAGCAATATTTTAGCGACACTGTTTAATGCGGATTGTGTTGCCGAAATTTGTGTAATCACATCGTCACAATAAGTGTCTTTTTCAATTAAGCCCTTAATGCCACGAATTTGTCCTTCAATTCGATTCAGTCTCGTAATTAGATTGTTTTTCACTTTGTCAGAATGGTGGCTTTTTCTTTCGCTTCCCTCAGTCCCGCAGCATGAATCATTCTGGAGTTCATCCTCATTTGCTTTTTCGAATGACATGTATACCGCCTCCTTTTTCAACATTATATCATACCCCCGTATCGTAGAGTACGAGCTTCTAGTAAAACAATCCGCTGTTATGGTATTTCGATGACAAATGGGAACACTCTTACTTTTCCATCTTGTTTAAATTCCGCCCAAATCTTGTACCGTCCTGGCTGGTCAAAATGTGTTTCAAAAACGGGCATTGATTCATTCAATGGATGCACATGGAGGTATTTGTCTGCTTGTTCATCCAAAATCACGACATGGCCTGCTGCACCTAAATATTGTTCCAATTTCCCTTCATCTAATTGAAAGGATAAGGTGACATCCTTACCTGATTCCAGGGAACTTATATTCATTTCTACTGTTTCGCCATCAATCGTTTGTATTAGCTCCTGATCAGCCGTTAATGTCGCATGCCCATGTGATTCATGTGATCCTTCACCAACCTGAAAAGCGACAGGACTTACCTCATAATTCAAATTTTTAGGTTTAATATCGATAAACGCTTTATATGCCCCATCCTGTAATCGATGGTCGGCAACTTCAAACTGTCCCTCGCCGACTTTTTCAGGATGAAGATGATAATATTGATCAAGATTTTCATTGACAACGATTAAATGAAGAAGTTTCTCATGGTTTATTTCTAATTCATTAACTGATTTTCCGTTGCCGTCTTTTATGGTTATGCTGATTTTGCCATCATCATATGTGAAGGTTGTCATGACTCCTCCTGCTGCACTCTCTTCACCATCATCATGTCCATGAGCTTCTTCGCTCACTTCGGCAGTTTCATGGTTTTTTTCCTCACTATGACTAGCAATTGGTTCATCCTTTTTAATAAACTCATCATAAATCAGATAACCACCAATCACTACCAGCAAATAGACTATTGCGGAAATGGCCCACTTTTTCATCCTATCTACCCCTTTTTCCACTCATTTTTGATTCATTTTTACCCTTTGTAATCTTAGAGCATTTAAAACAACAGAAACCGAACTGAATGCCATCGCCGCCCCTGCAAGCCATGGTGCAAGAAAACCAGCAGCTGCAATAGGAATACCAAGGGTGTTATAACCGAAGGCCCAGAAAAGATTTTGTTTGATATTTTGAATTGTCTTTTTACTCATCCAAATGGCGTCGGCAATACTGTTAAGGTCGCCTCTCATTAAGGTAATATCTGCAGCTTCCATTGCCACATCTGTTCCTGTACCGATTGCCATACCAATATCCGCGATCGCAAGCGCTGGTGCATCATTTATCCCATCCCCGACCATCGCCACGCGCTTGCCTTGCTCTTGAAGCTTCTTCACTTCAGCTGCTTTTCCTTCTGGTAAAACCTCAGCAATGACCGCATCTAAACCAACTTCTGCCGCAATTGCTTGGGCTGTCCTCTGATTATCACCAGTAATCATGATCACCTCTAAGCCCATGTCCTTTAAACGCTTGATCGCAGCTCTAGAGGTATCCTTTACGGTATCAGCAACGGCAACCAAACCTGCATAAACTCCGTCAATCGCAACCAACATTGCTGTCTTCCCGTTTTCTTCAAGCGTTTCCATCCTTGCATTAGCTTGAGCAATCGAAACCTCATATTTTGTCATTAATTTACGTGTCCCGATTAATAGTTTACGTCCATTTACTTCTGCTTTGATTCCAAAGCCCGGAATCGCCTCAAATTCATTCACCGCCTGGAGTTCAATCCCTTTTTCTTTAATGCCAGCAACAATTGCCTCTGCTAATGGGTGCTCCGATTGTTTTTCTGCAGAGCCTATTAGTTGTAAAAAGGTGACTTCATCAAAATTCCCTTCAACAATGACATCCGTTAATACCGGTTTGCCATTTGTAACTGTTCCTGTTTTATCTAAAATGACAGACGTTATCCGATGGGTCATTTCTAAATGCTCGCCGCCTTTAAATAAAACCCCTATTTCCGCAGCCCGGCCAGAGCCTGCCATGATCGATGTTGGTGTCGCTAATCCAAGCGCACATGGACATGCGATGACAAGGACGGCAATCATTTTTTCTAATGCATCGGCAAAATCACCGGGATTCACCCAGAGAAACCAAACTAAGAAAGTAATCACGGCAATTCCAACAACGATGGGAACAAAGATTCCAGAGATTTGATCGGCTAATCGTTGAATTGGCGCCTTTGACCCTTGTGCTTCTTCCACCACTTTTATAATTTGAGCTAGCGCCGTATCGCGGCCAACCTTGACGGCTTTTATTTTTAAAAAACCATTTTTATTGATGGTAGCGCCAATTACGTTATCATCAACCGTTTTATCAACGGGAACACTTTCCCCCGTAATCATCGATTCATCCAGGGCAGAACGTCCCTCGATTATTACACCATCAACAGGAACTTTCTCCCCTGGCTTAATAGATACAATGTCTCCTGCCACAACTTCTTCTAAAGCTACTTCCAGCTCTTTCCCATCACGTAAAACGATTGCTGTCTTCGCTTGCAGTCCCATTAGTTTCTTAATAGCTTCTGAAGACCGTCCCTTCGCACGTGCTTCGAACAACTTACCTAAAATAATTAGTGTGATTAATACCGCACTCGTTTCAAAGTATAACTCCGGCATATGTTGTTGTGATCCAATCGTAATGATGGATAAATATAAACTATAAAAATAAGCAGCCGATGTCCCTAATGCCACTAATACATCCATATTGGCGCTTTTATTGCGTAATGCTTTGTACGCTCCGACGTAAAATTGCTTCCCGACGACAAATTGAACGGGAGTGGCCAGTGCCAGCTGTACCCAAGGATTCATCAGCATGTCTGGAAGATAGATAAAGGATGTAAATTCAAAGTGACTCACCATCGCCCATAAAAGGGGAAAAGATAGAATTAATGAAAAAACAAACTTCCCTTTTTGCTTTTCAATTTCCTTCTCGCGGTGATCGATCTGTTCCGCTGTCCCTTCTTCCTTTACCTTCGCCTCATAGCCAATTTTTTCAACCTTATTGATGATTTCCTTCAGCGTAACTTGTGATGGGTTAAACTCGATACTTGCTGTTTCCAAAGCTAAATTTACATTTGCCTTCATGACACCATCTAACTTGGTTAGACCTTTTTCAATTCGCGTCGCACAAGCTGCACAGGTCATGCCGATAATATCAAATTCAGCTTTTTCAGCCGCAACACCATAACCTAAATCTGAAATTTTTTGGATAAAATCATCTACTTGTGTTTCTGAAGGATTGTACTTGATCGAGGCCTTTTCCAATGCTAAATTAACGCTGGCTTCCTCGACACCTGCTACTTTATTCAACCCTTTCTCAATTCGTATCGCACATGCTGCACAGGTCATACCTGTAATTGGTAATTGAACTTCTTTTTGAGAAGTACTCATGGTTATTCCCCCTTTTCCAGTAATCAAGCCAGTTACTGGAAGGTTATTTGATACTCTTATACTATACCCCACTAAGGTATAATGTCAACTAAAAAAATTAAATTTCATAAAAAAAACTGACTCCAAATAGTGAGTCAGTTTCCATCCTTCATTAACCTGTTTTTTCAACTTTATCCGGATGCTTGTATTCTTTTTCCCAGAATTCTGCACCTTTGATACCAAGCTTTACAGGATCGAATACAGGATCTTTTCCATCTTTCAGCTGTGCTTCATAATCCCGTAGGACTTTTAACGTTGGTTTTGTCAGTAGCAGGATGGCGATAATATTTAACCATGCCATACTTCCTACCCCAACATCCCCTAAGCCCCATGCAAGGCTTGCTGTTTTCACACTTCCATAGAATGTCATGACACAAATGACAGCTTTTAAAAGATACACGGTCCAAGCTCGTTTTGCATTACCATTGATGTAGGAAAGATTGGTTTCAGCCATATAGTAGTACGCCATGATTGTTGTGAATGCGAAGAAGAATAAGGAGATGGCGACAAATGGTGCACCAAAACCAGGAATTGCAGATTCAACTGCAGCTTGAGTATATCCAGGACCTGGCTCAATATCACCAAGATTATTGACAATCTCTGGTTTACCTTCTGGAGCAACATTGTACATGCCAGTTATGATAATCATGAAAGCAGTCGCAGAACATACTAATAATGTATCAATATAGACGGAAAATGCTTGAACAATACCTTGTTTCGCTGGGTGTGAAACCTCTGCAGCAGCAGCAGCATGTGGTCCAGTACCTTGTCCAGCTTCGTTTGAATAAATTCCACGCTTAACGCCCCAAGAAATCGCAGCACCTAAAATACCACCAAATGCAGCATCTGCTCCAAACGCACTTGAGAAGATCAATTTTAGAACAGCTGGTAATTCAGAAATATTCATGAAGGTAATAATGAGAGCCACCAAAACATAGCCTAGCGCCATAAATGGTACGACGAATTCAGCTACACGTGCAATCCGTTTAACGCCGCCAAAAATAATGATCGCAAGTAGCGCAACTAACACAAGACCAGTAATGGCAGGGCTAATTCCAAATGCATTTTCAACGCTAAGCGCGATACTGTTTGCTTGAACACCCGGTAAAAGGACTCCTGTTGCAATCACTGTTACAACAGCAAATAATACAGCGTACCATTTGATATTTAATCCTTTCTCTATGTAATACGCCGGACCTCCACGGAATTGACCGTCTTTTTTAGTCTTATAGACTTGACCTAAAGTTGATTCAATAAATGCAGAACTAGCTCCTAAAAACGCCATCATCCACATCCAGAAAACGGCACCTGGTCCACCAAAAGCAATAGCTGTTGCTACACCAGCAATATTACCTGTGCCGACGCGTCCTGATAAGGCTAGGCTTAACGCCTGGAAGGATGAAATACCAGCTTCTGATTTTCCACCTTTGAACATTAACCCAGCAATATCTTTCATATGCCTGACTTGAAGAAATCTTGTGGCAATTGTGTAAAACAAACCTACCCCTAAACATAAATAAATAAGTGCCTGGCTCCAAATGATCCCATTCAGCCAATTAACAATTTGTTCCAAGTAAATCCCCCTTTGTCTCGTTATGTTTGTATTATATAACAGCCCATACGTAAAATAAAAGAATTTTTTTAATATTCTCAAATAAAAAAATTTCAGTCAACCACGGAGTTAATGTACAAAAAACACTTTTAACACAATAATACTTTAGCGAGTTAAAAAGAATAATTGGCTTTTATTATAAAAAAATAAAGTCATCCAATACGGATAACTTTACTTTTTTATTCATTTTTCTTAAAGGTTTCCTCGATTAATTTCTGGAAAGAAAAAGGATTAGCAATTTCATTACGAAGGTTAATGATGTTCAACGATTCATCTTCTTCCTCCGCATGCTTAAGCTCGCTAATCTCCTTATGCAGGCCCTCCATTTTTCGATCTAAATGCGCAGCCATTATCGCTGCATCTTTTAATTCCTCAATCATTCTAGCGGGAACTTCCTTATTGTATTTATAATAAATTTTATGCTCTAAGCTCGCCCAGAAATCCATCGCGATCGTCCGTATTTGAACCTCCACATAGGTTAGTTCTTCCCGGTCTGACATGAAGATCGGAATTTCTAAAATCATATGTAGACTTTGATAGCCGTTTGGTTTTGGATTCTTAATATAATCCTTGTATTCAACAACTCGAACATCCTTTTGGCCAGCGATCATTCGACTCATCTCATAAATATCTGAAATAAATGAACAGGTAATCCGCATTCCGGCAATGTCTTTAATATTTTCTTTAATACTTGCTAGTGAAAACTCACATTCTTTTCGCTGAATTTTTTTCAATAAGCTCTCTGGTGATTTTAAACGTGATTTCACATGTTCTATTGGATTATAGTCGTGAATATAATTAAATTCATCTTTAAGGATATTTATTTTGGTCGTCATTTCATCTAAGGCGAATTTATAGGCCATCATGAAACGGGTTAATTCTATCTTTAGAGCTTTAAGATTCTTCAAGTCAAAATTCTGTTCCATTCCTAGTTGAAACTTCCCTTCCATTAACCATTTTGAGTATCGTTTTCATTCATTAATAATTTTGTTATTACTTCAGGTGGAAATACGATTCGGCATATTACCTTCGCTACTTCTCGATAGTCTGTTTGCACATTGCAAAGGTTATTTTTCTCCCGCACATTCTCGGCTAAAACCATCATCGCCCATGTAACTGTATCAAAATTTAGATCCTTCCAAGTTAATCCTTGATCGCAGGCCTTTTTCAGTCCGGACAGAATATTTGCATGTATTTTTCTTCTTGCCGACATCAGCACTTCTGCAAGCTCTGAATCCTTTGGCAGTAATTCTGGCAATACACGGTGGAGACCTAATTCATTTAGTCGTTTATCATGGGATTCCAAGAGGTTGGCAATCAGGCTGACAGGGTCAGATGTCTTCCATTGTGGCTCTGGCATGATTAATTTCTCTATTTGATCCTCTAATAGAGACATTAACAACTGCCGTTTATCAGAAAAATAGCGGTAAAAGGTCCCTGTCGCTACACCAGCGTGGGCAGCAATTTCCTTAGCCGTAGTCTGCTCATATCCCTTTGAAATAAACAGAGAATGCCCACTTTCAAGCAACGCATTTCTTTTTTGTTGAGCACGCTCTTGTTTTGGAACATATGGGAATTCTCCTACCAAAAGATCTTCTCGGTCTGACATTTTTCTCACCTCACCTCTATCATAACATAAAGAACAATTTATTGAACTATAGTTCATGTTTTGATTGACAGAATCGACTGAGAATGCAATACTTGAACTATAGTTCATGTTATTTCTCAGTCTTTTGTTCACACCCCTTGGCAAGGGATTGAAAATAACATGAACAGCAAAAATTTTTTTATTAAATCAATCTTTTTACTCGCCTTTTTTAAATTTATTCATATATAATATTTAATAATTACTTTGGAAGGTGTTGATTTATATGGCAAACCAATCAAATTCAAAAAAAATCTCGGTCAATTCAACAATCTCATTAAAAGGAATTGTAAAAGCCATTTTCAACGATACCGTTCATGTTCAAATTGGTGGTAAAATTATTACCCTGCCAATTTCAGAATACAAGCTAGATAAATCTATGAATTAAAAGGATCACCGATATTCTTTATAAAATATTATCAGGCCCATCGCTCTTTAAGCGGTGGGCCATCTTTTATTTCTTGGGAATTTATAACAAATAATAGTGTGGAAAACTTTGTGGGGTTATCTGAATCCAGCTCCAGCCCCTAGACGCTTGCGCTTTTTGTTCTTACAACCTCTATATGGAAGGATGTGGCGATTATTTTAAGGATCAACGAGTTATCCCGTTGAGGTCCTTGCTCAGCATGAATTATCACTTGATATCCTGTTATTTCGACTTTGTGGCAGAAATTGATGGATGTTATCATGGTAGATGTGAACCACAAAACGTCGCCATTGGCGATAAAAAACCGGAGGGATTCATTATCCATTGTTTACCGTTGAATTACACGAGTAAGATGGAAAAAGCGATGCTTGCTGCCCATGGAGTCTGTTATGAAGTCTACAAAAGAAATCATAAAATCAGGATGAATGTTGAAAAACGCCGAGAACTAGAATACTTAAAGAGCCAGCAAATGAGTGCGGCCATAGAGAGAAAAATACATGGATGAGTGATTTCGGAGCTGCATTTGCGCAGCTCCGATTTTATTTTCACCTCAGTATGCTAATCCTTTGATAGTTCGGTCTTGAGATCATACTCATTAAATAGGCGGATACATTTGGATTTTTCTTCCGCTTACTATTAAGAAACTCAATAATGGTCGCAGCGTTCCTTATTCCCATGCCATGTCCATAATAGGTGTCATTACCGAAGAATATCACATTTTCAGCTTTCCACCAAGGCTGTTTTGGATCAAAATCAGGATTATTAAAGTGGAGCACATCCCCAATGATAAAATCCATTCCATCTTTTTGATACACTGGCAGGTCATCGTCAAACATCCAACTATAAAGGTAGAGACGATTAAAATATTCATTAAATGCTCTGGTACCGATGGAATAAAGAGTCGCAATGTATAGCACCATAGCAATTGCGGTCGCACATTCAAAAGCATAAAGTTTCCCATTCTTTAGGATGTCTAGAATTGCGACTGATGGTGCAACACCCTCTCGTAAAAGAAACCCCCCATTCCTTAAGCGATTCCAATACTTCTTATTACAAAAAGCATACGTAAATGTCGTAAACTGTGCCCCACTTTGTTCCATTTCCTTTGCAGCCTTTATCGTATTGGCCCTAAATAAAAGTTCAAATTGCAATTGATTGATGGATGGATAGTCATAAATAACGTTATAGCTTATCAGTTGAGCTAGGATTGCCTCATATTCCGCATTGGGTATTTCTTTCTCGAGCGTTTCTTTTTTAATGATCCTTCCATTTATTCTAATCATGATGTCCCTCCTGCCCCATAAGAGAACCTTCCTAAACCATATGAAACGACCATAATAAAAATTCGAAAAAAAAAACCTCCTGCAGCTGCAAGAGGTTAAGCAATTGATTCTTGAGTGATTAATTTTACAATCTCTAGTGATTTTATATGATAGCCGTCAATTTCAAGGACTTTAAATTGATAATCGCCATAGTTGATTAAATCACCTTCGACTACGTCCATTTTTTCTGATAATACCCATCCGCCGATCGTATCCATATCTTCCTCATGAATATCAAGTCCAAATAAGTCATTGATTTCATCAATCAGTACTTTACCATCGACTACCGTTTTGTTTTCATTGATTTTATTAATATCAGGGACTTCGTCACCGTCGAACTCATCACGGATTTCACCGACGATTTCTTCAAGAATATCTTCGACTGTTACCAATCCAGCCGTACCGCCATATTCGTCCATTAATATCGCCATATGGACACGGTCTTTTTGCATTTTCACCAGTAAATCGTGGATCGCAATCGATTCAATTACTTGAATAACCGGACGAATATAATTCTCAATCGGTGTATCAAGATTGATTCCACTGATATAATCCGTTAATACTTCCTTCATATTAATCATACCAACGATATTGTCTTTTTCACCATCGATCACTGGGTATCTTGTATAATTCTCAACTTTGACAATTTCAAGACATTCTTCAAGTGTTTGTGTCCGATCAAAGACAACAATTTCTGTCCGTGGAATCATAATTTCTTTTGCAATTCGATCATCAAATTCGAAAATATTATTCACATATTTAAACTCAGATTGATTGATTTCCCCACTTTTATAGCTTTCCGAAATAATCAATTGAAGTTCTTCTTCTGAATGTGCATTGTCATGTTCGGAAGCAGGTTTTAGACCGAATAAACTTAAAATAAATCGTGCTGACCCATTCAACGCTTTAATAAAGGGGTACATGATTTTGTAGAAAATAATCATTGGTCTTGCAAAAACTAACGTAACAGCCTCTGCTTTTTGGATGGCAACTGTTTTAGGTGCCAATTCTCCGACAACAACGTGCAAGAATGTGACAGATGAAAAGGCAATAATAAAAGATAAGATGCCTGAAGCTGATTCGGGCAGACTAAACTGCACAAATAATGGATGAAGTATATGTTCGACCGTGGGTTCACCAATCCACCCTAATCCTAACGCGGTCACGGTAATACCTAATTGGCAGGCCGATAAATATTCATCCAAATTGCTTATGATTGTTTTTGCCGCAATTGCATTTTTGTTCCCTTCGGCTACAAGTTGATCAATTCGGGTACTACGAATTTTAACAATCGCAAATTCGAAAGAAACGAAGAATGCGGTAAAAGCAATTAATAAAGCAATTAATATCAAGTTTATAGTTGTCAATGGTCTCCTTACTAATCAAAGTAAGGAATACACCTCCTGGTTTGTATAAAAATTAGTTATTAGCCAAACAATACTAACAAAGTTTGTGCTAATGGCACTCCTCTTGAAGATAATTTATTGACGACCATTTCTTTCTGCTGTGTGTTTAATTTTTGGAGAAAAGGTTCAATTGCGTCAATTTCCTCTTTAAGATGGTGCATTAATATTCCGATCTGTTCAAAATGTTTTTCAAGTTTTTGCTTATCAATACTACAATCAGCATTAAGCAATTCAATCGAAGTCTTGATTTCCTCTAAGGGCATATTTAAGTTTTTATAATGCTCCACTAACTCCAATATTTGAATGCTATCTTCCCCATACAATCGATAGTTTGAGTTCGTCCGCACAGGGTTGAGTAAGCCAATTTGGGTATAATAATCGATTGTTCTTTTTGATAAATTCATTAATTTAGCCATTTCGCCAATACGATACAACTTCCCAACTTACCCACCCCTTTCTATTATTATAGTAAAAAATATACCATAACTTAAACTGTACAGTCAACGTTTTAGTTATGGAAGCATTCCTATTGATGTAGTCTTTCAAGGATCCTGCGCTTTTGATAAAGCATGGTCGCTGCTTCAGATAAATCATTAATCATAGACCTATTCGCAAAAGCTCCAAATACAAGTCCAGCAATTGGCACCATTTGAAATAATTTTTTCCAGCCAAATTGGTCTCTGTATGTATAGACCACTTCACGCCAGCCCTGTAGCTGTGACATCATTTCAGTAGAATTCTTGTCTTCCTGGTAATAGCTTGATAGCTCGTTTAAGATTGCTTTTTTTCCAACAATATCTGCCGATGAAAATTGCAAGCATTTTATGACAAAAACTCTTTCACTTTTTTCCTTTGGGTCATAACCATGAATGATGGCAATTTCCTGTAGCGTTTTTAATGAGATTGCCAGTAAGGCTGGAATATCAATCGCCAACGTAAAAATACCTCCAATGCCCGTGCTCGCACCTTGGATCGCTGCTACTTTCTTTCTTTGCTCCGATATCTGCAGACTTAAATTTTTCATCGCCGATAATGAAACATGGTTGAAATCTGCCGTATTGTTAATCGGTATCCCTACTTCTGTTTCAATCAACCTATATATATTTTTTTCATTCACTAAATAATTCCCGCCAGTTTGTATGTAATTTCCAAGTTCCTCTAGTAATGCACCTATTTTATTATGGATAAATTTCGGTGTTATTTTATCCAACAGCTTAAAAGGCAATCTGCCTAACCTCTCCCAAAACCATAGGTCACTTTGACTCTTTTCCCATTTTTCAATCTTTTCTAATTCACGCATCAATTCTTCTTTTGTTTCCACTTTTTTCACCTCCCATATATTATATATAAAAATAGCTGGAGATATAGTATTACGGATTTGTCGTTATTAATGGAGAATTTCTGGGTATTATTAATGTTGTTTAAAGAAGGACTAGAGGTCAAAAAAACCGTTCCTGTAACCTCAAGAACGGTTCTACCTTGTTTAGATGCCTTGGTTGAAGATATCTGTTAACACTGGAACAATTTGCTTTTTACGAGATACAACACCCTTTAATACTGCTGTGTTGTTTGATAACGTGACATTATAGGCTTTTTCGACCGCATTTGTTTTGTTTCCGAGTGCTAATCCGACTGAGTCGTTTGTTAAAATATCGGTAACGACAAACAAAAATAAATCTAAGTTCTTTTCTTCAATCACTTTTGAAATTTTTGCTTCTAGGTCCGTTTGGCGTGCTAAAACCTCATTCGTATCCACAGCGTTAACTTGGGCGATTTCCACTTTACTTGCGCCCATTTCGAACTCCTTGGCATCCAATGAGATCAATTCTTCCACGGTTTTGTCGCTCAAATCAGCACCGGCCTTCAGCATTTCTAATCCATAAGCTTCAGCGTCAACCCCAGCAATCGCTGCTAATTCACGAGCTGCAGCAACATCTTCCGCTGTACAAGTTGGTGATTTGAATAGCAAGGAATCAGAAATGATCGCTGACAGCATAAGACCGGCAATTTCTTTCTTAATTTCTTTGCCATTTTCTTTATACATTTTATTTAAAATCGTAGCGGTACAACCCACTGGCTCACAACGATAGTATAAAGGATCACTTGTTTCAAAGTTTGCGATACGGTGGTGGTCGATTACTTCTAGAACACGCACCTCTGAGATATCGTTGGCACTTTGCTGACGCTCGTTATGGTCAACTAAAATAACAGAATTAACTTCAGCAGCAACCGCTTCTACTAAACGGGGAACTTCCACCTTAAAGGTATCAAGCGCGTATTGTGTTTCACCATTGATCTGTCCAAGACGGATAGGCTCAACATCCATACCTAATTGTTTCTTTAAATCTGCATAAGCAATCGCAGAACAGATCGTATCAGTATCAGGATTCTTATGTCCAAAAATAAGTACTTTTTCCATTTTAATACTCCTAATCGTATGAAATTATGTAGGCCAAATCCATTTATAGAAATTGACCCTAACAAAAATTATATATTATAGTCTATCAGTATTCAAAGCAATTAGGGCAGAAAATAGAATTCAACTAATCAAAAAAACAGCTTATTTATGAAAAAGCTCCTTTATTTCATTTGCAGGTAATGGCTTGCTGAATAAATAGCCTTGTGCTTCATTACATTCATGCCGGCGAAGAAACTCCAATTGTTCCTTTACCTCTACACCCTCAGCAATAACACTTAATCCAAGGTTCTGACCCATCAGAAGAATCGTCGTCGCAATATTTTCATCATCTTTACTCTTAGCGATATCACGAATAAACGATTGATCAATCTTTAAATAATCAATCGGAAACTTTTTCAGGTAACTTAAGGAACTATACCCTGTTCCAAAGTCATCAATGGAGATATTCACTCCGATATTTTTTAAATGAGTTAATTTCAGCGAAGCCTCCTCAACGTCCATTGTCATGCTCTCTGTGATTTCAATGGTCAGGGACTGAGGATCAATCTCGGTTTCCTTGACGATTTGCTCAATCATCGAAACTAAATTTGGCTGATAGAATTGTCGGAAGGAAATATTAACAGAAATAGTTGATAAATGAAGTCCATTCTCTTGCCAATTCTTAAATTGCTGACAGGCCGTCCTCAAAACCCATTCCCCAATCGGAACAATCATTCCTGTTTCTTCAGCAATAGGGATGAATTTATCTGGTGCTACCCTTCCCAACTGAGGATGCTCCCAACGGATTAGCGCTTCCGCACCCTTCATTTTATTGGCATTTAGATCCATAATTGGCTGATAATGAAGAATAAATTCATTCCTATCTAATGCTTTTCTCAGATCATTTTCAATTTCTAAACGATTTAATGTCTTTTTATCAAAATTTGAGTTATAAAATTTATAATTATTCCGGCCCTCATTTTTAGCTTGAAGCATCGCTACATCCGCCTTACGAATGAGTTCATCTACATTATTGCCATCAAGCGGGAAAGTACTGATTCCAATACTCGGAGTAACAAAAATCTCATGTCCATCAATGACAAATGCCTGGGTAAAGATGCTTTGAATTCTCTCCGCAATTTTGCTAATTTCCATTTTAGTTACATTATCTAGTAAAATAATAAACTCATCACTGCCAGACCGCGAAACGATGTCCCTGTCTCGCATACAGTCCTTCAATTTTTTTGCCACCTGTTTTAAAAGCATGTTACCAAAATTATGACCAAGAGAATCATTAATGAGTTTAAAACGATCCAAATCAAAGTACATGATGGCTAATAACTTATCATTGTTTTTCTTAAACAGATTGATGGCAATCTTAACCTTTTCATCAAAATATCTCCTGTTAGGTAATCCGGTTACTTCATCGTGAGTAGCAGGGAATTTCGCGCTGCCGACGATTCCTTGTACATTACCATCAATAAAAA
>NZ_JBSLYA010000007.1:0-298438 GCF_053749995.1 Neobacillus sp. K501 | reverse complement strand
GAGAGGTCCATAATGCCCGAATCAAGAAAGACAAAGATGAACCGGTCATTATGAGAGGTCCATAATGCCCGAACCCCGAAAGACAAAGATGAACCGGTCATTATGAGAGGTCCATAATGCCCGAACCACGAAAGACAAAGATGAACCGGTCATTATGAGAGGTCCATAATGCCCGAATCACGAAAGACAAAGATGAACCGGTCATTATGAGAGGTCCATAATGCCCGAAACCCGAAAGACAAAGATGAACCGGTCATTATGAGAGGTCCATAATGCCCGAAACCCGAAAAAGAAAGATGAAACAGTCATTATGAACTGTGTTGTAGTAATGCAAGTATATTCTGATGAATTCCTGACAAAAGGGAGATAGCCTGTATGTTTTTAAAAATTATTAATCGAGAAGAGCGCCCCTTGTTCCTAGATTATCTCCTTCTGGCAGACGAAAGCGAGGCAATTGTGAAGCAATACATCAATGAGGGGGAGATGTTCTCAATTCATTATGAAGGGAATATCGCGGGTGTCGTTTTATTCACCTTCCATCCAAACGATATTGTAGAGCTGAAAAATATCGCATTAGTCGAAGATTTTCGGGGGCGTGGTATGGGCAAGGAAGTTTTAAGCGAGGCCTTCGTCATATACCAGCAACAAGGCTTCAAACAAATGATTGTTGGTACGGCCAATTCCAGTATTGCTAACCTTGCATTCTATCAGAAGGTTGGTTTTAGAATGAATGAGATAATAAAGGATTTCTTTAAAAACTATCCGACTCCGATCTATGAAAATGGCATACGGGCCTTGGATATGGTGATGTTTCAGAAAGATTTAAGAGAGTGAGGAATAATACCATGAAAACAGCATTAATTCTTGGTGGAACACAATTTGTTGGAAAACGACTGGTCCAGCTTTTACTAGATGAAGGGGTTGAAGTAACGATCGCCACACGCGGGATAACGTCAGACTCCTTTGGAGACCATGTAACCAGAATAAAAATCGATCGGGAAGACAACACATCCTATCAATCTTTCCATCACAAAAAATGGGATGTTGTATTTGATCAAACGTGCTACTCACCCGTGGAGGCCTTAGATACCTTAAAGGCATTGGCAGGGAAAGTGCAAAAATATGTTTTTACCTCTAGTCAGGCCGTCTATGATTTTGGCACAAATCACCGGGAAGAAAACTTTCAACCGTTAAAATTCCAACCGATTCTAAAAGGCAGAAGGGAGTACCCTGGCTATGTGGGCTACCAAGAAGCAAAACGCGGAGCGGAAGCGGTTCTTTTTCAAGAAACAACAATACCAGTTGTAGCAGTGCGCTTCCCAATCATTGTTGGAAAAGATGACTATACAAATCGCCTCAGATTTCACGTTGAACATATTAAAGAAGGAAAAGCGGTATTCATCGAAAATCCAGACATGAGATATAGCTTTATCGATTCAAGGGAAGCCGCAAATTTCTTATATCAAATAGCGAAGTCGGATTTCCGAGGCCCAATTAATCCCGGTTCAGCGGAAGATATTAGTTTAAGAGAATTAGTGAAAGCTATTGAAGATTCCACCCAAACAAAAGCTATATTACACCATGATGGAGCGCCTTCACCATACAATTTACCTGGTTCATGGTCCGTCAACACCAGCCTAGCCAATTCATTGGGTTTCGAGTTTACCCCCATAGAAAAACTGCTAAATTCATTAATCACTCACTATTCCACGGATCCGCTTAAAAATGAATAAATTCGTGTATTCCAAACTCATGGGAATCATTCTTGGTATCTTGATGCTGATTGTGGGAGCTGGAGTTGGGTTTCTGTATTTACTAGGAACATCGCTAGGCGGAGCGTGGAATGGAAACATTGATTCAACGGGGGATCAAAGCATTTTGATCATGGTCGCCGTTCTATTAATATCAGCCTTCATTACGATCGTCGGTACCTTTGGTTTAAAGAAGAGAGCATGGAGAATTTTTTACATGGGATTTAGTATTGTGGCGGGCTTGTGTTTTCTAATAGGTTTTATCCTGTCTATAGGAGCCTTGGGGCTCAAATTTGAACTGTTAATCTTAATGGTTGGATTACTTTATCTACTACTTACCTATGTTATTAAATTAGAAAAATAAAAATGGCATGCATACAACATGCCAAACTCTAACATCTAGTTTTCTTTCCGGTGGCGAAGTTTATATATAAGTTGTGCAACTAAATTGGAAGGTAAATTAAGAAGACTTCCCTGCGCATTAAAGTGTAATTGTTGTTCTTCAAAAGACATGCTGTCATAAACATCATTGTGTGGTTTATTCTTTAACCGTTGATTCATTTCGGAAATATAGGAATATTGAATCGGAATCATGATTAAGAAATACACGATATAAAAAGACACAAGAATGATAACGGCTATATCCATAATAATCCATCCCCTTTTGGAATTTATTAACTTATTTACGGATATGGGGTAGAAATGGTTTCGAGAAAATAAGGATTTTTATTGGTTTGAGTCAAAGGGCGTTAAGATCATGTAGGGTGAAGTTAGAGGAATAATTGCTCAATGACAGCAAAAATAATAAGTCCTAAGAAAACACATGCAATAAAAAATAGGATATTTCTTTTTTCGTTTTGTACGGTTTTCTTCTTTTTTAGATTTTCCCGATAAATTTTTTGAATTAGCCGCTGTTTTAAATCATATGGATCTTTAAGTTTCTTCATGTGTAACACCTCCTTGTGAATCGATTTTTTAGACGGATGATAACGAGAAGAGGTTTCAGGATGATTTGTAAAAGCTTACGGAAGAAGGGAGATAGTTTAATGGATGAAAGATATCCAATTGGAAAATTCAAGCTGGATGGAGAAGTGACAACTAGTTTAATCGAGGGCTGGATTAAGGAGATTGAGGAATTACCAGGTTTATTAAGAAATGCGGTAAAAGGTCTAACCGAGGAACAGCTTGATACGCCTTATCGTACAGGTGGTTGGACGGTACGTCAGGTTGTTCATCATGTAGCAGATAGCCATATGAATGCTTATGTTCGATTTAAGTTAGCGCTGACAGAAGACAGTCCTACCATTAAACCGTATGAAGAAGCGAGATGGGCAGAACTTCCCGATTATCAATTGCCAGTAGATGTTTCCCTGACCTTAATTGAAAAATTGCATTTCCGATGGGTCAAACTTTTACGAAGCCTTAGTCCTGTAGATTTAGAAAGAACCTTCATCCACCCCGAATCAGGCACCGTCTCCGTCGGTGAAAATATCGGAATCTATGCTTGGCACGGGAAACATCACCTTGCTCATATTACGTCTTTATTGACTCGAAAAGGTTGGTCGGAAATGGGGATTGTGAATCCTCTAATATTAAATCGAATTGGCACGGTATTTATACCAGTTCGTGATATTAAAAAAGCAAAAGACTGGTACTGTGATCTGTTGGGGGTGACCGCAGACGGAGAAATTCAATTTGGTCATTTGTATGTTATTCCGATGAAGGAGCCTGGAATCGTCCTAGATAGCAAGATCTTTCGTGAGGATCGAGTGTTCAGTCACCCTGTTTTTCATTTTAATACGGAAAATATCGAAGAAGCATATAATTATTTAAAAGAAAAGAATATCGAGATAACAACAGAAATACAGCATGGTCATTATTTTAATTTTAAAGACCCTGATGGGAATCTTTTAATGGTTTGTAAGTGTTAAACATTATAGCTTTCATAGAACTTTAACCGATATAATCCGGGGCTGCTTAGGAGGGAGTAATAATAAAAACGGAAGAAGAATTTATGTGGGTAGGAAGTCAAGAAAGCTTTATAGATAATCCCAACGTTCATCAAGTAAACCATGTGACAATGGGTCGCTATGGAGGTAACTCCCAAGCAGGCCAAGTGAAAAATGAAGATGGATGCTTGGTTTGGACTGATAGTAAGGGAGAATGGGAATTTACCATTCTCCTTGATGCTCATTATACAGCCGAAAGCGCAGAACTTGTTTTGCAGCAATTTGCCCTTAACAAATCTGAGATAAAACAAACATTAGCTTTAACAATAAATGATCATCTCTTTAAAAAGCTAGAGGAACAGGTTACCGGTATTTTTCAATCAGAAGAGTTTCTTTCTGCATGCCGGAATGTTACGGGCGAAACTGCTTGTTTAATCGTCGCAAGGAAAGGTAAATATATTTGGTGGTTTTCAGTAGGGGATTGTATTTTATACTTGTTTCATCCCGAACTTGCAGCATTTGGCCAGTATCCGCTAAATCAAAGGCAATATTTTGAATGGATCGGACAAGTTAATACATTTGCGCAAAAAGTACCCTGTTATAGTTGTGGAAGACGGGAGTTAAGAAAGGGACTGAATCATTTATTTCTCACGACCGATGGTTTGATTGAATGTCCAAATGGTCCTTTTTTAAATCCAAGTGATATTTTCAAAGAGTTTACAAACCAACAGGATGATGAAAGTATTCGGTCATTGCTGCTGAAAATCCAAGAAAACCATGTTCGCGACAGTACAACCATCATTTCTTGGAATGTATATATTTCTGAGGAAGCCAGTATTCCTAGCGACCAATAATTACTCTTAAGAAGCCGTTTCAAACCCGTCCTAATCAGCATAAATTATCGTAAGACGAGCTGGTGGGGGTGTTTGGATGTTAGACTCCTTTTTTGAGTTTCTATATCAGATGTTTAGTCTTGTTTACCAATTTTTAATTGATTTAATCGAAGCCTTTCATGGTATTCTTTAAAAAGGTCGTAGAATCTGCGATCTTTTTTTCATAAGGGGGTAATAATATGTTAATCCAAAAAGCAACTATGAATGATCTTGAAGCCCTAACCGAACTATTTGATTTGTATCGGCAATTTTATGAACAAGAAACGGATCTAGACGGAGCTAGAGAGTTTTTAAAGGCAAGATTTGAAAAAGAAGAGTCTGTTATTTTCATAGCGATTGACCAAGAGGTACCTATCGGTTTTGTTCAGTTGTATCCAAGCTTTTCTTCTGTTAGCATGAAGCGAATATGGGTATTGAATGATTTATATGTAAAGAAAAGCGCCAGGAAAAACGGTGCTGGTGAGCAGCTAATCCAAAAGGCCATTCAATTTGCAGAGGGATCAGGGGCAAAGGGAGTTTTACTAGAGACAGGTAAGGAAAATGTAACAGCCCAAAGATTATATGAAAAAATCGGCTTTCATAAAGAAACAAATTTCTTTTATTATTTTTCCATTTAGTTTACCATGATAAATATTTCTCCTAAAATTATTAACTTGAAACCTTTTAGGGAATATAACGTATAGATAGTTGTTACAAAAATATTTATAGATGGGAAGAAGTAAATTTTGGGCACAACGATAATGCAGATTGGTCAATATATCTATGATATTTACTACTGGTTAATTTTAATATCGATTTTTGGTTCTTGGTTCCCACGATTTAGTACTTCTAAAATCGGATCGATAATCGGAAAACTTGTAGAACCTTATTTGGGAGTCTTTAGAAAGTTTATTCCTCCTTTTGGAATGATTGATTTCTCACCGATCATTGCGTTAATTGCTTACCGATACTTAGGTGGATTTGCCTTGATGGGACTTCGCCAATTATTGATTATGATTGGACTGTAATGAGCAACTTTACACTATTCCTAATTAAAGTATGTTATTATTTCCGATAATAATGATTGGGAAGGTGTGAAGAAGATGTCATTCGAAAGTGTAAAGGCTCATTTTAAAAAGTGGAATCGCGAACATGATGTGATGGAGTTTGATACATCGAGTGCCACGGTTGAATTAGCAGCCGAAACGATTGGTGTTATTCCTGCCCGAATCGCGAAGACCATTTCCTTTAGGGGAGAAGGTGAAAAAGCTGTATTGATTGTAGCGGCAGGGGATACAAAAATTGATAATAAGAAATTTCGTCAAGTCTTTGGTTTCAAACCAAGAATGCTCTCACCGGATGAAGTCCTTGAACAAACTGGTCATGAGATTGGCGGTGTTTGTCCGTTTGGGTTGAAAAATGAACTAGATGTTTATCTTGATGTTTCGATGAAACGCTTCGAGACATTATTCCCAGCGTGCGGCAGCACCAATTCTGCGATTGAATTAACGAAAGAGGAACTCGCCCAATTCTCCGGTGCAATAGGATGGGTCGATGTCTGTAAGGGCTGGGAAGAGCCTGAGCAACAACCAGAAGCCATTTTACATAGTGATAGCCAATAACTCATAAAAACAAGCAGTCGTTGTTCAAAACGGCTGCTTTTTTTATATCCGCAAGTAAAACGAGCTATCCGCAAGTAAATGACGCTATCCGCAAGTAAATGACGCTATCCGCAAGTAAAAGACGCTATCCGCAAGTAAAACGAGCTATCCGCAAGTAAATGACGCTATCCGCAAGTAAATGACGCTATCCGCAAGTAAATGACGCTATGCGCAAGTAAAACGAGCTATCCGCAAGTAAATGGCTCTATCCGCAAGTAAAACGAGCTATCCGCAAGTAAATGGCTCTATCCGCAAGTAAACGCACTAACCTCAAGTAAAACGCACTATCCGTAAGTAAATCACCCCATCCGAAAGTAAACCCGGCAAGGCACCACTGTTCACAAATATCTCCTGTTAATCCGAATACAAATCCTTTTTACATACTTTGGAAATGATTGTTAAGAATAAAGGGGGATGAGGTGAAATTTACCATGGCAGGAAAAATGCTGAAACGAACCTTGAAGAATTTTTTTCGAAAAACAAAATCAGAGCAAATGTCAGATTCATCTCCTGACCAAAATCAGTCCGAACTGACTTCTTCTTTGGATCAAAATATAAACTACGCAAAAAATTCGTTAGGGAATAGTGCCGATTTTGTTTCACGTCCAATTAAAATTGGTCCGGAGAATAATATTGATGTTTGTATCCTGTTTATGGAAGGATTAATCAATACGACCGCTCTTCAAGAGCTTATTGATTCACTGATATATAAAATAAAGCCCAATGATCTTGAACATTCTTTCCTAAATAAAAGTTCGCTTATTGTTGCGCTAAAAGAGAAAGCTGTTACGGTGGGTGGGGTAACGGAAGTGAAAGATTTCCCCACTTTAATGACCAACATCTTATCTGGACATGCTGCCATTTTGGTAGAAAAACAATCCATTGCGATTACTGTCAACATCCCTGGTTTTGAAAAACGCAGTGTCGAGGAGCCTCAATCGGCCACCTTGATTAAAGGGCCACGTGATGGCTTTACCGAAACTCTAGGAACGAATACCTCCTTGCTTCGTAGGAGAATAAAGAGTGCAGACCTTTGGATGGAAGCGAAAGAAATCGGGACGGTCACGAAAACAAAAGTTGTTGTTGCGTATATCAAAGGGATCGTCAATGAAGATGTTTTAAAGGAAGTTCATCAACGGTTGGATCGGATTAATATTGATGCGATTTTGGAAACGGGCTATATAGAAGAATTGATTCAAGACGAGACCTTTTCGCCCTTTCCAACCATATTTAGTACCGAACGTCCTGATGCTGTGGCGGGAAAGTTGGTTGAGGGGAGAGTGGCAATTTTTGTTGACGGTTCTCCGTTTGTGATCGTTGTTCCCAGCTTAATCGTTGAGTTTTTTCAGGCAAGTGAAGATTATTACCAACGGGCTGATATTGCCACATTACTGCGAATGCTGCGATTTTTCTGTTTTTTCCTTGCTTTGTTGGCGCCATCGTTGTATATCGCTGTTTTAACCTATCATCAAGAAATGCTGCCCACTACCTTATTGATTGGGATTGCTGCGCAGCGTGAAGGAGTACCCTTTCCAGCTTTTTTGGAAGCATTAATTATGGAAGTTTGTTTTGAAATTTTACGCGAAGCCGGTGTAAGAATGCCGAGAGCGGTGGGACAGGCAATGAGTATTGTTGGGGCATTGGTGTTAGGTCAGGCCGCAGTACAAGCAGGGCTTGTCTCATCGGCAATGGTCATCGTTGTTTCTTTAACAGCGATTGCTAATTTTTGTTTCCCGGCAATTAACTTGGCGACAACCGTTCGTATCCTGCGTTTTGGGATGATGACTCTGTCTGCAGCTTTTGGACTAGTCGGCGTAATGTTCGGATTAATATTACTTTGCGTTCATTTATCTACCCTCCGGTCATTCGGTGTACCCTACACGTCTCCGGCTGCTCCCTTCATTTTGCAGGACCAAAAGGACGTGTTCTTTCGAGTGCCTTGGTGGGGGATGTTTTCTCGGCCACGTTTAATTAATCAGAATAATACGATTAGGGAACAAAATAACCCTACACCCAAACCAAAAGTCCGAAAGTAGGGGTGTCTTATGAGAAAAACATTTCGAATCATCCTAATTGCCATATTATTGCTAGCGTTGTTGACTGGTTGTTGGAATCGCCGAGAAACAACGGAACTAGCGATAGCGGTAGCCCTTGGAATAGATATTAATGAAGAGGGAGAATACATTGTTTCTGCACAGATCCTTAATCCAAAAGAAAATGCTTCAGCCATTGGCGGCGGAGCAGGTTATGATACTCCCGTCACAACCTTTACGGCAAAGGGAAGAATGTTGTTGGAAGCAATACGGAAGTTAACGAAAATCACCCCAAGAAAAGTGTACCTTGCCCATCTAAGGATGGTTGTAATCGGAGAAAAAGTAGGGAAAGAAGGAATTTATGATGCGCTCGATTTATTATCGAGAGAGCCAGAGCTAAGGACAGATTTTTATCTAGTTATCTCAAAAGAAGTTAAAGCAGAGGAGATCCTTAAAGTTCTTACTAGCCTAGAGAAAATTCCAGCGAATAAATTATTCTACACACTCGAAGATGCAGCCGAATCCTATTCTGCAATCTCCAAAGTAAATTTAAATGATTTAATTGATGAAATTGTTAATACCGGAATTCAGCCAACCTTAACAGGTGTTACGATTCGGGGTGATCCAAAGTCTGGATTGACCAAAGCAAATGTTGAGAGCCTTTCACCAAAAGCATTGCTTGGATTTTCTGGAATTGCCGTATTTCATGAAAATAAGTTAGTCGGCTGGTTAGATGAACAAGAAAGTAAAGGACTCAATTATATCAAAGGTAATGTTGAGAGCACGGTCATCGTTACGGAGGTTGATGATGGAAAAGTAGCGGTTGAATTGGTAAAAACCAAAACGAATATCAAGCCAACGATTAAGAACGGAATGCCTAGGTTTGTAGTAAATATCTCTGGCGAAGCCAATGTGGGTGAAGTAAATATAAAGCTTGATTTACTCAATGAAGGGACATTTTCTGAAATTACCGAGCAAATGAACAACGAAATAAAAGAGGTTGTTCAAAAAGTGATTCGTAAAGCACAGGAAGATTATAAATCTGATATTTTTGGTTTTGGAGATTGGATTCACAAAGACGAACCGAAGGAGTGGGAAAGGCTGGAGGAAAATTGGGGTGAAATGTTTCCAGAGGTTCCTGTAACTGTAAACAGCAATATTGAATTAAGACGTATCGGGACCATTTCTGATCCGTTTCATAATGAGTTGAAGAAGGAGTAAGAAAATATGCTTAAAAGCTTCGGTTTAATTGTCATTTTTAGCGTGATTTCCTATTTTCATATTCACCAATTGGCAAAAGATAAGCTAAGACGGGAGATCTGGATATTTACATTTCTCATGCTCTTTATCACTGGAATTGGAATTGCACAGGTTAACCACCTACCAATTCCAAATCCATTAGAACTAATTTCGATTACCATGGAACCTGTAAATAAAATGTTTGCGAAGAATATTAAATGAGGGAGGAGGTTTCAATTTGGAAGAAAAAGCTAGGATTAGCCCGCTTGAGCTTAGCATCTTAACGATATTTTTTACAACGGGAACCACCATTCTTGTGATTCCAGCAACAATGACAGCTAAATCCAATCAAGATGCCTGGCTTTCTGCTCTAATAGGGATTGCCGGGTGTGCGTTAATAGGTTACTTTTTCGTGGTTTGCAGCAGAGCGATGAAAAAAGAAACATATATTCAATACCTGCAAAGAGTCTACGGAAAAGTACTTGGTAAAATGATCGGTCTTACTTATGTTTATTTTTCTTTTATAGGAGCAACTACGCTGCTCTATTATTTCGGTAATTTCACAACTACTCAAATCTTAACAAGAACTCCAATCGAAATGCTTAATCTCATGCTCGCGGTCCTTGTTATGGTGGTCGTCCGCGCGGGGATTGAGGTTTTTGCTCGAACTGGAGAGCTCCTTTTTCCGTGGTTTATTTTTCTTTTAACTGCATTATCACTGCTATTATTACCAAAACTGAAGCTTGAGAGGATAAGTCCCTTATACGAAGCAAGCTTAAGCGAACATTTATCAGCGGCTCTTGACTTTATCGGGATTGCTGGATTTCCCTTAGTCGTTTTTCTTATGATTATCCCGATGAATATTAACCGGAGGGATCGGATTAAATGGAACTTTATTATTGGATCGATTCTAGGAGCGTTTATTGTGGGGGTCATCATTCTATTATGTATTTTGGTACTTGGTGCTTCCACCTCAGCTAGGCAAATGTTTCCTAGCTATGTTCTTGCAAAATCCGTAAGTGCTTTTGACATCATTCAAAGGATTGAGTCGGTGATGGCCAGTATGTGGATTCTCTCGATTTTTTTTAAAACAACTGTTTACTTTTATGCCTGTGTCATTGGTTTCGCGCAGATTGTAGAGGTGAAGGATTACCGCTTTCTCGTGATTCCAATAGGGATCTTAACTGTTATGTTTTCAACGGTTGTCTATCCAAATGTCTCGTATATGAGCCATTGGGACAGCACTTACTGGAATCCCTATGCATTGATCATGGGGCTAATTATCCCACTTTTTACTTTCATTATTGATAAAATCAAAAATCACTCAAAGTCAGGAAATGTTAACCAAGGGATGCAGTAATCACTCAGGAGGGATGGTACAGTGTTTTCGTTGCGCGGGGATGCCCATAAAGTTTATCTTCACCTAAAAAAAACAGCAGCTGATCATCGCTCCATCACAGATTTAAAGGAAATGATGGAAATTGAAGAAATTCAAAAATTTTATCAAGCGATTGACAGCCCAACGTTACAATTAATATATTATCGGATCCTGAAAGAAAAGAATGGCTCAGGGATCATACCGATTTTTGTCACTTCGATCCCTTGGTTTTTCTTTCTGTTTTCAAAACAATTGCAGGAGCTGCTCTTTAAGGATGGCAGTTTTCTCTGGGCCGCCTTCTGCCTTATCTACTTATTTACCCTTACCTTTGTGGTCATTCTCCATTTTCGTGAAAAAGCATGGGCTGCCTTTCATCTAGAAATCATTCGCGATATTTTAAAGGGAAGAAAGGGGGATGATGCATAGGGGCTCCTTTTGATTTTTTCTGAATCTTGCATACTATTAGACTTTTAGCCTATATTTATATGTAAGTGAGGGGGATGAAGATGGAGATTAGACAATTGACTGCTGCGGATGCAGAGTGCTACTGGGCATTAAGATTAGAGGCTTTAAAGGAAAATCCAGAAGCATTTTTAACCAGCTATGAAGATGCGATAAAAAGAAAAAATCCGATTGAACAGGTTGCTCAAAATTTTACTGCAAAAGGAAATTATACGTTTGGAGCTTTCGATGGAACGGAGCTAATTGGCGTTGTTACCTTGCTTCACGAGCAAGCAGAAAAAATCCAGCACCGCTCCAATATCTTTGCGATGTATGTCACTCCAAAGAAACAACAATTAGGTGTTGGAAAAGCTTTGATGACGGAAGCCATTAACAAGGCAAAATCGCTGGATATCATCGAGAAAATTAATTTATCTGTTATGGCGAGCAATGAAAAAGCAAAAGGACTTTATCTTAAACTAGGGTTTAAAGTTTTTGGAGTAGAGGAAAAAGCGATGAAGATGAATGGTGTCTATTATACGGATGAGCATATGGTTTTACATTTATAGATACTAATGGTTGAACATCATGTATACTATTGGTATAACTTTACAATGTTAGGGGATTTTCCATGATGGATATCGGTATGTTTGGTCTTTTTGCTTTTATTCCTTTTATTATTTATTTGGTTATTCTCGGGTTCACCATTTATTTTATTGTAAGAGTCATAAAGTTCATGAATGAAAAAACCAAATTAGACCAACAACGAAATGATAAGCTGGATGCACTAATAGCAGCGATTAACAATAATAAAAGCGAGTAGCAAAAAGGGAACTGCAATGGCAGCTCCCTTTTTACGTGGTTTTTTGTGTAGAAGGTATGGTTTTTATTTTGGTAATAAAATAATAATATTTATAAATGATGACACCCAGAAGCATAATTCTGACAAAAAGTTTATCAACCATTATCATTGCCATGATGATCATCGCATCAGCAAATAATAACAAGGTAAGTTTCTGCTTTAAGGTCATCGATTTTTCTTTTACAAAGCTTTCTAAATGCTTTTTATAGAGTTGGGTTCCTTTAAACCAGATCTCAAATCGTTCCGACCCTTTCATAAAACAGAACGAGGCCAATAGTAAAAGGGGCGTAGTTGGGAGAACTGGTAGAAATATTCCCATAACCCCAAAAACGAGGGAAACTAATCCGATTATAATATAGAGAAATTTAATGAGACTTTTCAATTCGGACTGCCGCCTTTCAGGTATTTCTTTCTATTATTATACCATTAATAAACGGCAATTTTTTGACAGTAAACGTACATTCAAACCTTTTCCACCTTTGTTATGATAAAATGTTAGGGGAAGATTGGGGGTTACTTTCATGATTACTTTCTATAAGATCCTGGTTTTTATCCACATTTTTTCTGCGATAATAGGAATGGGACCGGGCTTTATTTTAACAACCGTTGTAAAATCAGGGAATACGATGACGGAACTAAGACATTCCTATGCAATCAGACATCGGTTGCATATATTTGTCATGATTGGCGGGACGCTTTTATTAATTTCAGGATTACTTATGGGGATACTCAATCCAAGTTTGTTCCGGATGGGCTGGTATGTCACAAGCCTAGTCCTCTTTTTAGCTGCCTTAGCGATTGGGCCCATTGTGCTCTCACCAAGATCTCGTCCAGTTAAAGCGCTATTAGAATCCCATCAAGGTGAGGATATTCCCGAAGAGTATCAAAAGCTGTCAAAGGTGCTTTTCAAATATGAAAACCTTGAAAATGTAATTTTTATCATCATTATTGCCTTAATGATTACTAAACCGTTTTAGTTCCAGGAGCGGAAGCCTCCGGGTTCAGCTGCGGAATATATACTTATCTAGTAAGAAAGGTATGGCTATTAATCAGCCATACCTTTCTCATCGTATAAATAGGAAAGCAACTCAGGAACTCTTTTCCTAAAAAAAGTATAATGGTGTTCGGCATTTGGGATAGTTTGAAACGTAGTATTTTCAATTTTTTCACTGAGTAATTCATACACTCCAGTAATCAAACCCATAAACAGCTCATTTTCTTCGCCAGCTTCGTTCGTTCCAAAGTCCATATAGAATCTGTCTATTGCCGATAAATCAGACTTTCGAATGAAGCTCTCTATTTCTTCTTGGTTTCGATAATAACCTGGTGACAGGGCTGCGATTCTTTTAAAAACATGAGGATAACGGCACGCTGCATATGTAGAGATTAATCCACCTAAGGAAATTCCTGCCATTGAGGTTTGATCCGGGAGGGTTCGATATTTGCGATCAACCAATGGTTTTAGCTCCTGGATGATAAAGTCTATATACGCTTCCCCTTTGCCGCTGGCCGTGCAATGATATCCTAGTATTTTATTTGCCGTTTCACCGTGCATCCAAGGGCAGTATTCATTTATCCGTTCTTCTCCTTCGGCATTTATATCAATGGCAACAACAATAATCTCCCATTTATTTTGATCTAAATAATCTTTCATTCCGAGTGAAACACCTTTAATTGCACCTTCGTCTTCAAAAACATTTTGTCCATCATGCATATATAAAACGGGATAATATTTGTTGTTTTGATCGTAGTTGGATGGGAGATAGACACGGACGGTTCTATCGTGATCGAAGGCTGACATATAGACTGGAAATATCTCTAACATAGTTGCTCCCCATTTCTATTATTTATAACTATAATTTACCATAATTTTAAAAATTTTGGCTAAAAAAACAAGCAGCCGTTTTATGTAGGGCTGCTTGCTTACGCGTGAAGAATTTAACTGTTAGAACCACCAAAATGGTCTTCTATCATCTCTGCGATCGTCTCTGCGATCGTCTCTGCGATCGTCACGGTCACGTTTTCTTCTGTCATCCTCATCAATAATAATCACACGATCTGCACGGATAATTACCTCATCTGCATTAATTACAATTCTTCTTCCATTATTACGATCAGATACGCCCGCTACATCGTTGTCATCACGATGTCTTCTTTCATTTTGATCGCTTACACCTGCAACATCATCGTTATCAAAACGTTGTCTTCTAGACATATTGTTTCCCTCCTTTCTCACTCATACCACTAAAATATGCATGTCCCAAAAATTGTGATTGGACAAACATGGAATTTTTTAAATAGACCATGCTGTGATTAGGTGAAAGGGGAATAGGAGATGAATAGAGAAGTATTACTAAAAGAAAATTTTTATTCGAAAAAAGGGAGAATGGTTGGGATGCAGGAATATAAGATTCAAACCTATGAAGAAGCGGTAGCGGTTATTAAGGAGATTGGTTTTCTGCCATTGGCACCATTAATACCGAATTATCCTTCATTGGGTAGTATGACAATGCATGAACACTGGCATTCAGATTCAGAATTCGACCCTTGGTTATGGCGCACTCGTTTTTCAGCGGATGGAGTGGCTGCATATGGGAAGTTTGTTAAAAAGAAATCTGTATTCATTTCCAGTGAACTATTGCCATTGGCAAGAGCCGTTTTGGGGTCGGAGCAATCAGTCAAACAACGATATGCAGACGGCCTTATGTCAAGGGAAGCACTAGAATTGTTTACTCTTATCAGTGAGGAAGAGGGGATCGATACAAGGGTTTTGCGATCAAAAGCAGGTATGAAGGAGAAAGAAAAGAAAAAAGCATTTGATAACGGCTTATTAGAATTACAAGGCTCTATGGATATAGTGGTTTCAGGTACCAAAGAGAAAACAAACTCTTTGGGAGAAAAAAATGGCTGGAGCAGTACCTCTTTTGAAACCATAACCTATTGGATTGAAAATCATAATATTGCACAAAAAGAAATCACTCAGGAAGAGGCAAAAATGCTGCTTAAAGATCATTTCGGAAACTTCTGCAGTCCAGAATCTCTAAAAACTTTAGCAAAAATTTTTAAATTTTAGAGGAAATCGTGCTGATTTCCTCTTTGTTCATATCATCATATATTTTCACCAAGTTTGTCCCATTTCATCGGATACCTTCATATTAATGTAGAAAGACAATTAAGGAGTGGCTGATAATGAAAGGGGCAAAATTTTGTATATTTCCAGGTTATCGATGGTGTGGTCCGGGATGCAGCGGTCCGGGTGCACCGGTAAATGATGTTGATGCTTGCTGTTATAAACATGATCGCTGCCTAAAAAGAGGAATTCCAAGCTGTTACTGCGATGAGCAATTTCTTGAGTGTCTCCGGCCAAAAATAAATGCCCGCACGCAAAAAGGCAGGCAGGCAAAACTCATGTACAATGTCATAAAACTAAAAACGGCATTCACTTGTCCAAATCGGAAAAGGCGCTATGGTCGATAACCCTGAACAGCTTTTTTCTCCAGGCTGCAAATCCACTTATAATAAAGTAGTAAAATGAGCAAGAGAATAGGATCTGCAATGGCCGCATGCCAAATCTCCCACCAGCCATAATGGAAATATCCCCACGGTTCAGGAAGCAGGGTAGCCATTTCGTAAAGTAAAATAGCAATAACAAATAGGATAAAGAAAAATAGTTGTTTTAAAAAAGTACCTTTATGTGGATACCAATTTAAAAATATCATATTAACAGGGGGGATTAAAATTAAATGGGCAATGAGTCCCTTCCAATCGATTTCTTTTTCGAAGTACCAATAACCATGATATTTGAATTCCACTATTATATCGAAAATAACCTGAAAGGCAATTGTGAATGACCAGATATGAACAATTTGATTCCCCGTGAGCTTTCTATTGGTTTTGAATGCTATAAAATTAAAAATGATCACCGCAAGCATTAGTCCAATCATTAGAAATTCCTTTTTATTTTTATCTTACCCCTCTGCACTTATCTTATTCTGGTGAGGAAGGAAATCAGGGTACACATCCGACATCTATACAATAATACTTTATTTACAGAAATTCCATTATAGCAATACCAATGAAATCGATGGTATAATCGTTGTAAAGAAAAAGGATCGTAGCAGTGACCTTTGTTGGGGGTACTGCTTTTTTTGCATAAAATCGATAGGGCAAATCTGTTGAAAAATAGAGGCGCAAAGCTATAGGGGCTAAATTCACAGGGTGTGTGAATATGCCAGCCAGCTGCCGTGTGGACGGGGCTAATCGATTGAGATTAGTTTGGGAGATGAAGCATCTTTGAATAGGAAATTGGAATCATTCGATGAACTGAAGAGAAGTATTTTTCTTTGGATTGGACCTTGTATTGTCATGGCACTCATTATTAATACACTTCTGCAAAATATAGATATTTCCAGTAAGTTTGATTTTACGATTAATACTACACTCTCGATTTGGTTTATCATTTGCTGGGTTTTTATTTTCAAAAGATGTTACATCCGTTTTGCTGAATATTCTAGTTTGGTATTAATCAGTGTTTATCAAGTAGTGACATTTTTTGATGTGGTCCGAAATTATATCGCAGTATCAGGTGGTTCTCTTGGGGATTTTATTATTTGGATGCCGATGATCATACTGTTATTTTTCTTAATCCTCGGAACTAGACGTGGACTGTATTTCTCGATTATGATTTTTATCATTAACTTTGTAATCGGTATCTTGTATTTTTATAGTCTTTCTTCGGAATCGATTGATTCCCTTGGGCAGTATTACTTGGCCAATTTAGTTTATATCATTGTTCTTTATTATGCGCAGCATATATTTAAGACTTATGCTGATTTGGAAATGTTTAAGAAGTATGCCTTTATCGATTCCTTAACGAGAATCGCCAACCGGCTCCAAATTGATGTATGGCTTGAAATAAATCTGAAAGCTTTTCGTGAAAAGGGAGAGCACTTCTCCATCATCTTTTTTGATATTGACCATTTTAAGGCAGTCAATGATAACTATGGACATAAGGTCGGTGACGAAGTCTTAGTCGAGCTTGCCGAATTGGTTCGAAGCCAACTATCAGAACAAGAGCTCTTTGGCCGTTGGGGCGGGGAAGAGTTTATCATCATTTCTAATATAACAGGTAAGGATGCTGCCAAACTTGCAGAACATCTAAGAAGTGTCATAGAAACCAACCATTTTAATGGAGTAGGAAGTATTACTGGAAGCTTTGGTGTGACTCATTCACAACCAGGTGACTCGCAAGATACTTTGTTAAACCGTGCTGACAATGGGTTATACAAGTCCAAAAAACTCGGGCGGAATAAGGTGTGTTATATAGACTAAAAAAGGCCGGTGCTCCGGCCTTTCTTAATTTTCATTTAATGTGGTAAAAAGGCAAGCTGGTAAAAGAACAAAACGGCGAAAACATATACAAGTGGATGTACCTCGCGCCAGTTTCCTTTTACGATTTTTAAAAGTGGATAGCTGATAAATCCTAGAGCAATTCCAGTTGCTATGCTTGAAGTCAGTGGCATACTTAAAATTACCAGGAAGGCAGGAAAGGCTTCATCAAGCTCATTCCAGCGGATTTTTGCAATGCTGCCCATCATCATGCTGCCAACAATAATTAGAGCAGGTGCCGTAATTGCTGATATCCCGGAAACAGCGCTGACCAGTGGGCCAAAGAAGGCAGAAAGAATGAACAAAACTGAGACAGTAAGAGAGGTTAGTCCTGTTCGACCACCAGCTGCTACCCCTGAAGTTGATTCAATGTAGGCTGTAGTTGGACTTGTCCCAAACATGGCACCGACTGCTGTGGCAACCGAATCAGATAGTAAAGCCTGACGGGCACCTGGTAATTTGCCATTCTTTATTAACCCAGCTTGGTTTGCAACTCCAATCATTGTCCCTGTTGTGTCAAAAATAGTGACTAGAATAAATGAAAACACTACTGCATACAAGCTGTGTTGAATAACATCCGTAAAAGCAGTAAAGGGATTACTGATAATCATTCCCTCAGGAAGAGAAGGGAGAGAAACGAAACCTTGATCAAAGGAAAGTTGATTTGTAAAAAAGGCAATCAGTGCGGTAATAATCATTCCCAAAAATAATGAACCATTGATTCTTAGTGCCATTAAGATAAGTGTGACGGCCAGTCCAACAATGGCAAGCCATGCAGAAGGGGCACGAAGATCTCCCAAACCAACAAGGTTGGTAGGGTGAGCTGTAATAATATGAGTAAGTCTGAGGCCGATAAACGCAATGAATAATCCAATTCCCGCAGTTATGCCATGCTTCAGGTTTTCAGGAATCGCATCAATTAATTTTTCCCGGAAAGGTGTTAATGACAATATTACAAAGATGATGCCGGCAACGAAAACAGCAGCAAAGGCTGTTTCATAGGCAATATTTTGGTGGCCACCGACGACTGAGTAGGCGAAGTAGGCGTTAAGTCCCATTCCTGGTGCAATCGCAATGGGGTAATTGGCAAACAAGGCCATCCAAAGTGTTCCGATAACGGCTGAGATGATGGTTGCCGTGAAAACTTGCTCGAATGGTACACCAGCATCTGCTAAAATAACTGGGTTTACCACGACAATGTAAACCATTGTAAAGAAGGTAGTGATACCGGCAAGCAGTTCTGTTTTTGTATTAGTATGGTTCTCTTTGAGTTTAAACATGGTTTTCCTCCAAAACACGAACGTTTTTTAATAACTTAATAATAATATTCGTTTTCTATTGTTTTTTCAAGAGGGAATTATTTTATTTATACAAAAAAAGCATCCCATAATATAGGGATGCCACAAAATAGCTTATATTATTTTTTTAAGTGATAAGGAACCGTCGTGACGACTACGTTTCTTCGATACAGCAATAAGGTGCGAATCAGGACCCCAGATTGGTTATGAAGAATATTATGCCAGCCTTTTTTAGGAATAAATTGTGGGATGACCACTGTGACTTTGTAGTTGGATTCACTCGCCTTATGTTCCACAATATCAATAAATTTCGTCAGCGGGTTAATGATACTTCTATAGTGAGAATGCAATGTCACAAGTCGTACATCCGGCTGCCACTTCTTCCATTTTTCCTCAAACTTTTGCTCCTCTTCTCGATCAAAGGCAACGTATACGGCAATAATTTGATCTGGGGAAAGGGATTTAGCATAATTTATTGTGTTTTCTACGACATGAGTAATACCAGCAACAGGTACTAGGATGACATTCCCTTCAATCGGTACAGCCGGCTCACATGTAGTAATCCGGAGTTGGTCGCCAACCGCATCATAATGCTTTTTGATCCGGTGAAAAACAAAGATAATAATTGGTAAGAAAATTAAAATCGACCATACCTGCGAGAATTTTGTTAAAAAGAACATTAATGTAACGATAAAGCTAATCAAGGCTCCCGTTGTATTGATGATAAATTTTGGAATCCAACCGGTTGGTTTTTCTCTAAGCCATTTCACCATCATTCCTGTTTGCGACAATGTAAATGGAACAAACACGCCGACTGCGTAAAGAGGAATAAGATGCTCTGTTTCTGCATGAAAAGCAAGGATCAGTAAAATCGATGAAATTCCAAGGATAATGATTCCATTTGAGTACCCTAATCGGTCCCCGCGAATAAGGAACATCCTTGGAATAAACTTATCTTTAGCAAGATTAACCGCCAGCAATGGGAAGGCAGAATATCCAGTATTAGCAGCAAGAATTAAGATTAAGGCTGTTGTTCCTTGAATAAAGAAGTACATAAAGTTTCGTCCGAAAACTTCCTCTGCAATTTGTGATACCACCGTTACCTCAGCTCTCGGCGAGATGCCATAAAAATAAGCTAACGTAACGATTCCTGAAAAAAGGATCGCAAGCAATAAGCCCATCATCATTAATGTTTTAGCGGCATTGTTAGGAGCTGGATCCTTGAAGTTAGGAATCGCATTGGATATAGCTTCAACTCCAGTTAAGGCAGAGCTTCCAGAAGCAAACGCCCTTAAAAGGATAAACAGGCTGATTCCAGCCACAGGTGTACCAATTGGTGTATGCAGTTCAGGTGTCACTTGTCCGGTAGCAATATTGTAGATACCAACACCAATTAAAATAAACAAGGCTAATACGAATAAGTATACCGGATAGGCTAATATCGAAGCTGACTCCGTTACACCTCTTAGATTTAATATTGTAATAAGAATAACAAATACTATCGCAATTTCGACATTAAAGCCATGTAAATTAGGAAAAGCGGAGGTAATTGCATCCGTACCAGCCGACACACTTACCGCAACAGTAAGGATATAGTCAACCAATAATGAGCCCCCAGCAATTAAGCCTGGATTAACTCCTAGATTACTTTTAGATACTACATAAGCTCCGCCTCCGTGTGGATAAGCAAAGATAATTTGGCGATATGACAATATTAGAGCTGTTAATAGTATCAATACACCTATTGCGATAGGGACGGAATACCAAAAGGCTGCTGCTCCTAATGTAACCAACACGATTAGTATTTGTTCAGGACCATAGGCCACTGATGATAACGCATCAGAAGAAAGAATTGCTAATGCTTTCGTTTTATTAATTTTTTGTTCCCCTAATTCATGGGATTTCAAAGGTCTTCCAATTAAAAACCTTTTAATGGCTGAAACCATTATAAATACACCGCCTGCTAGTTATGTTTGTTAGTTATGTTTCCCAAAAAAGTCTAAAAGAGATTAATTTCAGGAATAAAAAAAGTGCCTACAAGTCATCAGTAAATAGACCTGTAGACACATTATTTTTCAAGCGTCACAAGCTCCACCTTCCTTCTCATATAACGCTTACGAGGTTAGCTGTCGGATTCGGACCATTGAGTAGCCCTACCTTAAAAAGGATTCACCCCTGGATTATAAAAAATAATCCGCGTAAATGGTTCCCCCGTACCGTATGGTTTCAGCGATTTAGAAATTTGAAACTGTGATTATATTACTCCTGTATTCTCAAAAAGTAAATGAATTTTTTATGAAAGAATAAAACTTATGAAAAAGGACATGTTGATGATGTATTAAATACGAAAGGAAAATGAATATGACGAAAGAAAATCGTCCGTTATTATCTGATGAATTTTTAGATGAAATAACAGAGGAAATTAATCAACTATATGGGGAGCCCCATGAAGAACAATCGGAAGAAAAGGATTAAAGAGGAAATCATGCTCGATTTCCTCTTTTTATTTATGGTTACCATACTTCATTCAAGGTTTCTCTGAATAATTGGTTCAAACGTTCGGTTGGATTAGAAATGTCCATCTTAATTTCTTTTGCATAATCCTCTAAATGCTGTATTTCCTCATTTAAAAATTGATTGATCACGACAACCTTAGGCTCTAGGTTTAGCTCTTCTCCTGCAATTTTCCGTTCTAATAACGTTTGAATGGCCATTTTTAGATCGCCTGCTTGGAGGATATCTCCGAGCAAATCTGTAAAATCGACTGGAGGAATAGTTGAATATTTTTCAATCCATTTGGCTGCAAGAATCGGCCGGAGGACATAGAAATATTTTTTTATTTTGACTTCCTCACGTTGTAAATAGTCCCTATAGTTGCCTTTGGCCATATTTAAATAATGATAGATACACGAAGGTGGAGCAAAGATGTCGGTTGCCAATTCTTTTAATTTTTCAATCGTCGAGTATTCCTGATAATAAATAATATCCGAATGCAGCCATTCCAACAGCGGTGGGTTTGATTTGCGAAATAGCTTTAACGCCTTCGTCAATTCCCAACCGCTTACATCTAAAAGGTCATCCATCGGGATTGAAATTTTATCATGCTTCGGAACCTCAATCACATCGCGCATCTGGTCAATCGAAAGATACCAGTCCGTTTTATGGACATAAATGAATCTGACATCATAATCACTGTCTTTTGATGGGAAGCCCCAGGCTCGGCTGCCGGATTCACAGGCAAATAGAATTTTCACTTCATACTCGAGTTCAATTTGTTTAAGTACTTCTAGAATATGTTCTCTCATTGAAAAACCCCCTGTATATTCAATATCTTTATTATGGGTGAAACCAAAAAAAATTGCCCCATAAAGTTTTCTTCCTACAGGAATGTAAATGAAAACAAAATATCACGATAATCCAACATGAAACATGTTCAGATCAAGGATCTGAGAATAACGCACTAGTTATTGAATATATAAACAATAAGGGGTTATGCCTGTCGCCACAGTACATGGCGCTTGCGCAATTCTGATTAACGGGAGGTGTTGATGTTGTTATCTAGGCAATTAATCATCTATTTCTTGTTATGCTTGACATCCATTGTAATGGTAAAGGAATTTACCTTTGGTCCTGATGTATTCTCTGGTAATGGAAATCCCGTTATTCTACTTTTTCCCTTCGTGATTTTAACCTTTTCCCTCTTTGGCTTTGAATGGTTTGTAAGATTAAGGGAAGCACAATTTCAATCGAAAACTTGGGGCTTCCTCTTAACTGGTGCGCTCGTTCTCTTAATCGTATCAATTATTTTAGAAACTTTCTTTGTGAAGGAACTTGTCCAGCAATTAGGAGGAACCCCCACGAATGCCGATTCACGGATTTATCGTTATCCATGGTTAAATCAATACACCAATACGTTGTTTGTTAATGTTTATACCTTTCTGATATATTTCTCTTCCTTGACCTTATTGATCACCATATCCCGTATTAAGGGTAAGTCGTAAATTCCCTCACTTCCTTTTAATTTCTTGTTCATTTTGGTTGTGGTTTTTCATTCAATTGGAATATAATAGGAATATAGATGTTCACAAAAATGTCACTATTTATCGTTAGAAGATATTACGAGCCTAATAGAAGCTTATGGAGGGGAAAAAATGATTAGGATGGCTGTAGCTAGTGTACTTGGGTTTGTATTAATTTTTATAGAATCAATGATTGTCATTAAGTTAAAAGGATATCATGGTATCGATTTTGGAGGCTTGGCACCATTCCTAAACGTTTGGGCAATGAATTTTTTCCTCGTCTACTGCATACTTACACAAGTAACAAATTGGTACCAAGAACGAACTGGTTTTGAAAGCAGTGAAGAAGATAATATTTATTAAAAACATAAAATACCTCCTCAATCACAATCGATTGAGGAGGTTTCTTTTGTTATACATGATGCTTTATCGTGTTATCTTTCATGACGGTTTTGCGGATGTATGGAGCTACCCAACGGTCTAAACCGTAACGGCCAGCGTTGTAACCTGCTGCCAAGATGATGAAGCCTAAGAAGATGTCAGTTGGGTTATGAGATACGGTTCCTGCCAGGAAGAAGCTGAAGTTCATCACTAAACCAAAGAACATTGCTGCAGTTGTTAAGCATCCTAATAATAGTCCTAAACCTACTAGCGTTTCACCCCAAGGAATAATGAAGTTGAATACATCAGCATTTGGAATCGCAAAGTTTTCTAGGAAACTTACATACCAGCTGTAGACCATATTTCCATCTGGACCTTTTACTGGGTTACCAACGGCACCCTTTAAAAATCCTGTCGCGTCGAAGCCACCTGTAATTTTATGAAAACCTGCTGTGAACCAAGCATATCCAAGATATAAACGAATAACGGTTAAAATAGCTGCAGAGATCTTATTTTCTCTTAAAAATTTGTTAAACATAATCCATTCCGCCTTTCGAAAAATTATTTGTTTTTGTTACTTTTACTATATTAGATACAAAGTTTTATTAACATGGGCAGGGTGTTAAGTTCAAAGTTTGTTCGAAATGTTTTGACAAGTATTTGAACAGCTTTATCATATTTCACAGTTGTCGTTAGGCAGTTGCTTTTCCGTTGTCAGTGACACGGTTTGTTTTCATTGTTTTACGAATGTATGGAACCACCCAGCGATCTAAGCCGAACCGTCCAGCGTTGTAACCTGCAGTCAAGATGATGAAGCCTAAGAAAATATCGGTTGGGTTATGAGATACAGTTCCAGCCAGGAAGAATGAAAAATTCATTACTAAACCAAAGAACATCGCAGCAGTTGTTAAACAACCTAAGAGAAGTCCTAAACCGATAAGTGTTTCGCCCCATGGAACGATAAAGTTGAATACATCGATATTTGGTAAAGCAAAGTTTTCTAAGAAGCTTACATACCAGCTGTAGACCATATTTCCATCTGGGCCTTTTACTGGGTTAGCGATTGCACCTTTTAAGAATCCTGCAGCATCGAAGCCACCTGTGATTTTATGAAAACCTGCTGTGAACCAAGAATATCCAAGGTATAAACGAAGGACAGTAAGGATACCAGCGGCAACTTTATTTTCTCTTAACCAATTTGCAAGCATTTTTAAGCATCTCCTTGTAAGATATGTTTGTTATCTTTATTACACTCTTAATATAACAAATTAATCTTGAATTGAGGATAGATTGTTCACTGTTTCACAATTTCGCAATAAAGATTTGAACAAATTATTAACGTGTGATTTTTTTCCAAAACCACTTGATAAAACTAATTATATTAGTTAAAATAAAACTAACTATATTAGTTAAGGGGATGATCACTGTGAGAGTGATTAAAAACGGATTTTTGTATCAAGTGACATTTATGCCTAATGTGTTTCCGGTGAATTGTTATTTAGTGGAGGAAGAGGATTGTTTGACCTTGATTGATGCTGCACTGCCTTATAGTGTGAAGGGGATATTTAAGGCAGCGGCAGAGATTGGAAAGCCGATTACAAAGATTGTTTTGACTCATGCACATGACGATCATGTTGGTGCACTTGATGCCATCAAGGAAGAACTTCCTGATGTGCCCGTTTATATATCTATTCGTGATCACAGACTGATGAGTGGTGACGTTTCACTTGATCCGCATGAACACCAAACCCCAATAAAGGGCGGCGTTCCGAAAAAGCTAAAGACAAGAGCCAATGTTTTATTGAAGGAAGGAGATCTTGTCGGCTCATTAGAGGTGATTGAAACTCCAGGCCATACCCCAGGATCGATTTCATTTTTGGATAGTCGGACAAAGACGTTGATCGCTGGCGACTCTTTTCAAACAAGGGGTGGAATTGCGGTATCAGGGGATATGAAGCCGTTGTTTCCCTTCCCCGCTTTCGCTACTTGGAGTAAGAACATTGCTCTTGATAGTGCCAAGAAGCTTGTGAATTACCGACCAAAGCTGCTTGCTGTAGGTCATGGAGAAATGGTTGAAAATCCTGTGAAAGTAATGGAACAGGCGATAATAAACATCGAGCAAAAATTGAATAAAGGAGTATAGAGGATGTCACCAAGACCTAAGGTAGCACTCGAAATTTCAACAATACTAGAAGTAGCTGGCGAGATTGCCGATGATTTTGGAATGCAAGAAGTAACATTGGCAAACCTGGCAAAAAAACTAGGAATCCGTCCACCATCATTATATAACCATTTTGATGGGCTCGGGGGTTTAAGAAAGAAACTTGCGATATATGGTCTAGAACGACTTTATGAGGAATTAGCCCATGCAGCAATTGGAGTGTCAGGAGAGGAGGCTGTTTTAGCGATTAGTAAGGCCTATGTCAACTTTGCCCGCAAACACCCCGGAATTTATGAGGCGACTTTGATGGCACCTGATTCAGGGGATGAAGAGGTTCAACAACATAGTGTTAGAGTAGTAGATCTAGTTGTCCGTGTGCTGCATGCCTTTGACTTAGATGGCGACAGAGCCTTCCACGCGGTAAGAGGACTTCGCAGCATTCTGCATGGCTTTTCCTCATTAGAACAGCGGGGCGGATTTAAAATGTCATTGGATATCGATGAAAGTTTTTTGATCATTATTAAAGCGTACATGAAAGGAATTAGGGAAAGCTAGATTCTCATGTTTCTCTTTCAAAAATTACCATTATTGAGGCTCGTCCGTTGACGAGTCTATTTTTATTGAAAATGTTATAATGGTAGTAATATTTTTTATCAAAGGAATGAAGAGGATGCGGAACATAGAGAAATTTGGTTTGGTATTGGACGTAGAAACAACAGGGTTAGGGCCAACAACCGATGAAGTTATCGAATTGGCGTTGAAGTTATTTTTATACGATGGGGACACAGGAGAGGTCAAAGAAATAATCGAGGAAGATTCCTTTCTTCGTGAGCCGATTTCAAGTTCCGCACGAAGAAACTATGACCGTGCCTATCAAGTTCATGGAATTCCCTATGAATTAGTAGAAGGAAAAAGCTTTTATGATGTGAAAATTAAAACCTATTTCCATCGTGCGGATTCAGTCTTTGCTCACAATGCTTCCTTTGACCGCAGCTTTCTTTACCATATGTATCCGGAAGTAAATGAACTAAAGTGGTATTGTACAATGAGAGGAGTAAAATGGAAGAATTACGGTTTCCCAAACGGTAAACTTCTCACACTCCTACAAGCTCATGATATTACGAACTATCAAACACACCGAGCACTTGACGATATTACATACCTAATGGACTTGCTCAAGAAAACAAGCCCCAAAGGAAACTTCTATCTTCAAGAAGTACTCGAAAATGGCCCCATGAGAAAATATCAGCCAACAGCGGCTAGAACCAAAATGGGCTAAAAAGAAAAGACATACAGTTTAATGATTGTATGTCTTATTTTTTTCTTTTACTGTCCGCCTGAGGTGGACAGTGTCCACGAGCGGTGACAGGCACCACTATCGACACCATTTATTTGTTTAAGTATCTTTCTTTTACGATGTTGCAGTGGTGCATTTGATGTCCAGCGATGATGTAGGCGATGGATCTGGTTGTGATTTCCATGCCGTTGGCGTTTCCTGTGGTTTCCCACGCTCCAATTGGAGTGTTTTGGATTTGGGTGATGGTGGCGTTTCGTGTTGTGATGAAGTCGTTGAGGATGTTTGCCATCGGGAGCTCGTTAGTTTGGGCTGCTGCTACATAATCGTTTTCGTTAAAGCCGGCTAAGGGTGTTTGATCACCACGGCTTACGCGAAGTAGACGGTAACTCATAATTCTCTCGGTATCGGTGATATGTCCAAGTACTTCTTTAATACTCCATTTTCCTGGCGCGTAGCGAAACAGTCCAGTTTCCTCCGAAATGCCTTCAAAAAGATTCACTGTCTGTTGAAGAGACTCTTTCAAAATCTCCACTAAATCTCCTTCAGGAACCAAGCTAACATATGGTTCATAGTAATGAGGATACTCCTTTTCTAATGGACGTTGAAGCATTTGATATTCCCCCTTGTTCATATTCAATAGCATTCCGCTAAGCTGATTCTATAGAAAATCCTACATTTTCAGCCTTAGAATAATCCTAACATAATTGACATCAGACTATCACCTTAGAGAATTCGAGACCTTTCATAATAGGTTCCGCTCCAGGCACTCCGCTTTCAGTCCCCAATAAAAAATCCGCTTCAAATCTCGGAGCGGATTTTTACTATCGTAAACGGTTTCAATTCCTAGTGGTTTTCATAAGGTAAATTTAGCATTGAAATATCAAGGAAACGTTGGACTGCTAGTGCACAGGCGCCCAGGACACATGATTTTTTCCCAATTGAGGATATCGACAATTCTCGGTAATGGCTAATCGAAGAGTGTAAATTCTTTTTAATTTTATCGAGGGCCTGAGGATACATACGCAGCAGTTCACTATCGAGGACGAGCACTTCTGGATTGTACATATTAATCATATTATTTAACTCAATCGAGAGATAGTAAATAAATTGTTCCATTAATTCATGAATTTCCGTATCACCATCATTGAACCATCGCTGAAAGTCTTCGTAGCTTAGATTCTTCAATTGTCTTTTCTCAGATAGATATTCAAACAGGCTAGATTCCGAAGCGTATTTCCCCCAGCAGCCTTTATTACCACATTTGCAGGATCTGCCATCAGGGACAACAATCATATGTCCAATTTCCCCAGCAAAGCCGTCATGACCGCGGAAGAATTCATCTTTCATCATTATTCCAAGACCGATACCAGAATAGAAAGTAGCACATAACAGATGATCTGTTTCATGATGGAAAAATACCCGCTCAGCAAAGGAACTTAAGTTGGCGTTGTTTTCAAGGTGGACATCGATTCCAATTTCTTTTTCGAGATCGGTTTTTAAATGAATCTTATGCCAACTAAAACGAGGTACATAATGAATCACCTCGTCTTTTGAAACAAGTCCATGGATCGCGATTACGATCCCGATAATTCCATAGCGGCTGTCGATGTACTCTTCTTTGAATTTTGTTATTTGTTCTAATAGTATGTGAAGAATCTCTGAATAATCTGTGGTGTTTATATTAATTGTCGTTGAAGTTACAGGGCGACAGAGTAAATTCGATAAGGTAAAGGAAATTTGACCATAATCAAGATCAATTCCTAATGCATATCCGGCCTGTCCGTTTAACGAGAGCATAATCGGCTTCCTGCCGACTGTAAAGTGTTCTAATTGAGTTTCCACGATAAGTCCATCTTCTAGTAAGTCCGCCACCTGTGCGGAGATCGTTGCTCTAGTCAGGGCTGTAACCTTGGATAATCCGCCCTTGAAATCAGTCCTTCTTTGACAATTTCTCTAAGGATTAAAGAGCGGTTTATTTTTTTTATATAAGCCGCATCACCTGTTATCATTCAAATCCTCCATTTCCGGCACTACTATAAGTATTCCTATTATATCAGTTTTTTAGAAAAGGGCTAAATAGCGAATTTTCATAGACTCTTATGGAAAGAACTAAGAACGTTTGAACACAATCAGGAAATTATTAAAGAGCTTATTGCCCGCAATAAAAAACATACATCTGTTGTGATGTGGAGTGTTGTGAACGAACCTGCTTCAGAAGAATAAGACGCGTATATTTACTTTAAGCCGTTAATTGAGCTGATGTTAGAATTGGATCCACAAAAATGCCCCGTCACACTTGTTACCCACTTAAGGGCTATTCCTTAAAAAGATTAAGTAGCCGAATTAATTGATGTTCTTGCTTTAAAGCGTTACTATGGATGATATATTGATGGCGGAGACCTGGATGTTACAAAGGCGAAACTGCGAGAATTACGTAGACGCTGGAGCGAAATTCCCGATTTTCATTATAAGGGATAATGGTCTTTGATTAATGAAAGGAGAGACTAAAATGTCTAAAAAACAAATAGGTGTAGTTGGATTAGCTGTAATGGGGAAAAACCTTGCTTTAAATATTGAAAGCAGAGGTTATTCTGTTGCCGTATTTAACCGTTCTTATGATAAAACGGAAGAGTTTTTAAAGAATGAAGCAGAAGGTAAGAATTTTGTTGGAGCTCGTACAATTGAAGAATTTGTTTCTTCATTAGAAAAACCGCGCAAAATCCTTTTGATGGTGAAAGCAGGGACTGCTACAGATGCGACCATCGATTCCTTAAAGCCATATCTTGAGGAAGGGGATATTCTGATTGATGGAGGAAATACGTTCTTCCAAGATACGATCCGCCGCAACAAGGAGCTTGAAACAGCTGGATTCCATTTCATCGGCACAGGCGTTTCTGGTGGAGAAGAAGGGGCGTTAAAAGGCCCAGCGATCATGCCAGGCGGAAAGAAAGAAGCTTATGAGCTTGTCCAGCCAATTTTAGAAGCGATATCAGCAAAAGTTGAAGGTGACCCATGCTGTACGTATATTGGACCAAATGGGGCCGGTCATTATGTGAAAATGGTTCATAATGGTATTGAGTATGGCGATATGCAATTAATTTCTGAGGCCTATTTTATTTTGAAAAATGTGCTGGGATTAAATGCAGAGGAGCTTCATCAAGTATTCGCGGAATGGAATAAAGGAGAACTAGACAGTTACCTAATTGAAATTACAGCGGATATTTTTACAAAAGTCGATGAAGAAACAGGAAAGCCAATGGTTGACTTGATTCTTGATACAGCCGGTCAAAAAGGTACAGGTAAGTGGACAAGCCAAAATGCCTTAGATTTAGGTGTGCCGCTGCCAATCATCACCGAATCTGTTTTTGCCCGCTTTATCTCAGCGATGAAAGAAGAACGTGTAAAAGCTAGTAAAGTTTTAACTGGACCTGAGGCGAAGCCATTTGAAGGCAATAAAGAAGAATTGATTGAGGCGGTTCGTAAGGCATTGTATATGAGTAAAATTTGTTCTTACGCACAAGGCTTTGCGCAAATGCGTGCAGCATCAGAGGAGTACGATTGGAATCTTCGCTACGGGGATATTGCGATGATTTTCCGCGGCGGCTGTATCATTCGTGCCCAATTCCTGCAAAAAATTAAAGAAGCTTATGATGGTAATCCAGAATTAGCAAACCTATTATTAGATCCTTACTTTAAGGAAATTGTTGAGGGCTATCAGTCAGCGCTTCGTCAAGTTCTATCGTTAGCAATTGAACGGGGAATTCCGGTTCCATCCTTTGCAAGTGCGATTGCCTACTATGACAGTTATCGGACAGAAACCCTTCCAGCAAACCTATTGCAGGCACAGCGTGACTATTTTGGCGCTCATACCTATCAACGTGTAGATAAAGAAGGGATTTTCCACACGAATTGGATGGAAAAATAAAAAAAGAGCTGATGCTTAAAACTAAGCATCAGCTCTTTTGCTTATACCATTTTTTCAAAGTTAACGCGTTTGTTTACAAAATACATAATTGGCATTCCGACGGCCATTACGACAAATTCACCAGCAGCCACAGTTAACCAGGTAAATAAGAATGGCAATTCAAAGGCTAGGTTTAATTCAAGCGCGATGATAAACATCGTAACTGTAAAAACAACTGTATTGACGATCATTCGTTTCCATATCCCTTTGATATAGCGAGCCGAAATAATGGTAATTGATAAGGCAATCAAAGATTGGCCAACCCCAAAAATAAGGTCATAGGCAACCATGGGTGAAAAGAATAGATTCGTTAAAAATACACCTAAAATAATACCGAATAAATATTTTTTGTTAAATACGATGAGATGGTTAAACATCTCGGATACTCGGAATTGGACATTGGTGAAACCAAATGGAGCGATTAAGGCTGAAACAGCAATATATAACGCTGCCAAGATTCCATTCCCTACAATGGTTTTAATATTCATCTTTCTATACTCTCCTTAGTTTTTTTTCGTGGGAGGATCTCGAACCACGTAAATGATCACAAAATAAAATTTTATCATCTGAAAATAAAGGTAGTCAATAAAAATATTAATAGGTATAAGTTGGATAATATTTAAGGATTTGGTCATTCTAAAAATAAAAAGGATGTCCAATAGATGGAAAATAATAAAAGGTTTTTATTAGCAATGATGTTACTACCGTGGCTGACGTTTCCGTTTTTGGGAAAAAAGGCAGTGAAGAGATTTTCCATTACGAGCTTGTTCATTGGCGTGGTGGTAGTGATAGAAAGCCTGATCGCACATAAAAGAGGTTGGTGGCGTATCTATGAGAGACTTCATCCAAAGATAATGGGGGAACTGCCTTTTATCGTTGGACCCTTTTATATTGGGGCAATCTGGATTTTGAAATTTACCTTTGGCAAGTTTCTTCGCTATTCTTTTCTCAATCTGGGGATAGATACCTTTCATATCTATGTTTTTGTAAAATGGTTAAAAAGTATGGGTATTGTTTCTTTAATCCGACTTAAAAACTATCAGGCATTAATGATGTTAACCTTTAATGCTTTGATTATGTATGGATTTCAGTTGCTGATTGATAAAAAGGTAAATCCAAAAAGACCTACAACAGTATTAAAAAGAATTTTCTCATAAATAGTAAAACCACTAGTCGAAAAATAGTGGTTTTCTTTATGTCAAAATTTGACCTTTTTCCCGATTCCATAAATAATAGTTTTCAGGGGTTCTCGAGGGAAAATATTAAATTATTTATAGGGTTGTGCAACTTTCAGAATATTACTAAAATAATAAGTGAAAAGGAGGATAAAAATGGAACCAATCATTCGTTCAGACAATGTTTCATTTTCTTATAAAATCAATGAAAAAACTTCCGTATCGGTTCTTAAAGATGTTTCCTTTTCTATCTTCCCAGGAGAATATGTAGCCATAATCGGTCATAACGGGTCAGGTAAGTCGACATTATCCAAACATTTAAACGGTCTTTTGACACCGGGCTCAGGAGATGTCTGGGTCAATGGCTTCAATACGAAGGATGAAAGCAAGAAATTAAATATCCGTAAAACAGTGGGAATGGTGTTTCAACATCCAGATAACCAGATTGTGGCGACGATTGTCGAAGAGGATGTCGCCTTCGGGTTAGAAAATATCGGAGTTCCTCGCGCGGAAATGAAAACGAGGATTGACGAAGCGCTTAAGCTTGTAAAAATGTCGGAATTTCGAAAAAGACCACCGCATCATTTGTCGGGAGGACAGAAGCAGCGGGTGGCAATTGCCGGGGTATTAGCGATGCGGCCTGATTGTATTGTCTTTGATGAAGCCACAAGTATGCTGGACAGCTTTGGCAGGCAAGAGGTCCTTCAGGTAATGAGCAAAATGAATCAAATGGGGATGACGATTATTACCGTTACCCATCGGATGTCGGAAGCGGCGGAAGCGGACCGAATTATCGTGGTCGAGGACGGTCAAATTGTGATGGACGGACCACCGCGAGAAATTTTTAAACATAAGCAAAGACTTGAGGACCTGCAGCTAGATGTACCAGAAGTAAGCCAAATGGCGGAACATATTCATAAACAATTTACTGATTTTTCAAGAGAGGTGATCAAGGAAGAGGAGCTTATCTCGGAAATCAAGAAATTTACGAAAGTTAAGACATAGGTAGGTGATTGAAATGCCGGATACAAATAGAATTATAGAAGTAAAGAACCTATCCCATACATATATGAAAGGAACGCCGATGGAACATGTTGCTTTAAAAGGGACAGACATGTACATCGAGGAAGGGGAATGCATAGCGATTATTGGCCACACCGGTTCTGGGAAATCAACATTGATTCAGCATTTCAATGGTTTGATAAGGCCGGAATCTGGGACTGTAGTCATCGACGGCGGGGATTTATCACAGAAAAAGCTTGATATGAAAAATCTCAGAAGGAAAGTAGGGCTGGTATTCCAAAACCCTGAGGATCAAATCTTTGAAAAACTCATCGGTGATGATATTGCTTATGGTCCGTTCAAATTAGGCTTGCCTTTGAAGGAAGTTCGGGAGCGAGTGAAATGGGCAATGGAGGTTGTCGGTTTGGATTTTGAAGAAATGAAAGACAGACAAACCTTCGCTTTAAGCGGCGGACAGAAGCGGAAAGTTGCCTTAGCTGGCATTTTAGCCTTGAAGCCTAAGATTCTCGTTCTCGATGAACCAACTGCGGGTCTCGATCCACGATCGCGTAATGAATTACTTGATAAGATAAAGTACCTCAACAAAGAGGAGAAATTAACGGTTGTGTTTGTGTCGCACAATATGGAAGAAGTAACCTATTTGGCTGACCGGGTTTATGTCATGGCTGGGGGTACAAATGTGCTAACGGGCACCCCGAAAGAAATCTTTACCGACAAGGAAAAACTTCAACGATACCAAATTGGATCGCCGGAAACGGTTCAGGTTCTCTGCCGCCTAACGGATTTAGGATATGATGTTAATACCGCTGCTTTTACGGTAGAAGAAGCTTCGAACGAAATTATCAAGGTTCTTTCTTGTGATAAGGGGGAGAATCATGTCTAATGAATTTGATTTGTCACGGAATATTACGATTGGTCAATATGTTCCAACCGGTTCGTTTATTCATCAATTAGACCCAAGAGTTAAGCTGTTAAGCTTCACGATTCTTGTTGTAGCAATTGCCCTTAACACGAGTTATGTAGGAAATACCATTGGACTTTTACTCTCTATTTATTTATTCTGGGCTTCAAAAATTCCAATCAGCTATGGATTATCAGGTGTAAAACCGGCGATCCCATTTATCATCTTATTGGCGATTTTACAATTGCTTTTTCAAGGGGAGATATTTTCAGGCGGTACTGTCTACTTCGATTACGGTTTTATTTTGATTACGAGTGAAAGCATTAGGCTCGTGATTGTTTCGGCTGTTCGCTTTGTAGAAATTATTTTCCTAAGCAGCGTGCTGACGTTGTCGACTTCGACCACGGAACTTACTCACGCGATTCAAAGCCTGTTAAGTCCTTTGAAAAAAATCAAATTTCCTGTCCATGAAATTTCTTTGATTGTGACGATTGCCATCCGATTTGTGCCCACCTTTGCCATCGAGATGGAGAAAATGATGAAGGCACAGGCATCAAGAGGAGCAGATTTCGGCTCAGGCAGCTGGTGGAGAATTATTCAGCGGACAAAGGATATGCTCCCGATTATCATTCCTTTATTCAATATTGCTTTATCGAGGGCGGAGGACTTGATTCTCGCAATGGAGTCGCGCTGCTACACGCCGGGAAATGACCGAAGTGCCTTCTCTATTTATAAGGCACTTGGCCGCGATTATCTCGTTTTACTCATTGGTTTACTCATTTCAGCATTATTACTGTTTTATCCATTTCCTTATTAAGGGGGAGAAAGAATGAAGAACTCATTAACGGTTCGTAATATTGTGATTGCAGGTGTACTAGGGGCTGTAGCCATCCTGCTGGGCGTCACTCGGTTAGGTTATATTCCAGTTCCAACAGCAGCAGGAAATGCAACGATTATGCATATTCCTGCCATTATCGGCGGAATCATGCAGGGGCCAGTGGTTGGATTTATTGTCGGACTTATCTTTGGTATTTCATCCTTTTTAAATGCAACAGTGCCACTATTCAAGGACCCATTAGTTGCGATCTTACCGCGTCTGTTTATCGGGGTTGTCGCTTGGCTCGTGTACGTCGGTATCCGTCGAAAAAGTGAATATCTTGCTGTTGGTGCAGCTGCATTTTTAGGAACATTTACAAATACGGTGCTAGTGTTAACGATGGCTGTTATCAGAAACTACTTAACGCCAGAAGTGGCCTGGACCATCGCTTTGACGAGCGGTATACCGGAAGCCATTGTTGGAACGATTGTCACGCTAGCGGTTGTTTTAGCTTGGAAACAAATCGGCAGAGGTAAAAAATCTAAAATCTCAGAGGACTTGTAATGAGTCGTCAATTTAATTTTTATATAAAGTGTGATTTATATCACGAAACCCCACACAAATTAACTTTATAATCAAAGGAAAATAAAAGGGGTGTGGGACAGTGGATTTCAAATTTAAGTCGCTTTATAGTGAAATTGGCGGGCAGGAGACAATTGACAAATTAGTCGATGCGTTTTACCCCCTTGTATATGCAGATCCAGAATTGAGACCATTGTTTGAAGGAGATATGGAGGAAATTAAGCGCAAGCAGCGCATGTTTTTACCGCAATTTTTAGGTGGACCGGCCCTTTACAGCCAGGAGTTCGGACCTCCGGCGATGCAGCAGCGCCATCTTCCGTTTGAAGTTACACCAAGACGTGCGGGGTGCTGGCTCCGCTGTATGAAGGAAGCCTTCCAGGAAATCGGTCTTTATGACCAACCAGCAGGCTTAGCTTTCTATGACCGATTAACTCAAGTGGCAGGTATTATGGTAAATAGCCCAGATAAAGATTAAAAGCAGAGTGGACTTGAATCCACTCTGCTTTTTACATCCTTAGGAAAGTAGCATTCGCGAGTAAATGTATAATTTTCGCGAGTAAAACCAAAAACTCTCAAAAATGAGTTCTCTTTAACCACGTAAAAACCCGCCCTCAGAATGGATAATCTGTCCGGTAATCCACTGTGCTTCATCACTTGCAAGGAATGCAATCAAGCGAGCAGCATCATCTGGTTTCCCAATCCGTCCGAATGGAAACTTTGGCAGTAATAACTGCTCAAGCTCCTCCGTCATCCATCCGGTGTCGGTTGGTCCAGGATTCACGGCGTTTACAGTTATTCCCAGCGGTGCAAGCTCTGCCGATAAGGTAAGGGTAAAAGCAGAAATTGCCCCTTTGGTTGCTGCGTAAGCAAGTTCACCAGGCATTGGTCCCTGTGCTTGACCTGATGTGAGATTGATGATTCTGCCAGTTGATTTTTCAGCATGTTGAAAGCGACGGGCAAATTCCACGCTTAATAGGAAAGTGGCTCTCATATTTACTGTGTAATGATCGTCAAGAGTTTTCGCATCTAAAACCAAATAACCATCTCTGTTTGAATGGGCTGCATTATTCACCAAAATCGTAGGTGTCCCCAAATCATCCTTTACAGAATCTAGTAATTTAACGTGAGCATTAGCGTCAGACAAATCTAGTTCCCGATTTGAACACCTAACGCCATATTCACGTAGTTGATCCTCAAACTGGCTTCTCCAGTCATTACTTGAACCCCAATGAGAAAAGAAAACATCTGCTCCCTCCGCTGCGAGCTGTTGACAAATAGCTCCTCCGATCCCTTTAGAATGACTTACTCCTGTTATCACTGCAATCTGTCCTTTGAGTTTCTTAATAGGAATCCCACCTTTTTTAACAATCATTTCCTTTATCATAAGCAATATAGCCTAATCATTTCCACTAAAAAACTTAGATTCAAGAATCTAAGTTTTTAACGATTTTATCTAGTAATCACAGCATTCTGGTGCGATTTGAGAGAAAAAACTGACTTTTTAAATTACAAATGTGAAAATTTATTGTTTTTTTATTTAATACTGTGGTAATATAAGTTCATTCACTTAGTGCAAACGTTTTCGAAACGAATTTAATAGGAATATTTTACGAGTTTTATATAGTATAACCAAAAATCTCAAAAATAAACCTATTTTGAAAGCGTTTACCCTACGTGCTTTCACACGGATTTATGCAAACGAATTCATTGTGAAAACTATTAAAAATTACTGTACTTAACAGGAGGAAAAGGTATGAAGAGTAAAAAGTTTTATGCAGGACTTCTCTCAACATTATTAGCTTCAAGCGTTGTACTAGGAGCATGTGGCGGCGCTGGCGATGATGAAAAAGCTGATTCAGGTGATAAGGTAACAGTTGACGTCTTCCAATTTAAGGTTGAGTTTAAAAATCAATTTGAAGACCTTGTTAAACAGTATGAAAAGGAAAACCCAGATGTTGATATAAATGTAAAAACTGTCGGTGGCGGTAATGACTATGGTGCATCTTTAAAATCTGCATTCTCTGCAGGCGATGAGCCAGACATTTTTAACGTAGGCGGACCATCTGATGTAGAAGACTATCGTGACTGGCTAGCGGATATGTCTGAAACAAAAGCAGCACAAGCAGCTTTAGAAGGCACACTTGATAGCGTTAAAGATGGTGAAGAAGTACTTGGATTACCATTCAACCAAGAAGGCTACGGATATATTTATAACAAGAAAGTGTTTAAAGAGGCTGGAATTGACCCAGCATCAATCAAAACTTATGATGATTTAGAAAAAGCGGTTAAAACGTTAGACAGCAAAAAGAAAGACTTAGGTCTTGATGCAGTATTTGCAACTGCTGCGAAAGAAACTTGGGTTATTGGTAACCATTTAGCAAACGTTTTCATGGCTCCTGATTTCAACCATAGTGTTCTTGAAGCGTACAATGCAAAATCTGCTCCATTTTCAAAGTCTGAAGAATTAAAGAGAATGCTTGACCTACAAGCTAAGTATTCTGTACAGCCTGTATTAAGCTTAGATTACTCTCAACAAGTTGAGCAATTATTCTCATTAGGTAAAGTGGCAATGATTCAACAAGGTAACTGGACATATAACTCTATCTACGATATCGATCCTGAATTTGCTGAAAAGAATATTAGTATGATTCCGATTCCAGTAGAGGGCTTTGAAGGAAAACTTCCTGTTGGTGTTCCAATGTATTGGGCTGTAAATAAGAAGTCTGATGAAAAAGTTGTACAAGCATCTAAGGACTTCTTAGACTGGATGTATACTTCTGATGCTGGTAAAAAAGCCGTTATGGAAGACTTTAAATTCATCCCTGCTTACGAAGGATATGACTCAGACAAAATTGCTGATCCACTATCACAAGAAATCTACAAGTATGCTTCTGAAGGAAATACAATTGGCTGGGTATTCTTAGGATCACCAATCGGTTGGCAAGAAGAAGTACTAGCTGTAAATATGCAGAAATATTTAAGCGGTGAAAGTTCTTGGGATGAAGCAGTTAAAAATGCTCAAGATTCATGGGAAAAATCCCGTAAGTAAACAAGTGATTTAGCTCCAAAGAGGGATAAAACTTTGAGTGTATTATTCCAAAGTGTTTGAACACGTTAGTAAAAGAAAGAGTAGCTAACGAAGCCGTTTCCTTTGCTTCGTTAGCTATTTTACCAACAGTATTAAAATATTTCCGGCTTTCTGTCGGGGAATGTATCGGGGGGTATTAGGTGAGAAATCGGGATATTTCATTTTGGATTTTTTTGACGCCGGTTCTTTTAAGTTTAGGCCTCGTGGTCATCATTCCATTACTTTATGGATTTGTCTATTCCTTCACCAACTGGAATGGTCTTCAGGCAACGGAGTTTCTAGGCTTTGCCAACTACATTGATTTATTCAAGGAAGAGGAATTTAGAGCATCACTTTGGTTTACGATTAAATTTGCTGTGGTATCGGTCATTTTACTTAATGTTTTAGGTATGGGGCTTGCCTTACTTGTAACGCAAGGTCTAAAGTCAAGCAATTTCTTACGTACAATCTTTTTCATGCCGAACTTAATCGGTGGGCTTATTCTAGGATTTATTTGGCAGTTTATTTTTGTCAGTGCCTTCAGCAGCCTCGGCGATGTACTGGGGATCGAAGCTTTAAAAGGCTGGTTATCGAATACAGAAACAGGCTTTTGGGGTCTTGTGATTCTTAATTGCTGGCAATGGGCTGGATACATTATGATCATTTACATTGCCTATTTGGAGAATATACCGAATGATTTACTAGAAGCTGCGGAAATTGATGGGGCGAACAGTTTTCAACGCTTTAAAAATATCATCTTCCCATTAGTTGCACCAGCGTTTACAGTTAGTATGTTTTTGACGGTATCACACTCCTTTAAAATATACGATCAAAACTTATCACTAACGGGTGGTGGACCGTTCAACTCCACACAAATGGTCGCGATGGAAATTTATAAAACGGCCTTTAATGAAAATCAAATGGCGTTTGCACAATCAAAGGGGATTGTCTTCCTAATTCTTGTCGCAGCGGTCGCGTTAACACAAACATATTATAATAAAAAACGGGAGGTCGACTTGTAATGAAAAAAAAGAAAGCTAGTCGCATATTACTTGAAATCTTCGGCCTTCTATTAGCTTTACTTTGGTTGTCACCGTTTTACTTAATGCTTGTTAATGCATTTAAGACGAAAAGAGAAATTTTTGCTGATGTCCTAGGGATGCCAAAGGAATTTACATCAGAGAACTTTGTTGAAGCCTTTGATCATTTAGATTTCATTAGTTCCCTAATCAATTCTTTAATCATTTCGATTTTAGGTGTTGGGGTTATCATTTTGTTCTCTTCTATGGCGGGTTATGCTTTGGCACGTAACAAAAGTAAATTGAGTGGGATTATCTTTTTCATATTTGTTGGTGCGATGCTGATTCCTTTCCAATCTGTCATGATTCCACTTGTTTCCATTTTTGGGCAAGCAGAAATGCTTAATCGTGTCGGTTTAATATTCATGTATTTAGGATTTGGAAGCAGTCTATCGATCTTCCTCTATCATGGAGCGATGACCGGTATTTCGGTTTCGTTAGATGAAGCAGCATATATTGATGGGGCAAATAAATTCCAAGTGTTCTGGCATATCATTTTCCCATTGCTAAAGCCAATTTCGGTTACGGTCGGAATCTTGAATGTTATCTGGATTTGGAATGACTTCTTATTACCATCGCTTGTATTAAAAGAAGAATCAGCGACCATTCCTTTGAAAATGTTCTTCTTCTTTGGTCAGTTTACAAAGCAGTGGCATTTAGCCTTAGCTGGATTAACAATCGCAATTATCCCAGTTATCATTGCTTATTTCTTTGCACAAAAACAAATTATTAAAGGTGTTTCCGAAGGTGCGGTTAAATAGTAGAATGAGGTTATAGACCATTGGGGACTGTATATGTTGTTCTAAATTGATAGAACAGCTTAGAGAGAATGTGAACCCTTTTCTATATAGAGCAAAATAAAGGGGAGAAGAGAAGTGTCAGTCACGATTAAGGATGTTGCCAAAAAAGCAAATGTAGCTCCCTCAACCGTTTCTCGAGTTATATCTGATAGTCCAAATATTAGTGAAAAAACGAAAAGAAAAGTTCGTAAGATTATGGAAGAAATGGGATTCCATCTTAATCTCAATGCCAGGTCTTTAGTACAAAGATCAGCACAAACGATTGGGATCGTCATGAAGAATTCGACAAGCCAATCTCTTCTAAATCCGGTTTTTCCCGAAGTGTTAAGTGGGATCAGTGCTCTTTGTCATAAGCAGGGCTATAGCATTTTGCTTTCCACTGGAGAATCCGAAGAAGAAATTTTTCAAGATACAGTAAAAATGGTTCAAGGGAAAAAAGTGGATGGTATTATTGTGATGTATTCTAAAAGGGATGATCAGGTCGTTCCCTTCCTAATGAAGTCCGGAATTCCTTTTGTTGTCATTGGAAAACCTGTATTCGATTCCAATCAAATGATGTATGTTGATAATGATAATTATCAAGCTTCAATAGATGCCACGAATTATCTTATTAATCTTGGTCATCAACGTATCGGTTTCATTGGTGGAGATCTTAGGTTTGAGGTCACAGAAGCAAGATTAAATGGATACTTGGCAGCGTTAAGAGAGAACGATTTGGAAATCCGAGATGGTTATATTAAGAACTTTCCGTATGATCGGGAGCAGGGAGCCAAAGCGATTGGTGAATTATTAGATTTAGCGGAACGCCCTACAGCATTTGTTGTCACAGATGATTTAAATGCGATCATTGCTTTGTTGGTGTTAAGAGAACGGAATATTAAAGTCCCAGAAGATGTGAGTATTTTGAGCTTTAATAATACGATGATTTCTAGATTATCGACCCCACCTTTGACATCGGTTAACATCCAAACCTATCAATTAGGATTTGAATCAGCTCGCTGCCTAATTGAGCAAATTAAAGACTCAACGGTAATTAATAAAAGAATCATCATTCCCGCAAATATTGTGGAAAGAGAATCATGTATCATGAAAGTACAGAAAGAAGTTTCTATTTAATAGAAAATAGAAACTTTAATGCAACAAAAAATGCAAACGTTTGCTCTAATCTACAAATCTTATATAGAAGGAGATTAAAAAAATGAATGTATTGGTATGGAATGAAAATCGTCACGAAAAAACAAACCCAGTTGTAGCTGCTAATTATCCAAATGGGATTCATGGTACTATTGCCGAATTTTTAAAAGAAGACCAAATCAAAGTTAAAACCGCTACTTTAGATGAACCAGAACATGGGTTAACAGATGACGTCTTAAATGAAACCGATGTCTTGGTTTGGTGGGGCCATAAAGCACATGGAGATGTAAAAGACGAGATTGTCGAAAAGGTTCACAAACGAGTACTTGAAGGAATGGGCTTAGTCGTTTTACATTCAGGCCATTTTTCAAAGGTCTTCAAAAAGCTAATGGGGACAGGATGCGATCTTAAATGGCGTGAAGCTGGTGAAAAAGAACGTATTTGGGTAGTAGATCCGACCCACCCAATTGCAGAAGGCATTGGTCAATACTTTGAATTAGAGCAGGAAGAAATGTACGGTGAACATTTTGACATTCCAACACCAGACGAACTCATTTTTGTCAGCTGGTTTGAGGGTGGAGAAGTTTTCCGCAGCGGTTGCACGTTCAAACGTGGACAAGGGAAGATTTTCTACTTCCGTCCAGGACATGAAACCTACCCAACTTATCATAATCCAGATGTGCAACGCGTGATCAAAAATGGTGTGAATTGGGCAAAACCGTCTAAAACAACAACACCTGTGTATGGAAACTCAAAGCCATTAGAAAAAATTTCAGAAAAAGCGAATGCTTAATGCTGTTGAAAACTAAAGGAGAGTGAGAACTATGTCATTAAAAGTGGCTGTTATTGGATGTGGAAGTATTGCAAGACATCGCCATTTAGTAGAATATCATGCGCACCAGGATGTAGAAATTACTGCAGTCTGTGATATTGTTGAAAGCCGTGCTCAAGAAATGGCAGAGAGATATCAAGCGAAAGCTTATACAAGCTATGAAGAGTTATTAGCAAATGAAAAAGTTGATGCAGTTAGTGTTTGCTTACCGAATGCCCTTCATGCTCCTGTTTCGATCGCAGCATTAAACGCTGGCTGCCACGTTTTGTGTGAGAAGCCGATGGCAACTTCAAGAGAAGAAGCACAGCAAATGATAGAAGCAGCTAATAAAAATAATAAGAAATTAATGATTGCTCATAATCAACGGTTTGTCTCTTCCCATGCGAAAGCAAGAAAGTTGATCGAAGCAGGTGAAGTAGGGAAGATTTATAGCTTTAGAACTGCTTTTGGTCATGGCGGCCCTGAAAATTGGAGTGCTGATGGCAGAGATAGCTGGTTCTTTAAAAAGGAACAAGCATTTATCGGGGCGATGGGTGACTTAGGTGTACATAAAGTTGACCTCTTGCGTTATGTGTTAGGAGAGGAATTTGTGGAAGTGGCCAGCTTTGTTGAAACAAGTGCCAAAGAGGGTAGCGATGTTGATGATAATGCTGTGTTTATTTTAAAAACAGAAAATGGCATCATTGGAACGCTTGCAGCAAGCTGGGCTTACACGGCTGGTGAAGATAACTCAACGATCATTTATGGCGAAAATGCGATCCTTCGCTTAGAAGATGATCCTAATTATTCTTTAGTTGTTCAGTATAAAAATGGTGAAACCGTTCGTTATGAATTAGGGAAAATTCAATCTAATGATGAAGGCGGACAAAAGACTACCCACGTGATTGAAAACTTTGTTCAAGCCATCGTGACTGATACAGAGCCTCCAATCAGCGGCGAGGAAGGCAAGAAGTCATTAGAAGTTATTATTGCGGCGATTGAATCGAATGAAACCAAGCAAATAACAAAGATAAGTCAGGTGTAAGTATGAGTAGATTAAGAATGGGAATTATTGGGGTTGGGGGAATTGCCCAGCAGCGACATATTCCTGTATTTTTTAAGCTTGCAGATAAAGTAACGATAACAGCTGTTCATGATTTAAATGAGAGCCGCGCCCGTGAAGTAGCTGAAAAGAATGGGATTCCTCATGTATTTACCGACTATAAAGAAATGTTTAAGGAAGTAGATGCTGTTACCATTTGTACACCTAATAAATTTCATACAGAGATTGTCATAGCGGCACTCGAATCAGGTGTTCATGTTTTATGTGAAAAACCAATGGCGATTACGTCCGAAGAATGTGAAGCCATGATTGCGGCTGCAAAAAAGAATAATAAAGTTCTTTCTATTGCATATCATTATCGACATAAAAAGCAATCGCAAGCAGCAAAACAAGCGATGTTAAATGGCGAAGTCGGTGAGCCGCTTGTAACGAGAGTTCAAGCGTTACGCCGCCGAAAAGTCCCTGGCTGGGGAGTGTTTACCAACAAAGAATTACAAGGTGGCGGCAGTCTTATTGATTATGGCTGCCATTTGCTCGACTTATCTTTATGGTTATTAGGCGATCCAGAACCTGTTTCGGTAGTGGGGAAAGCCTATAACCGATTAAGCAAACAACCTAATCAGGTAAATGAATGGGGATCGTTTGATCATGAAACATTTGATGTGGATGATCATGTGACGAGCTATATCACGTTTGAAAATGGTGGTTCGTTATTATTTGAATGCTCATGGTCCGCTAATATTAAAGAGGATGCAGAACATTTAAGTATCTCCGGAGTAGATGGCGGAATAAATGTCTTTCCATTTGAACTTTACCAAGCGAAAAATGGAATGCTTTTAAATACGCAGGCACAAACCATTCTCGGCGAAGAAGATGCAGGTATTCCGCAAGCTGAAAACTTTATTGATGCTTGCCATGGCCATGCAGAATTAGTCGTAAAACCGGAGGAAGCATTAAAGGTGACAAAAATAATTGAGGCCATCTATCAAAGCAGTGAAACAGGAAATAGCGTTCAATTTACAAAATAGACTGCTATGAATTGCTTCATGGACATTATTTAAATAAAAGCTGCATAGGCTGTCCATGAACAGTGGTTTCATGGACAAAACTAGCAGAAAAAAGTAAATTCTGTCCATGAATAGTGGTTTTACGGACAAAATCTAGATGAAAAAAGTAAATTCTGTCCATGAATAGTGGTTTTAGATCGAAAAAGTCTAGAGAAAAAATAGTAAGTGGAGGTTGGCGACCTTGAAATTAGGAGTTTTTACAGTTTTATTTGCAGGAAAATCATTTGAAGAAATGTTGGATCATGTTCAGGCATCAGGATTAAGCGCCGTTGAAATTGGTACAGGATGTTATCCTGGAAATGCTCACTGTCCATTAGATGAATTACTAGGGAGTGAGGAAAAGCGGAATGCGTATCTTGAAAAAGTCCATTCCCGTGGATTAACCATCAGTGCGTTCAGCTGCCATGGCAACCCGATTTCACCGGACAAGGCATTTGCCAAAGAATCTGATGAGACGTTGACAAAAACGATTCAACTTGCTGGCCTGATGAATGTGCCGGTTGTGAATGCTTTTTCAGGAATTCCAGGAGACCAAGATGGAGCAAAATTTCCTAACTGGCCGGTCACACCATGGCCAAATGAGTATTCTGAGCTTTTGAACTGGCAATGGGAAGAAAAGCTTATCCCTTATTGGAAGAAACAAGGTGAATTCGCTCAGGCGAATAACGTTAAGATTGGTTTGGAGCTCCATGCAGGGTTTTTAGTTCACACACCATACACAATGCTGAAATTAAGAGAGGCAACATGCGATGCAATTGGTGCCAACCTTGATCCAAGTCATTTATGGTGGCAAGGAATTGATCCAGTTGCCGCGATCAAAATTTTAGGTAAAGCGAATGCGATTCACCATTTCCATGCAAAAGATACATACATCGATCAAGAAAACGTAAATATGTATGGATTAACCGATATGCAGCCATATTCAAATGTACAAACACGTGCGTGGACGTTCCGTTCTGTAGGATATGGACATAGTATCCAAGAATGGTCGAATATCGTTAGTGCGCTAAAAACATACGGATATGACTATGTCATCAGCATTGAGCATGAAGATCCAATTATGTCCATTGACGAAGGCTTCAATCGTGCTGTGAAAAATTTAAAAAGCGTCATAATCGAAGAAACCCCATCCGACATTTGGTGGGCATAGTCTCTCGGTAGAAAAAGTGCCTCCCCTTTTAGTAGCTGTGTTAAACGACGAGACACATTTACTGAAAGGGGTTTTTCCATTTAAGAGAAAATTAGCAATGTCTCTGGACAATAGAATGAGGAGGAAAAAAATGAAAGGTACTTCCGGAATGATGGGAGGATTGTATCGGCTTTGTGAATGGATCATGCGATTTGCTGTCATCAATATCCTATGGCTCGTTTTTAATCTTCCAATTGTTTTCATCCTGATAAATTTATTATTTGTTGAACATACAGGGGTCATGATCCTATTATTTATTCCGTTGCTTCTTTTCCTTCCGATATTATTTTTTCCTGCAACGACTGCGATGTTTGCTTCAGCGAGGAATTTAGTGATGAAGGAAGAAGGAGCATCGATTAGGCAATATTGGGGTTACTTTAAAGAAAACTATAAAAAAAGCTTACTTGGCGGCATCGTTTTGACAGGTGTTTGGACAGTTTGGGCTGTGGATTACTATTATTTTAGTAAAGAGAATGTTATTTTGATGGGGATTTTCTTCATCATGGCCGTAGTTTTATATGTTTTCACCATCAACTTCTTTTCAGTTATTTCCCATTACCATTTGAAATTACTGCCTGCGTTAAAAAATGCGTTGATCATTACGGTTGGAAGCCCAGTATTATTCTTAACGCTCCTCATTAGCAGCGGCATTATCTTATACATAAGCATTTTTGTTTTTAAGTTTTTACTGCCATTCTTTACAGGCTCGTTAATTGCCTATTTATCATTTTCTGCCTTTTATCGATTTTATTTAAAAATAACATCATCAAGTATAGAGCGTAATTAGGAGGGTGATTATTATGGAAAAAAAGTGGTGGAAGGAAAGTGTGGCCTATCAGGTCTATCCACGTAGCTTTATGGACAGCAATGGTGATGGGATTGGCGATTTGAGTGGGGTTACGGAGAAATTAGATTACATAAAAGATTTAGGAATTGATGTGATTTGGCTTTCGCCGATGTTCAAATCTCCAAATGATGATAATGGTTATGATATTTCAGATTATCAGGATATTATGGATGAGTTTGGCACAATGGCTGATTTTAACGCACTTCTAGAGGAAGTTCATAAGCGGGGCATGAAACTTATTCTGGATCTCGTCATCAATCATACCAGTGATGAACACCCTTGGTTTATTGAATCTCGTTCCTCTAAAGACAATCCAAAACGTGATTGGTACATTTGGCGGGACGGAAAGGATGGCAAGGAACCGAATAACTGGGAATCGATTTTCAGCGGCTCTGCTTGGAAATATGATGAAGCAACCGATCAATATTTTATGCACATCTTCTCTGCACGTCAGCCTGATTTAAATTGGGAAAACACAGAGGTTCGGACGGCATTATACGATATGGTGAACTGGTGGCTTGATAAAGGAATAGATGGATTCCGTGTTGATGCGATTTCCCATATTAAAAAGAAACCGGGCTTTCCAGACATGCCAAACCCAGATAACTTGGATTATGTGTCCTGTTTTCCTTATATGATGAATGTGGACGGAATTGATGACTGGTTAACCGAGCTTTCCCAAAAAACGTTTAAAAAATATGATGTGATGACAGTCGGGGAAGCCAATGGTGTTGGGATTGATGATGCTGACAAGTGGGTTGGAGAAGATAAAGGCTATTTCAATATGATTTTTCAATTTGAATTTTTGGGCCTTTGGGATAAAAATGCGGAAGGCAGAGTCGATGTACGTGCCTTAAAAAAGAATTTAACCAAATGGCAGCATGGGCTGGACGGCAAGGGCTGGAATGCGTTGTTCATTGAAAATCATGACCAGCCCCGTGGTGTTTCCAGATGGGGGAATGACAAGCAGTATTGGAAAGAAAGTGCAAAAATGCTTGGGGCGATGTATTTCTTGATGAAGGGGACACCGTATATTTATCAAGGCCAGGAAATTGGGATGACCAATATTCAATTTCCTTCGATTGAAGAGTATAATGATGTCGGAATGGTCAATTTCTATCATGTAGAAACGGCAAAAGGACGTTCTCATGAAGAAATCATGCCAATTATTTGGAAGCAATCCCGAGACAGTGCCCGAACGCCAATGCAGTGGGATGCAAGCAACATGGCGGGCTTTACAACAGCGGACAAGACTTGGCTCGGTATTAATCCCAATTATCAGGAAATTAATGTAGAAGCCCAGAAATATGACCCAGACTCGATTTTATCTTTTTATAAAAAATTGATTCAAATGCGTAAAGACAATCCACTTTTTGTGTACGGAAATTATGATTTGTTACTAGCCAATCATCCAAAGTTATTTGTCTACACCCGATCATTAGGAAATAAAAAAGCCATTGTTATTAATAACTTTAGTGAAGCAACCACTCGTTTTAGAGTTCCTGGCAATGTTCTTTATAATTCCTCTGAACTGGTCCTAAACAACTATGAAGTGGCGGATGAAAAACTTCGGAAAGAGTGCACTTTAAAGCCTTATGAAACAAGAGTATACTTAATAAAATAAAAACGAATAGTGGGTATTAGAATATAACCAGAACCGAAAATAGTAATGAATTAGTAGGAGCAAAGATGGATTAATCTGTCTTTGCTTTTTCATTTTAAGAGAATTTGTAAATATTCGTATGAATTTTTTCCTGAATTTATTTACACTATTTTAATGAAGTCTAAATGCTAAACACATAATTGATCAATATTCCTGCTATACAATTTATTTTGTAAGGTACATATAAAAGGGAGATGAGAGAAAATGAAGAAAACAACTTTATTCGGAGCAGGCCTTGCATTTACATTATTATTTAGCCCGTTCCAACAGGCCTTTGCTGCAGAAACAACCGGGGAGTTACGAAAAGTAGATAATGTCGCTCACCGTGGGGCTTCAGGATATGCGCCAGAAAACACGATTGCTGCTTTTGATAAGGGAGTAGAAATGAAAGCAGATTTTATTGAAATTGATGTTCAAAGAAGTGAGGATGGGGAATTGGTGATCATCCATGATACAACTGTTGACAGAACAACGGATGGTACCGGAAAAGTGAAAGATTTAACTTTTGACGAGATCAGAAGTTTGGATGCAGGGAGCTGGAAGGGGGAACAATTCAAAGGGGAACAAATCCCTACTTTCGATGAAATTCTTGATCGTTATCATGGGAAGGTTGGTATTTTAATAGAGTTAAAGGCACCAGAGCTTTATCCTGGAATTGAGGCACAGGTTGCTCAAAAATTAATAGAACGAAACTTGGATAAACCGCAAAATGAAAAAATTATCATTCAATCCTTTAATTTCGAATCCATGAAAATAACAAATAACCTGTTGCCGAAGGTGCCGATTGGTGTTCTTACCTCGAGCCTAACACATACATCTGAAGAAGCATTAAAAGAATTCTCAACATATGCTGATTATTTTAATCCAAGCTATGGGATCGTAACGGAGGAATTAGTCAATCGAGTTCACAATCTCGGGATGAAAATTCAATCGTGGACGGTTCGTAGTCACGAAGCAGCTGAATTTTTATTAAATATGAATGTGGATGGAATAATAACTGATTATCCTGATTATGTTGATCCAAGAAACTAATAGAAAAGATAAAAAATATTAGTGTGGATAATTTTGTGAAGCTATCTGAATCCAGCGCAAGCGCCTAGGAGCTCGGGTCATAAGCCCCTACCAAGGCGCTTGCGCTTTTTGTTCTTAAGCTATACCCACTTTTCTTATTCGTTCCCATGGTTTCATTAACCAGCGTCTTAAGGCGAAGCAGCCGCGGAGCCATTCATCTGCACCTGATGCAATCCAAATGCCAAGTAAGCCTAATTCATAATGAACACCCAAAATATAGCTGAGGGAAACAGCGATTCCCCACATCGAGATGATTCCGATGACAACTGGAAAGCGAACATCACCTGCAGACTTTAAGGAATTCATCAAAACGATATTCATCGCTCTCCCTGGTTCCACGAAAACAATGGCCCATAAGACTGGAAGTCCAATGGCAACGATTTCAGGGTTTTCTGTAAATAATTTCAAAATCGGTGTGCCTCCAGAAGCGATGGCTAAAGAGGCAATGGTAGAAGCCGCCATCGAAAATTTTAAAGTCCGGATCCCCCGCTTTAATGCCCGATCATACTGTTTTCCCCCAATATAACGTGCGACAAGAAGCTGAGTACCTTGGGCGATCGCTACCGTGAATAGAAAACACAGCATATTGATGTTCAAAATATAGACGCGGGCAGCCAAGGATGCTGTACCGAGGGAAACTACAAAACTCGTAATCACCAATTGTGATAATTGGTAGGATAGGTTTTCTCCAGCTGATGGGATTCCAATTGAAAGCAGGGCTTTGATATCGTCTTTTGATACTTTAATAACGTCTTCTAAGACGATTTTTAAAGATAAGCGGTTATAAACTAAATAAACAAGAGCGAATACGGCATACGCACGGGCGACAACAATGGCCCAGGATACCCCTGTTACTCCGGTAATCGGGATACCTAATAACCCCATCGTAGCAATGATATATCCTCCAAGACTGATTAAATTCATAAATACAGTAACAACCATCGATTCCTTCGTATATCCGTAACTGCGAAGGACGGCACTTAAAGCGAGTGCTAATGATTCAAAGAAGAGGGAAATCCCGCAAATACGGGTAAAGATGAGGCCATATTCATATACTTTTCCATCGATATCGAACATTCCAAGCAGGAGGTCACCAAAGAAAAAAATAAAAATGGCAACAACAATTCCAAACCAAAAATTTAAGCCAAAGACAGATCGTGTTAACTGTCTGGCACGCTTTTGCTCCCCTGCACCAAGATTTTGGCTGATTAATACCGTAGCCCCAATCGACGTTACACTAAAAATTAAGATAAAAATGTTTAGCAGTTGATTTGCGACCCCAACGCCTGCAGCAGCAGCATCGGAATAATGACTTAACATTAAGGTAGCGATAATCCCTACACCCATGTGAAGCGCCAGCTCAATGAAAAGTGGCCAGGTAATGCTGAAAAGGGATTGCTCCTGAAATTTATTATCAGTTTGTTCCAATCTATACACCTTATTTCTAGAAAGTTACTAAAAAGCATACGACTTATTTTACTCCTATATGACACTTATATAAAGTGAAACTTCAATCAGTTGGGGTCTTACTGCCCGTTAATGCGGCATAAATAGGAATCTAGAAAATAAATAGATTGTGAACCAACTTATTATTTGCTATTTTTAAACTAGGAAAATCTGCATTTTACAAGGGTAGTGGAGGACACGGTAATGATTAAACGAGGTAATAAATATAAGTTTTACTTAGTTCTCGTATTTAGTTTTTTTGGAATCTTTCCTTTCATAGATATTTTTTTTAGCAACCTTTTTCATACATCAAATCTAGTAAAGTATTCAACTTTCGTCGTTTATTTCGCGGCCTTCGGTTTGCTTTTCTATATTATTAAAGAGTTTGATAAAAAATCAGAGGAATACCATAAAAATCAGGAGAAATTACAAAACATTTTCGATACACTCGATGTTGCGATTTGGTCTCATGAGCTCAAATCGGAGAAGTTGTTAATCACCCCTGGTATCGAGAAGCTTTATGGTTACAAGCTTGAAAATTTCTATGAGGACAATATGCTATGGAAAAAAGTGATCTATCCAGAGGATTTAGATGTAATCGAGGAAAGAGCGCAAGAACTGAATGAGGGAAAAACAGTTACCAGTCAATATAGAATTGTTCGACCTGGAGGCGAAGTCCGCTGGATTCTCGATCGTGGGATTCCTACGATTGACGAAAAAGGGGATCTTGTTGATTTTAATAGTGTTTTATTTGATATTACGGACCGCAAAGAGAGTGAAGATCTTTATCATAATTTAGTTGAGATGTCTCCGGATATCGTTGCCGTGGTTTATCAAGGGAAAATTGAGTACATAAACAAAGCAGGCTGCAAACTCTTGGGTTCAGAAGATCCGGAAAAAATCATGGGTCAACCAGTAACCGAGTATATTCCGTTACATTTATCCGAACTCATTAAAGCTAGGACTTTCTCGTCTGAGAAAACTGACTACGACCGGCTAAGCTTTGAGTTTCAGGTGCGTAGGCTTGATGGGGAGAGTATCGATGTCGAAATGGCGGCCAGACCGATTCTTTATGATGGCCGGTTTGCGATACAAGTGGTTGGTAAGGACATCACGCAGCGGAAAAAGGCAGAGCAAACGATTAAATTTATGGCCTACTATGATACGCTAACAGGATTGCCAAATCGCAATCAATTTAGGGACCATTTGAACGAAGTACTGCTTCAGCAAAAAAATGAAATGCATGCTATTCTTTTTCTAGATTTGGATCGGTTCAAAATTATCAATGATACGAAAGGGCACTCCGTTGGAGATATCATTCTTCAAAAAGTGGCTGGAAGACTAGAGAATGCTGTTCAAAGTGATGGGCTTGTCTCACGCCAAGGCGGCGATGAGTTTACGATCCTCCTAGAAGATATTGATTCAGAAAAAGTCTCACAGGTGGGGAAGCGAATTCTCCAAGAATTTGTCACGCCCTTTGTAGTGAATGATGATGAGTTTTTTGTTACCACTAGTATCGGGATCAGTATTTATCCAACGGATGGATCGGATGAGGAAACCCTTATCAAGAATGCTGACACAGCAATGTATGAAGCAAAAGAGCGGGGAAAGAATAATTTTCAATTTTATTCGAAAAATCTTTATGGTATTTCAACACGGAAAATGGAAATGGAAAACCGCTTAAGAAGGGCGTTAGAGCAGAATCAGCTGATGCTCCATTATCAGCCTCAACTTGATTTAGTAACGGGGAAAATAGTTGGAGTCGAAGCGTTAATCCGCTGGAATCATCCGGAATATGGTTTTATTCCGCCTTCAGAATTTATCCCGCTGGCAGAAGAAACAGGCTTAATTGTCCCGCTGGGAAAATGGATATTGCAGGAAGCCTGTAAAAAGAGAAAAGCCTGGTTGGATGCAGGCTATGCCGAGTTTCCAATCGCCGTTAATGTCTCGGTAAGGCAATTTCAGGATGAGCAGATTCTTGTGTTTATTAAAGATATGCTCGAGGAAATTGGATTAGATGCCAAGTATTTAGAGCTGGAAATTACCGAAAGTCTAATGCAAAATCTTGAGAATTCTACGAACATCCTTAATCAGCTAAAGGACTTGGGAGTTCTTTTATCCGTTGATGATTTTGGAACAGGTTATTCCTCGTTAAGTTATTTAAAGCATTTGCCGATTGATAAAATTAAGATTGATAAATCCTTTGTTGACGATATTCTTTATCATTCCAACCAGGGGATGATGGTAAAAACGATTATTGATATGGGGCTCAATTTGAAATTTACCGTCATTGCTGAAGGAATTGAATCAGAGGAGCAGGTAAAATTCTTGACGGAAAATGCCTGTCGAATTGGTCAGGGCTATTACTATAGTAAGCCATTATCTGCGGAGGAACTTGAAGAATTTTTATTTAATAGTGTTGAGGTAAATTAAGGAAGAGGGGGAATAGATTTCCCTCCTCTTTTTATTTACCCCATTTCATGTGTACTGTTAACATGCAGCAACTAAATGGGTTGTTTTGCTCAGGGTGTGCAGAAAGCTCAAAGGTAATTCCAGAGGGTGTATATTTTGTGGTGACAGGCACCCTTAACCCGATGGACTTAATTAAGGTGTCTACCTCCTCTTTTTTTCCTTGCTGAGCAGCAGTCATGATTTTGATGTCAAAGCCTTCATCACTTAATCGGTCTAACAATATACTTCCTTGATCCATTAGCAGACGGTACGATTTGATGGATTGCATGAATATTTTCACATCTACCGGTGGATATTGTCTGTGGATTGGTTGGTTTACGTAATAACCTGGGTAGACAGGGGGCGAAGGATAATATGGATATGGGCTGTGATAAAAATACATCGTTACTCTCCTTCCATAGTAAAAACACAGGGCAATATACGGTATGAAAAAAGAACGATTTTGGTTACATGATAGAGAAACGTGATTCATATCACCGAAATGCTTGTCCACTTCTGCTAAATTGTATTTAGATTCTAAAAATTCTAATAACTGGAGGGTGCAAGTTGACGATTAAACGTTTATCTTTCTTAACGATTTTACTTACCTATTTTTTAATTGTATTTGGCGGCTATGTGGCTTCATCTAATTCGGGGATGGGCTGCGGACCGGAATGGCCTTTGTGTAATGGAGCGGTTATTCCTGAATTAGAAGGCACTACATTAATCGAATTTATGCACCGCGTAATCGGAGCGCTCCTTGGGCTATTGACCTTCTTGTTATTTCTCAAAATGCTCCAATCTAAAGCCAAATACTCCAATCGAACTGCTGCCTTTTTAATGCTTTTTTTACTCACGATTCAAATCCTTTTTGGTGCCATCGTTGTTATTTGGGACTTGCCTTCCTTAATCATTACCATTCATCTATTGATTGCCATGTTCTTTCTAGCCACGATCATTTGGATATGGAGGAACGTGGAAGAAACGAATATCAATAGGCAACAAAGTACTCCACTCATAAAGCACCTAAATATTACCTTGGTTTTAGTCACCCTAACATTAGGATTTGGTGCGTATATAAAGCACCAAACGTATGGATTAGCATGCGGTTGGCTAGGATGCAGACAATCATTCCTCCCAATGAGTATTCCGGAAATTATGCAAACGATTCATCGTGGATTGGCGATGGCAACGGCCATATATATTTTGCTTCTTACGTACTGGGCTTTTGAGAAAAAATCGGGGAGTGGTCTTCAAAGACGTTTGCTTCTATGCTCGTTAACAGTATTATTGCAATTAGCGATAGGGATAGCGGTTATTCTAACTACACTTGAAATCTCGTGGGCAGTTTTACATCTTGCTGTTGGTACTGCAATGTTTGCATTTGTTAGTGAAACAAGAGTATACGCTGCCCAAGTGTCTTCTTCAACAAGGGCGTTTATTGTTACGAGGAGGAATGGAGAGAGTGGTCGGAGAAGTATGGAATAGGACAGAAAAAGCACTTGGAAATCCAAGTGCTTAAAAAATGTGAACATCGCCGCTAGAAACTGAGACATCTATTTTATACTTGCCAGATCCGTGTGTGCCATTTAGACCTTCTTTAGCCGTACCTTTCGATGTTAAAGGGAATTCACTCTTGATATCACCGCTGCTAACATCTGCATCTAATTCGAAATCAGCGTCATCTGGCAAATCAAGGTTGACTTCACCTGAGCTAACATCAAGCTCAATGGAATTCGTTAACTGATCCATTTGTACTGTTAACTCTCCAGATGAAACATCCGCATCAAGGGCACCAGAATAATGGTCAATTTTAAGTTTTCCTGAACTCAAGTCAATATTCCCCATTTTGGTTGTTAATGTATCAATTTCAACATCCCCGGATGATACATCATGATTAAATTCATTGACTTCGAAATTCGTTAGTTTCACATCTCCTGAACCGATATCGACTGATAAAGTCTCCAATTTCATTGCTTCACCAGAAAAGTCTAAACTGCCTGAGCCGATATTGATCTCCATGTCTTTGTTATAGTCCTCAGGTACATAAATCTTTAGCTCCCTTTTTCCTGAAAAAGAGAACCAATTAAACCAACGATTTTTGGTTTTTACCTCGACTGTGTCACCCGTTTCTTTCACTGTTACATTTCCTTTTCCAGTAAGAACGGCTCTCACATCATCACGATCTTCCGGAATAACGACTGTCCGTACGGCTCCGACTTCAATTTTAATCGTGTCAGTCTGGTTTGAAACCGTAGCACTTTCATCCTTGCTACCAGCGTAGGCAAACCCGCCAAAATGAAATGATTGGTTAAAAATGATATATAACCCCGTAATGATCAATAGGAGTACTACAATCCTCTTCATATGAATCCTTCCCTCCATTTCTTATATTTCCATGATAAACCAAATGCTATAAACAACCAATGCACTTGAGATTTATTTTAACTAAGACTTTAGACGTAAAGGGATATAGGAAGTTTAACAATGGGTGAATGTGAAAAAGCAGTGGATTTATCCACTGCTTTAATGGGAATTTTTTATATTATAAGGAATATTTCTTTTCCGCTTCGTTTGGCTGAGATACTCTTCTAAAGCACCTGAACCAAGGATGACACCACTTAAGATAAAGAGAAAGCCAATCAGTTGTGACATCGTAATCCTTTCATTAAGGAAGATAACGGCTCCCACTAAAGAAAAGAAGGGACTCAAATTTATGAAAATAGCGGCCTCCGTCACGCCTACTTTGCCAATTGCATCATTGTAAATCATATGTCCGATTGCTGTGGCAATAACGGCTGAGGCAAGAAAAATCATCCAAACATCTAGGTTTCCGCTTGAAACCAAACTTAATCCTTGTGGCTCTTGGATTAAGCTGATGATAAATAGAATAGCGGAACCAAAAAGCATCATATATCCCGTCATTAAGCGTGGGTCCAAAGTTTTCGAGATTTTTTTTATCATCACGAAGCTGAAGGCTTGGGTAAAGATAGAAAGGAATACATAGATATCGCCTATGGAAATGCCACTAATACCGCCATTCCCCAGTACGACGATAAAGGAAACGCCCACCAAGCCCAAAATAATTCCGATGATTTGGATAAATGAAACCCTATTTTTTAAAAGGAAAAAGGCAACGGTGGTTGTTAAAATCGGACCAAGCCCTAAAATAAGTCCGCCATTTGAGGCAGAGGTTTTCGACAATCCGATTGATAAAAAGTAATGGTGACAGACAACATTTAAAATGCTGGCTATCAAAATATAGCCGAACTCTTTTTTGGTAGGAATTCTTATTTTTTTCAAAAAGAAAAGAATGATAAAAACGCTGACCGCAGCGGTAAAAACTCTAAGAGACGTTATCGTTATCGGGGTAAAGGCTGAAACAATGATCTTGGTTGCGGTAACATTCAACCCCCAGGCGAGCATGACGAAAACTAGTAACATATAAATCTGGTATTTTTGTTTTTTTGCCAAGTACTTCACTTCTTTCTACTGCTCGTTGTTAGCTGGCAATTCAATTTATAATGTTTCTATTATACAACATCGTTATAAAAAGCAAAGAAATTTTTTCGATTACCGAAATAAAGACAATTGATATTCCCGTCAAGAGGGTCATTTTTTTTGAATTGGGCAAATTAAGGGATGGTAGTTTTTGTTGACATGAAACCAAATGGTGTTATATACTTCTGTAAGTGAAACCAAAAGGTTTTATATTAATTTAAGAAAGTTGGGTTACTTAATGGAAAATACATTGCAGGATATTAAACAAACCGTTGTTTTTGACGCACCGATTCAAAAGGTATGGGAGCAAGTATCAACGTCAGAGGGGATTGCTGCTTGGTTTATGCCCAATGATTTCCAGCTAGAGGTTGGACATGAATTCCACTTACAATCACCGTTTGGTCCATCACCATGTAAAGTAACTGAAATCGATCCTCCAAATGGACTTTCCTTTACTTGGGATACAGAGGGCTGGTTTGTATCGTTTATTTTAAAAGAGTTAGGTGATAAAACCGAGTTTACGCTTATTCACGGCGGCTGGAAACCAGCAGATGAAATCGTGGGTAAAGCAGGCGAAAAAGCTTCTGTTATCCGTGACAGAATGTCTGGCGGTTGGACGGGTATCCTTGAAAAACTTCGTATGCATTTGGAGCAGTAAGTGACGTCACCAGCGCAAAAGCATGATGTGTTTCAAGCGATTGCTGACCCCACTCGAAGAGAAGTCCTAAGGCTGCTTGCGGAAAAGGAATTACCGATTTCGGAAATCACATCCCATTTTTCAATCAGCCGCACGGCCATTGCGAAACATCTTCAGGTTCTATCGGAAGCAGAGCTTGTTAGTGGCCGGAAGGTAGGCAGAGAAAAAATTTTTCAGCTTCATCCTGAACCATTAACTGAATTAAAGCAATGGTTGTCCTTTTACGAGAAATTCTGGGAAAACAAGCTTTCAATTCTTAAACATCTTGTTGAACGCCCAGAGGATAATGCTATAAAAGAAATACATTCAGAAGACCGGCAAAAATAATTTGTCGGTCTCTTTTTTGGGAAAATAATTTGAAAATTATGATAAGATGAGGGTAATACTAAATAATAGGAGAGAGGATTATGTGGGCATTTGTTTTAGTTGTTTTAGTATTATTCTTGATCCCAGGTCCCGCCGTCTTATTAACATTGACGCAAACGGTTAAAGGGGGATTAAAGGCAGGGATTATTACGGGTATAGGCATCGCAGTTGGTGATCTTATTCATACGATTGCCGCGGTTCTCGGCCTTTCGGCTATTTTAATGACCTCGGCCCTAGCCTTTGAACTAGTCAAGTACTTGGGAGCGGCTTACTTAATTTTTCTAGGCATAAAAGCCTTACTGGAAAAAACGAAAAAACAGCCGGAGAAGGCTCCTGAAAAGAAAGAGAACTCTACTGTCTCTTTTCGACAAGCTTTATTAATTGAGTTGCTTAATCCAAAAACAGCACTCTTTTTCTTGGCCTTTCTGCCGCAATTTGTTCAGCCGAATGGCGCTCCTGTGGTCTATCAACTGTTAACGCTCGGCCTCATTTTTGTATTAATGAGCATCCTATACACAACTTTGTTAGCCTTTCTTACCAGTTCGATTGGAGATAAGCTTTTTCCAAAGAACGGCAGGATGTCACGTTGGCAGGGAAAAGTAGTGGGAACAATCTATATTGGATTAGGTTTACAATTGGTGTTTCAAAGTCAAAAATAGATTTTGGAAAGCGGCACATAAAAATGTGTCGCTAATTTATTGTCTAGCTGCAGCGCCTAGGGGCTCGGGGTCATAAGCCGATCCGACAAGAAGGTCAAAAAGCAACCTTCTCGCCGGCTCGTCTTATGCCTGTCGCCCCTGGGCAAGGCGCTTCCGCTTTTCCTATTGACAGTAGATTGATTTTTATGATATTTAAAAATGGTGGGATTAGCACTCTGGTTAGTAGAGTGCTAATGAGAAAAAATTTAGTTAGGAGAGATTCAAATGGGTAAGAAGCAGTTCAAAGCGGAATCAAAAAGACTTCTCGAAATGATGATTAACTCGATTTATACCCATCGGGAGGTATTTTTAAGAGAGTTACTCTCAAATGCCAGCGATGCGATTGATAAAATTTATTACAAAGCTTTAACCGATGAAGCATTAAATTTTGACAAGGAAAGCTACTACATAAAAGTGGTGCCCAATAAGGAAAAACGCATCTTGAAGATTATCGATACTGGGATTGGGATGACGAAAGAAGAGCTTGAGACCAATCTTGGAACGATTGCCAAAAGTGGTTCATTAGCCTTTAAAAAGGAAACGGAATTAAAGGATGGCTACGATATTATTGGGCAATTTGGTGTTGGCTTTTATGCCGCCTTTATGGTTGCCGATGTCGTAACGGTTATCAGTAAAGCTTTAGGCAGTGATGAAGCGTATAAGTGGGAATCTACGGGAGCAGAAGGGTACACAATTGAGCCCGTTGAAAAAGAATCGATTGGTACGGAAATTATTTTAACCATTAAAGAAAACACAGAAGATGATAATTATGATGAGTTTTTAGAAGAGTATCGTTTAAAGTCAATCATTAAGAAATACTCTGACTTTATCCGCTATCCAATTAAAATGGATCTCTCCAGCAGCAGACCGAAAGAAGGCAGCGAAAATGAATTCGAGGACTATGTGGAAGAACAAACGATCAACAGCATGGTTCCGATTTGGAGAAAAAATAAAAGTGAGCTAACAACGGAAGATTACGAGAAATTCTACGCAGAAAAGCATTACGGTTTCGACAAGCCGCTCAAGCATATTCATATTAGTGTCGATGGAACGATTAGATATAATGCCATTCTCTATATCCCTGAAAAAATGCCATTTGACTACTATTCAAAGGAATTTGAAAAAGGGCTAGAGCTATACTCCAATGGTGTCTTGATCATGAACAAGTGCTCCGATTTGCTTCCAGACTACTTTAGCTTTGTCAAAGGTATGGTCGATTCTGAGGACTTATCACTCAATATTTCACGTGAAATGCTGCAGCATGACCGCCAATTGAAGCTCATTGCGAAAAACATTAATAAAAAGATTAAAAGTGAACTGCAAAGTTTATTAAAAAATGAACGTGAAAAGTATGAAGAATTCTATCAATCCTTTGGCAGACAGTTGAAATACGGCGTTTATAGTGATTTTGGTTCCAATAAAGAAGTATTACAGGACCTATTAATGTTCTATTCATCAAAGGAAAAGAAACTTGTAACATTAGATGAATATGTATCTAGAATGCCGGAAGATCAGAAATATATTTATTATGCTTCAGGTGAATCCGTTGAAAGAATCGATAAGCTCCCGCAAACAGAACTCGTATCTGAAAAAGGCTATGAAATTCTTTATTTCACAGATGAAATTGATGAGTTTGCGATCAGAATGTTGATGTCCTATAAGGAAAAAGAATTCAAATCAGTTGCAAGCGGCGACCTTGGAATTGAAGCAGATGAAAATCAAAAGGATGCTGATTCCGAGGAAAATAAAGAGCTTTTTGCCAGCATGAAGGAAATCCTTTCAGACAAAGTGAAGGATGTTAGATCCTCCAAACGATTGAAATCTCACCCTGTATGTTTATCAACGGATGGGGAAGTAACGATTGAGATGGAAAAAATCTTAGCGGCGATGCCGGATAATCAAAATATTAAAGCGGAAAAAGTGTTAGAGATTAATGCTAACCATGAAGTGTTCGAATCGTTGAAGGATGCCTATCAAAGCGATAAGGACAAGTTCGCTTTATATACAAAATTATTATATAACCAAGCCCTATTGATTGAAGGATTACCAATCCAAGATCCAGTAGAATTTACCAATGATCTTTGCAAAATAATGATCTAAACCAAATGCCGTCTTCACACATAAGTGGGGGCGGTCTTTTATAATTTTTTCTGTTTCCGTTGTGAATACTAAATTAGAGTATACGGAAATGGAGGGAATATACATATGGAGTATTTTCAAAGGCATGAACTGAAAAAATTATCATCTGGAAATGATGAATACGAGATTATCGTTCACTTAAATGATCAAATAACGGAGTTCTCTAATGAATTAGGGACAATATCTAAACCAAATGAAGACATCATGACAAGAACAAAACAATTGATTAATGAGAAGTATCCTAATTTAAAAATAACGATGGTAAAAGTAATGGTCGGAGGTATGGCTCTTACCTCGCTTAATTTAATCGGAGGGAATGCCTCTAAGGCAGAAGCAGCTGGGACAACGACCTCACAGGTTGCACACACGGATTCCATCTATTACCATGTTGGTGCAGGTGATACGCTATGGAATATCTCCCAAAAATATAATGCGACTGTTGATAATATTAAAAGAGCCAATCATCTGACCTCAGATGTATTAAGCATTAATCAAAGATTGATTGTTCCGAAAGCGATTCATACTGTGGCGGCAGGTGATTATTTAACCGTTTTGGCCAAAAAATATGGAACGACAGTGAATGCGATTAAAGAAGCGAACGGATTAACATCAGATGAAACACGTATCGGTCAAACGTTAATCATCCCAACTATAATCGGGGGACAGGCAGTCGAAACAACCACGTCAGCACCTTCCACTTCAACGCAAGCGACTAAATACACCGTAGTTTCGGGTGACAATTTGTATGCTATTGCGAAACGTTTCGGAACGAGTGTCGATGCATTAAGGAGCAGCAATCAATTATCTTCCGATTTATTAAGCATCGGCCAAGTGTTAACGATACCAACTGCAGGTGATAATACCTCCTCACCCGCACCTGCACCACAGCCACAACCTGCCCAGACCACTGAGAGTGGCAGTTATATGGTGCAGTCAGGGGATACTTTATGGGGGATTGCAAGGAAACATAATCTGTCGGTTGACCAGCTTAAACTGGCGAATCAATTAACGAGTAATACGATTGCAGTGGGACAGACTTTAACGATACCCGGTGGAACAACAAGAGTTGAGGCACCTCCCGCGCCAACTGTTAATGCAGATATTGTTAAAACCCAACAAAAACTGCAAACACTCGGTTATTATGACGTTCCCACGATGACCGGCAGTTACGATGATCCGACAAGACAGGCGGTGAGTAGCTTTCAAGCGGCGTATAGTCTCCCCGTTACTGGAAACGTCGATGCTGCGACGAGTACAGCGATTGATCATGCGATTACAAAGAAAGCATTGGTCAACGATACGACAAAGTATTTAGGTGTTCCATATAAGTGGGGCGGAACGACACCTTCTGGATTTGATTGCTCTGGATTTGTTTATTATATGTTCAACCAGCATGGAGTTAATATGGACCGAAATACGTCTGCTGGGCTGTACCAAACAGGGAAGGCGATTGATCGCGCTCACTTACAACCTGGCGATTTAGTTTTCTTTGCCGTTAATACGACCGGAACGATATCACATGTAGGTTTTTACATGGGGAATAATCAATTTGTTTCTGCAACCAATTCAAAAGGAATTGCTGTCTATTCCGTGAATGATTCCTATTGGGGAAAATATTATGTTGGAGCAAAGAGAGTTTATTAAATAAAATGAATCAATGAAAAAAGGATAGACTGAGATCTATCCTTTTTGGTTGGGAATATTTATGCCCCAGGAATCTTTAACACTTGTCCAATATAAATGGTATCTGTTGTTAAATTATTTGCTGTTTTTATTGCGGTTACTATCGTGTTATAACGCTTGGCAATGGCAGATAGGGAATCACCTGCAACGACCGTGTAGCTAATTGTTTTGCTGGGAGTCGTAGTCGTAGTCGTAGTCGTAGTAGTCGGTGTTGTTGTTACAGTCGATCCGCTAGCGGTCGGTAATTTTAATATTTGCCCGATATAGAGGGCATCTGAACTTAATTGGTTCAATTCTTTGATGGCACTGACGGTGGTATTGTTCCTCGCAGCGATTGCCCATAAACTATCCCCCGATACCACGGTATAGTTAGTATAAGTTTGTGAAACAGGTGGAGCAGCTGGTTCCGTAGAAACTGGCACCGTAATGGGCACCGTATTTGGTAGCATAGCTGTATAACTGTCCCAAACATCCATTTCTTGACCTATGCTCCAGTTCCCTACGCCGCGAATGTTATATTTACTGACCAATGCCAGTTTTTCCTGGATGGATTCTTCATTTTCAAACCAGATGGTGTACGTGCCAGGAGCCAACGTTGTACCATTGATAACCGTTTTGGGGTCTCCCTCTTTTATCGTCACAATGGCTTTCGGCGATTTAGTCTTTTCGTCAAAGACGACGGTTCCATTATATTTGGTAATGAGGTCTTCCACCTGCCAATTCGATATTCCCAAGCCGCCATAAGAGGCGCCTTCCATCCAATAGCGACCATAATGAGCGATACCCATGACGATTTTCTCGGTAGGAACATTCTTGCTGATCGCATATTGAATAGATTTTTCTACCCAAGGTAAACTGGCAACGGCACCTGCTTCTCCGCCGGTATAGCTCTCGTCATAGCTCATAATCATTAAATAATCCGCATATTTAGCTAAGGCTGTATAATCATAGGAACCATGCCAGCCGGCTGTCCAGCCATTCGGGTTTGCGGCGACTGCAACGGAAACTTCTTTTGTTGCGGGGATCTTCTCCCTTAATAATCGGACAAACTCCGTATAATTTTCGCGGTCCGCATCGGTAACATTTTCAATATCAACATTGACCCCATCTAGGTTATATCGGGCAATCGCATCGGCAATTTGCTGGGCAGCAAGTTCTTTATTGGCCAACATCGCTCGGCCGACCTCGCGATCCCAATGGTTGCTTAAAAAAGGAACAACTCGCACGCCTTTTTGATGCATTGCCGCTATAAAATTTGGATCAATGTTATAGGTGAGCTTTAAAGTACCATCTTTATTAATATCAAAGTAGCTGGGCGCCACAATGTTTAATGCGTTATTTGTTGCATTCACCTGGTTAATATATTCGCTGGTATTGCCAAAATACATATAACCAAGATTAACGACTTCACTTGCACTTACAGGTAAACGTAGAATTTGATCTGGCTTAATGAGATCCGAACTCAAATGATTCAGGGCCTTTATAGCATCAACCGTCGTATTGTAACGCTTGGCAATGGCATAAAGAGTTTCACCACTAGTCACTTGATGGCTGTACAGATTGACAGAAGTTGATTTGCTGATATTCCCAGCTGGATCTGTCTGGGTAACGGAGGCATTGGCTACTTTCGAGAGAGTAGCTTCATCCACGATAATCTTAAGTGAATAAAATCCCTTCGAATCGGCAGTTGCGGATGTAGAAAGAAGTTCAATGCCATTCAAGTCCATGATCGATACCTTTACGGTTGCCGATGGTTCAGCAGTACCCATTGCCGTAAAAACTTGCTGCTGATTTTCAATGCTGAACCCGTTTTTTGAAACAACTGGATCTTGCACAATGGTATCTTTTTGAACGGTAGAAGCGTGTATGACCCCCGTGTTTCCTGCCAGGTCTGTTTGGATCAGTTTAATCGTAAGCGGCCCATCTTTTAAGCTTGCTAAATCAACCTCCGAATGAAATGTTTGGTTACTAACAGTTGTTGTTTTTGTAATGGTGGTGGTCCCATCACTAATCTCAATCTTAACATTAGAATCATTTTCCTCACTTGTACCTGTTATTGCAAACTTATTTTGATTCAGGCTATTCACAAAAGGTGCCATTGTAATTACCGTGTTAATAGGTGCGGCAGTATCCTTGCTGATCGTAATTGGCTGCAGTTCGTTCCTATTTCCAGCCGTATCGGTTGCATAAAATGTGGCCTTAATATCTCCATCTTTTAAGTTGCTCAAATCGAAAGGCTGACTAAAGTCGCCATTTGCATCTGTCGTGACCGTTTTAGTTATTTTCGAAATTCCATCTGATAAAGTGATATCGAGTGTTACTTGCGGTTCAGCCGTGCCGCCAAGCGTATAGTGGCTGACGTTTCCGCTATATACGACAGGGAGCTTGCCAACTTCAAGTATGGAAGGACCGACTGTATCCTTCAGTAGAGTTTTTATCGATAAGGAACTTTCATTTCCCGCCAAATCAATTTGAGTTAATTCAAAACGAATATCTCCATCATTAAAGCCGGAAAGGTCTAGCGGGATGCTGTATGAGCCACTGGCTGAAACCCGCTCACTAACCTCCTTAATGCTGCCATTGGCATTCGTTACTTTAATTTTTATTTGTGTATTGGGCTCACCTCTGCCTGTAAGTAAAAAAGTGTTTTGGTTTGTCTGATTGATAAAGTTGTTATTATTTAAAATTGGTGCACTTGGTGCAATCGTATCCTTCACAATCGTTGTTGTCCCCGTTTGACTGCTAATTCCGGTTAAACTCGTTTGCTTGGTCGTAAACGTCAAGGCAGAATCTTGTAAACTGCTGAGGTCAAGATTTACTTGGAATTGCCCGTTAGAATCAGCTGTAGCTGTTGCCTGAACTTTTTGGTTATTTCCATCAGAGATGATGAGTTCAACCGTTGAATTAGGATGAGCTCTTCCAAAAATTGTGTAATTATTTGCTGTTTGGCTATTAATTTGCTTCGTATTTTCGATCACAGGTGCACCAAGGCTTGTTGCCTTCGTCACTGTCGTTTGCACGATTGCACTGCTGTTACCATACTGATCAATGGCGCGTGAAGTGATAGTTAATGTTCCGTCATTGAGAGCCCGTAAGTCCGCATTTGTTTGATATTCTCCCGTTTCATTTGCTGTTGTGGTCGTTACGATGTTGGGATTTACCCCATCGGCTATCGTTATTTCTACTTGGGCACCAGGCTCTGCCAAACCAAAAAGGGTATAATTCTTCACATTATCGATGGATACTGGTTTTTTATTATCCATGACTGGCGCTGGAGAACTCGTGTCTTTTTTGATAATTAATCGACTATCAGCGCTGCGATTTCCTGCTGCGTCTGTGGCGGAAGTGGTTACAATGATATTTCCATCGGTTAGCTTGGAAGCATCGATAATCGCTTTGAAATTTCCTGTAGCGTCAGCTTTTGTTTCAAGTGTGAGCGGATTATTGGCTCCATCTGTTATGTGAATACTAACAAGCGCATTGGCTTCAGTTGAACCGGATATCGAGAAATTAGCTTGATTTTTTGTTGTCATTGTCGCAGGTGAATTCAGAGATGGAACAACAGGTGCGATTGTATCCGTTTGGTTGACTGTAGTAATGGCAGGAACCGTAAGCCTCTGACCGACATAGATGGCATCTGTTGTCAACTGGTTCAACTGCTTAATTAGGGTAACGGTGGTATTATATTTTTTAGCTATAAGTGTTAATGTGTCACCTGAAACAACGCTATAAGTAGTTGTAGGTGCAGTTGGGCTAGGCGTTGTTGTCTCGGGTACCGGTGCTGGTGTCGGCTCCGTTACGGTCGGAGGCACTGTCGGAGCAGGTGCCGTGGTAATCGGCTGCTCAGGAATTTTTAATACTTGCCCAATGGATAAAGAATTTGTGGATAAATTGTTTACTGTTTTAAGTGCATCCACAGAAGTATTCAGTTTTCTTGCAATGCTATATAAGGTGTCACCAGCCACAACCGTGTAGGTCCCTGTACTGACATTATTGACTACTGGAGGGGCAGAGGTGTCAGTGGTGGTTGGCACGGTGTCTCTGGGAATTTTAAGTTTTTGACCGATAAAAATTGTATTGCTCGAGAGCAGATTATAAGAACGAATTTGATCAGCTGTGATATTGAATTTTTTAGAAATCAGATACAGGGTATCACCCGATACAACGGTATATGTATAATAAGGCAGCTTTAAGACCTGTCCGACGAATAGTAAATCAGATGTTAATCCATTTACGGTTTTAATCGAAGTGACGGAGACATTGAAGCGTTTCGCCACTTGATAAAGAGTATCCCCGGACTGAACCACATATACATCATATTGTTCAGACTGACTCACTTGAGGAGTGGTGGTTTGTGCATGGGATATTGAAGCTGGTGTCCCCAAGTAAATGGTCGTGACAAGGAAGCCTCCCACCATCACTTTCGCCGTCTTAATACTAATGGCAGGGAACTTTTCCATGATTAAATTCTGAATTTGTCCTTGTAAATTGTCCTTTTGCTTAGGGGTACGTCCAAACTCAAACCCAAATTCCTCCAATTGAGGATCAAGATAGACGACCAAAGTTAAATGGTCTTGATCACGTACCAATTCATAACTCTTTATCTCCATTCGGTACCACCTCACTATTTAAGCTATCATTCAGATATTATCTCTAAATCAACATAATTCATGCAAAATAAGGAAACATCATGAGGTTGCAAAAAAAGGGGAAAAAAATAACAGCCCGATTATGGGCTGTTATGTTCTTCGTTATTCTTCTTTGTTAAACCATAAAGGTTCGTTGTCATCTACATCGCCATTGTAGTTGATGAGAATTTCTTCTCCAGCTTTTATATCTTTGTAAGCATAAAACTCAAACGTATGGTTGGCAAAGTTAATATCGTACGTGGCATTAGGCTGATAGGAATGGTTAAATAGCATCCCATAACCTAAAAGGATTGCTGAGTGGTTGATTCCATATTCAAATGCGTAATCAGCAAGTAGCGTTTTTTCGATATGTTCATGTTCATCATTTGGGTAAGGCAGAACGGGTGCCTCATGAATGAGTTCCCCTTTTGCAATATCCTGTGTTGCAAATACACCTCTGTTTAATTCTCCATCGCTGAGTTTGGAAGTCTTTACCTCAATCATGTTGGTCACCTACTATTTCTTTCTTTCAAAGTATTTCTTTAGTTTGACAGTTAATAGAGGTGAAAGCAACTATTTTATCCAAAAACTCAATGAAGGAGATTTCAATTGTTAATCCGCTTCTATGCTAATATGCGTAAAGGTAGAGATTTGGAATAGACCTTTGTCGGTTAGTTTTAACTCGGGTATGACTGGGAGTGATAAAAACGATAAAGTTAAAAACGGATTAAACTCTTTGCTGGCACCAAGCTTTTCGAGTGCTTGATTAATTTCCTTTAAGCTGGAAAAGACCTCCTGATAACTTTGCTCCGACATGAGACCTGCAATAGAGAGCTTTAATGAAGCAAGAATTTCACCTGCCTGCACAATAACGAGACCGCCCTGCATTTCTTTCATCGCATTAACTGCGGTGAGGATATCTTCATCGTTTGTTCCAGAGACGATAAGATTATGGGAATCATGAGCGATAGTAGTAGCGATCGCACCGGACTTTAACCCTAATCCCTTTACAATGCCTAATCCGATATTTCCTGTTAGGTGATGCCGTTCCATCACGGCTAATTTTAACTGATCCGTTTTGATTGAAGGTTGAAAAAAGCCATTAGGGCAGGTTTCAACTTGTTGAACGATATGAGATGTAATTAAACTGTTTGGGATAATTTCAATGATATTCGCTCGTTTGTTTTTTAATGGAATTTGAAATTGTGCTGCTGAAACATCATCAAAGTGGACAGTGGTTGTGAGAAAACCTGCTTCTTTCTGATGATTATTAGCAATATCAGTTATCAGTACGCCATTTTCTACAATGGGAACTCCATCTTTGAATACCTGTGAAATCTTAATTTTCTTTAGGTCATCGAAAAGGATGAAGTCAGCTTTATAACCTGGAGCAATGGCTCCTTTCTCCTCAAGTCCGAAACATTCAGCGGCATTGATGGTCGCCATTTGAATCGCGGTTATCGATGCGACTCCTAAAGAGATGGCCTTACGGACATTATGATCAATGCTTCCATCTAAAATTAAATCGTCTAAGTGTTTATCATCGGTAACAAATAAACAGCGGCGCGAATTGTACGCATTAATCACTGGTATCAATGGTTGAAGGTCCTTCGCAACAGTTCCTTCGCGTATCATTAAATACATGCCCCTTTTTAGCCGTTCTTTTGCTTCGGCGGCAGTTGTACATTCATGGTCAGTCCGAATTCCGGCAGATAGATAGACGTTTAAATCGTTCGCAGACAGACCTGCAGCATGGCCGTCAACTTTTTTCCCTGCTTGCATGCATTCTACTATTTTTGTGAGCATATCTTCCTCCGCTTGTAACACGGCGGGGAAATTCATCACCTCAGCTAATCCAAGGACTCGGGGATGCTGGAAAAAAGGTTTTAAGTCCTTCGCATCTAATCTGGCACCGGAATTTTCAAAGCTTTTTGCGGGAACACAGGAAGGCAGCATGAAGTAAAAGTCAAACGGAAGGTTTTCGGAAGAATCGAGCATATATTGGATTCCACTCATACCCAGCACATTCGCAATTTCATGGGGATCGGCAATAACGGTCGTTACACCATGAGGCAAAAGTACCTTCGCAAATTCACTCGCCGTAACCATCGATGACTCAATGTGAACATGGCCATCAATAAAAGCAGGCGAAACAAATCGCCCCTTTGCATCGACTATCTTTTTTCCTTCAAATTTTCCGATCCCGGCAAAATAGCCGTCAACGATGGCAAGATCTCCCTCAATGATTTCCCCATTAAAGACATCAATAATTTTTCCATTTTTTATCACGGTGTCAGCTGGTTCCCGGCCGGATGCTATTGAGATCCTTTTGAAAAGTTGATTTTTCTCCATCTACAACATCCTCTTTTGTCAGATTAGTATTCTACCCTTTGCTTCGATTTCTCCCATGCTCTAAACGGCATATCACCTTGATTCGGATAAATCTGTTTCATTGGTATTTTTCGATTTTCTTTGGGAAGGGAAAGCTGGTCATAAATAAACTGATCGTCAAACCCGATCTTTGCCGCATCCTCTTTCGTACAAGCATAATAAACTGCTTTTGGCCGTGCCCAATAAATGGCGCCAAAGCACATCGGGCATGGTTCGCAGCTTGTATAGATTTCACAGTCATCGAGCTGATACGTATTTAAATTCCGGCAGGCGTCACGAATGGCCTGAACCTCGGCGTGGGCGGTAGGATCGTTGGAGGAGGTAACTTCATTCCTTCCGATCCCGATAATTTGCCCGTTTTTCACTACAATTGCTCCAAATGGTCCCCCGTGGTTTGCCGTTACATTTTGAAGTGCTTCGGCAACCGCCTTTTCCATAAAATCGTATTCTGACATATAACCTCTCCATTCCTATATATATTTATTAGGGAATCTTTATAAATAAGGCTGGGAAACTATCTAACATTAGAGCTATTATTCTATATCCTGTGGATGATTTCTTTTTTGTTGAAAGATTATCTGACGAACTTTTTTAATTTAAACCACTAGTACCATTTCAAATGAAAGAAATTATTTTTTTGTGTTAGATTATATGACTTCCATAAAGATACTATTTCTGCTTTTGGATATTCTAGTGGAAAAAATGAAGTCGTAAATTTAATTAAAAGAAAAGGTGATTTTAATCGAAAACCTCAATCAATTGAACAAGAAGGAGTTTGTGGACACAGTAGGATGGGTGTTTGAAGACTCTCCATGGGTGGCGGAAAGAGCATGGGAAAGAATGCCACTGTCATCAGGTGAGGAACTATTTCAAGCAATGGTTGAGATGGTAGAAAAAGCTGAGACTTCCCTAAAGCTTTCCTTGCTGCGCGCGCACCCTGATCTTGCTACGAGGTTGCAAATTTCGGAGGCTTCTCAAAAGGAGCAGACAGGGGCAGGCCTCAAACAGCTTTCGAAGGAGGAAAGGCATGAGTTTTTATCATGGAATAAACAGTATGTGAAGAAATTTGGGTTTCCCTTTATTATGGCGGTCAAAGGACAAAGGAAAGAAACCATTCTAGCTGCTATGAAACAACGTTTTAATTCTACTAAAGAGGAAGAATTCGAAATCGCCTTAAGGGAGGTATTTAAAATCGCTAAGTTTCGTCTAGATGATCTTATTCAATAATAAGGGGGCTTCATCTATGAAAAGAACGATGTGTTATGGCAAAGATGATGTATGGGTTTACCGCACTTATGCTACACCACTTACTTCAGTACGTGATATTCCAGAATCATCCTTTAAGGGTCGAAATAATATTCTTTTTGGAATGAAGGTAAAGGTCGCGGTTGAAGGAGAGGAGTTTTTTCCCTCATTTAAAGACGGTGATAATACGTTAGTAGTAGCAACAGACTCCATGAAAAATTTCATCCTAAAGCATGCCGGAGATTATCAGGGGGCAACACAAGAAGGTTTCCTTGAATTTGTTGGCCGCCGTTTGCTTGAAACGTATTCACAAATGACGGGGGTAACTGTTTCAGGGGAACAAATTTCTTTTGATGAGCTTCCCATTTCAAATCCAGAGGGGGCTGAACCTAGCCCATTGGTATTCCGTTATTCATTAAATGAACAGGCAGCAGCTTCGATTGAAGTGAAACGTTCCAGGGGAGAAATCCTTCTTTCTGATCATTTAAGCAGCTTAAAGGGGTTAAAACTCATAAAGGTAAAGGGAAGTTCGTTTTACGGCTATGTTAAGGATGAATATACGACTTTACCAGAATCCTTTGATCGTCCCTTGTTTATCTATTTGAATATCGACTGGCGATATAACGATTTTGAAGCAGCCAAGGGGAATTCGCAAGCTGGTTATGTAGCAGCAGAACAGGTAAGAGATATTGCTTACACTGTTTTTCATGAAGATAACTCACCATCGATCCAAAACCTCATTTATCGTATCGGCTATCGCATATTAGAAAGGTTCCCGGGACTCGCAGAAGTCAGTTTTGAATCAAATAATCGAACCTGGGAAACGATTTTAGATGAAATTCCTGCCTCAAATGAGGGAAAAGTCTTTACCGAACCTCGCCCTCCGTTTGGTTTTCAACGATTTTCAATGACACAAGAGGACCTCAAAACGGAAGGTGAGCCGCCGAAATGACAGGGAAAATAACGACGCATGTCCTTGATTTGAGTATTGGTCAGCCAGCAAGTGGTATTGCGGTTGAGTTGTGGCAGGTAGAAAAGGAGAACTGTTTTGAATTTTTACAAAAAAGCTATACAAATGAAGATGGACGACTCCCTTTGCCACTTATAGAAGGATCTTCTATGAAAAAAGGAATTTATGAAATTCGTTTTTATGTAGGAGGGTATTACCGGAATCGAGGAGGAAAACTTGAAAGTCCCTCTTTCCTAGATTGTGTCCCGATCCGGTTTGGTATTTCAGAACCTCGCTCCCATTATCATGTACCGCTGCTGATTTCACCGGGTGGCTATAGCACCTATCGTGGAAGTTAAGGGGGAAGCTAGAAGATGACGGTGGTAAGTGTGCAGAACGGGTATGTATTTACTCATGAAGGATTTCGCCATGTCAATATTCGTATTAAGGATGGTCGGATTACCTCTCTCTTTGAAAAAAAAGCAGAACCACCGTTCGAGGAGCCAACTAGGATCATTGATGCCAGCGGTTGTCTTGTTATCCCAGGCTTTATTGATGCTCATGTGCATTTCAATGACCCAGGAAGAACCGAATGGGAAGGGTTTGAAACCGGGACACGGGCAGCAGCGATCGGAGGAACGACCACGATTTTTGATATGCCGCTGAATTCTTCGCCGTCGGTTACAAACCTTGAGGTTTTGCAGAAAAAGAGAGAGCATGTATCCTCCCTTTCCTATATTGATTACGCTTTTTGGGGTGGGATGACACCAGATTCTCTAATAAATAGGGAAGAACTAGCGGCGATGAGTAAGGAAGTGATCGCCTGGAAGGCATTTATGTGTGAAAGCGGAATTGATGATTTTCGTTTCTTATCGCTAGATGATTTGCAAACGGCGATGCAATTAGCGAAAGACCATGATAGAATCCTGGCTCTGCACGCAGAATTAGAGGCTGAGATTCGTAGAAATACAATAATCTATAAAAATATGGATGGACGTCGGGCATTTTTAGCAAGCAGGCCTGTATCAGCAGAAGTGATGGCTGTCAGTCGTGGATTAGAAATGGCTGCTAAATACGGTACGGCAGTCCATTTTGTCCATATCAGTACGAAAAAAGCGGTTGAGCTCATTCAGGAGGCAAAAGGAAGCGGTGTTAAGGTAACGGTTGAAACCTGTCCACATTATTTACTTTTTGATGAAGAAGATTTTGTTCGAACTGGTGCTCTGCTCAAATGTGCTCCGCCTCTTCGTCCGCGGACTGAGGTAGAAGGGTTATGGGAATGTCTAAACAATGGCTGGATTGATACGATTGGTTCCGATCATTCTCCTTGTTTAGCTAGCATGAAAATGAATGCTTCTATTCGGGAAGCGTGGGGAGGAATTCAGGGGATTCAATTTACCTTGCTTGCTTTACTCGATGAGGCGCTAAAAAGAAAGATCCCGCTTAAACAGGTGATTCCTTTAGGAACCTCCAATCCAGCCGACTTATTTGGGATTGCAAGAAATAAAGGGAGAATTCTTCCGGGCTTGGATGCCGATTTCGTACTGATTCGCCTAGATGAAACGACCCATGCGAATAAGAAGTCTTTTGCTTTTCGAAATCCATTTTCGCCCTATGAAAATAGGAAATTTTTATTGAGAGTAAAAAAAACTATTTTACGAGGAAAGATTATTTACGATGATCAAATCGGGGTAACTGCAGAAAAAATCGGCGAGTGCATCCAGCCGAGGGAGGAAGCTTATGGGCCATTTCTCTAATAATATGGCAGAAGCAATTGAGTGGCTGGCTTCATTTGGCGGCGATCCGGATGGTGGAGTGACGCGGAGATTATATTCTCAGGACTGGAAGGATGCTCAGCAAGCTCTTAAGGGCTGGATGGATGCTTTGGGCCTTGCAGCTTATTATGATGGAATTGGTAATTTATTTGGCAGGTTATCTTCAAATGATCCCAATGCTAAGACCATCCTTGTCGGGTCCCATGTGGATACGGTTGAGTCAGGCGGCAAATATGACGGCGCTTATGGAATTTTGGCTGCTATATTAGCGTTAAGTAAACTTCATCAAAAGTATGGTAAACCAAAGGTAAATCTAGAAGTGGTTTCCTTATGTGAAGAGGAAGGAAGCCGTTTTCCTCTCGCCTGCTGGGGTTCAGGGATGGTGACAGGAGCCTATACTTTTCTTGATATAAAGGATGTAAGAGACTCAGATGGGGTTGAGTTTATAACGGCGATGAATGCAGCGGGCTTTGGACTGACAGATCAAGAATATCAGGCACGAGATGACTTACAAGCCTTCATAGAACTCCATATTGAACAAGGACCAACCCTTGAAAAGCTTGAAAAACAAATCGGAATTGTCCAATCGATTGTAGGGCAAAAGCGTTATCGTATTACTGTTAAAGGGGAAACCAATCATGCTGGGACTACCTGGATGAAATGGCGAAAAGATCCCCTGCATGGAGCAGTGAATATGATTCATCATTTATATGAATTATGTAAGGAGTATGATGAGGAACTTGTCACAACCGTGGGCCAGCTTTTTGTTACCCCCAATGTGCCGAATGTCATTCCTGGGGAGGTTGAATTTACAGTCGATGCTAGACACCCAAGAGAATCGATGTTAAACGATTTTTGTGAGCGGTTTGCCAACCGTTTTATTAAAATTGTGGAAGAAATGGGATTAGGCTTAACGCTGAATAAGTGGCATGAGATTGAGCCGGTACCGATGAATACCTCCTTGAATGAAAAGCTTCAGGAAATCTGTGTGAAAAATAACATTTCTTATCAGGTCATGAATAGCGGTGCTGGCCATGACTCCCAGTTGTTTGCCCGAATCTGTCCGGCTGCCATCCTTTTTGTCCCCAGTAAATCAGGAATTAGCCATTCTCCATTTGAATATACTTCGATAGGTGATTTGGAAACGGGACTACAGGTTTTAACTCAATTATTACATCAATTAGCCTACTAGTAAGGATGAGGAGGTTTATAGATGAAACAAGATAAGGAAAGACTGGTGCAATGGGTTCAGGAGAACGAAGTAGATTTGGTTGATTTTTTAAAAAGGCTAGTACAGGTTCCATCCGATAATCCTATGGGAGATTGTTATCCGATTGCGGCATTTTTACACAAACAGCTTGGTGAACTTGGATTTAAAGATGTTTCGCTCCTAGAGGTTGATGATCAAGATGTGAAGGCGACAGGAATGATTAGTTTGGCAAATGTCGTTAGCAGCCATGTTTTTGGTGATGGTAAAGGTTCATGCATAGTGTTAAATGCACATGGTGATGTCGTACCCCCAGGGTTAGGTTGGAGTGTCGATCCGTACGGCGGCGAAATCAAGAATGGGAAGATGTATGGACGCGGTGTCGCCGTTTCTAAGTCAGACATTGCCGCATATACTTTTGCCGTCCTTGCTTTACAAAAAGCTGAATTGGAGAAGAAGATTGAAGGGAAAGTCGACCTTGCCTTTACATTTGATGAGGAAACAGGTGGAGATTTAGGCCCGAAATGGCTGCTGGATCAAGGAGCGATAACGCCAGATCAAGCAATTGTCGCTGGCTTTACGTATGCAGCCGTTAACGCGCATAATGGCTGTTTGCATTTTGAAATCACTGTAACGGGCAAGTCGGCCCATGCTGCACTGCCACATACAGGTATCGATGCTATTGAAGCAGCAACAAGCATCTTAAATGCTTTATATCATTACCGTGAAACACTTGCCGCCAAAAAATCCTCTATACCTGGAATCGATTCTCCTACCTTAAATGTTGGACTAATTTCAGGAGGGATCAATACGAATGTCGTTCCGGATGAGTGCCGGCTAAGGGTCGACCGAAGAGTGATTCCAGAAGAAGACGCCGTGCAGGCTGTAGCGGATTTTATGGAAATTGTCCATAATGCTGTATCAGGAATTGCGGGATTAAAAGTAGAAATTCGAAAAATCCTTCATGCTAAGAGTTTTGGTCCTGTACCTGAGGATTCGCCGTTGATTACGGCATTGACAGCAAACTGGCAATCGCTGATGAAGGATAGAGGCGAATTATCCGTCAACGGGGTTCCCTTATATACCGATGCTCGCCACTTTTTTGCTGAGGGAATTCCGACGATCATGTTTGGCGTCGGCCCAAGAGTAATGGAAGAGGCGAATGGCCATCGAGCAGATGAAAATATCCGTCTCACTGATTTACTGGATGCGACGAAAATCATTGCTTGTACTTTATATGATTTATTGATTGACGAAAAGGAACGAAGCTGAACCCGTTGAGAACTGGGATAATAGATGATTTTCTTTTACAAAAATAGGGTGAAGTTTTTCAAAAATGGACCTACCTTTTACAAAATTGAAGTCACCTTTTACAAAACAGGGTATACCTTTTACAAAATTGAGGTCACCTTTTACAAATCACAGGAAAACTTTTACAAAATCAAAGGCAGCTTATCCTAAATGGTAGAAAAGAGCATAAAAAATCGGCCAGTTAATTAAACAGGGCCGATTTTTTTTGGTATTTAAAGTGGGAAAGGGGGGCTCAGCCGAAAACTTTAACCTTTAAAAAAGATTATACTATGTCATATTGAACAAATTTTTGTGATAAAATTTTCTAAAAAAGGAGACGTACAACATGAATATTATTGATCTCCATTGTGATGCATTACTTAAACTTTGGGAAGGAAAAGGAACGCTGCGGTTTGCCGATGCTCCGGAACTGCACACGAATAAAATGCGCTTATTCCAAGGTCAGATTAAAGTCCAGTGCTTTGCAATTTTTATTGAACCATTGATCCCATCCGACCAAAAATTTCAAGCTGCACTGGAACAAATCGATTATTTTTATAAAGAAGTGCTCGGGAATAATTCGGATATGATACATATAAAAGATTGGTCCGATTTTGATAAGTTGAAGGTCGGACAAATTGGGGCGATGCTGACGCTAGAAGGTGTGGATGCGATAGGGAATGATCTGACGAAACTAAATATCCTTTATCAATTGGGGGTACGTTCCGTTGGACTGACATGGAATAATGCCAATCTGGCTGCGGACGGAGCGGGTGAACCACGCGGCGCCGGGCTTACGCTCTTTGGCAAAGAAATCGTCGAGTTTAATAATAGCAATCAAATACTTACAGATGTCTCTCATTTAAGTGATAAAGGAATCTGGGAGGTTTTAGAATTAGCACATTACCCAATAGCGAGCCATTCCAACGCTAGAGCACTCTGCGATCATCCCCGAAACTTAACCGATGAACAGGCTGTGGCGATGTTTAACAAAAAAGGTTTAATTCATGTGGTGTATTATCCACCGTTTGTTAAGGAAGAGGGAGAAGTGGAGATAACCGATTTGATTAAGCATATTGATCATTTTTGTTCACTCGGCGGAGTGAAGCATCTTGGGTTAGGCTCTGATTTTGATGGGATATCTACCTATATTACAAATTTAGAGGATTCATCCAAAAGTCAAAATCTCATTAATGAACTGTTAAAACACTACAGTGAGGATGAGGTTAGAGGCTTTGCCTCTGAAAACTTCCTAAGATTACGGCCGGGAGCGGGACGATGAAAATAAGAGAAACTGGATTAGGCATTGGAAGTCTGCCAACTGGGGAAAAAAATTGTATTACCGATGTCGATGGAGTCATGGTTGGGCATGTTACTTTGGATTATCCACTGGACGATATTGGGAAAGAGTATGCATGCACAGGAGTTACCGCGATTTTACCGCATAAAGGAAATCTTTTTAAGGGAAAAGTGGCAGCTGCTAGTTATGTCATCAATGGTTTTGGGAAGACGACTGGGCTTGTCCAGGTGGATGAATTAGGGGTTCTAGAGTCGCCGATTATGTTAACCAATACCTTTGGGGTTCCTGCAGTAACCCAGGGGACATTAGAATATATGCTGGGGGAGAATCCAGAGATTGGTGAAACAACGGGTACCATCAATATTGTTGTAGGCGAGTGCAATGACAGTTATTTAAATTCGATTCGAGCTTTTCCGCTAAAGCCGGAGCATGCAATTGAGGCTATAAAATCTGCATCGGATCATCTTGCCGAAGAAGGTGCAGTTGGAGCAGGAAAAGGAATGGTGTGTTTCGGTTATAAGGGCGGAATAGGTTCGTCGTCACGTAAGATTGATGAATATACTATCGGCTGTATCGTTCTGAGCAATTTTGGGAAAACGGAAGAATTCCGAGGGTATTCATCGAAAGAAGGGCTCTCCGAAACAGCAGACGGTTCCATCATCATGGTTTTGGCGACGGATGCCCCGCTGAGTGATCGCCAGCTTCGTCGAGTAGCAAAGCGTTGTGGAATTGGCCTTGGAAGAACCGGAAGCCATTTCAGCCATGGCAGCGGTGATATTGTCATTGCTTTTTCGACTGCAAATAAAATGGATCATTTTGCGGAGGAGATGGTGGAATCCCGGATCCAGCTACGTGAAGACCATCCGATTATGAATAAATTATTTACCGGAGCAGCTGAGGCCGCAGAGGAAGCCATCCTTAACTCGTTGTCACAGGCCGAGACAACAATGGGAAGACATGGGCGGGTAGTCGATAAAATGATATTCAAAAATGAGGAATGAAGGAAATGTATCTAACAATTAAAGAAACAGCAGAATACCTATCAATGGCAGAGGAAACAGTAGAAGCGCTAGTCAAACAAAAGAAAATTCGCGCCGTCTACAACGGTGAACAATACCTAATCAACAAAGACCAATTCACCACCCACCTCAAACAAATGGAAAACTACAAAGAACTCATCCAAGAAATCCTAAGCGAACCCATTCCCGAGGATCTCGATATAAAGGATGAAGATTAGATTCATTCTAAAGTGGTGCCTGGCTACAGAAAGCTATCGCTTTCTGTACGCATTAAGGGAGACTACGCCTATCGGCTATTCTCCCTATTTCACCGCTCGTGGACACTGTCCACCTGAGGCGGACAGTTGCATAAGGGAGGGAAAAAGTGATGCCAGAAATATTTTTGAAGCGGGTTTATGATCCTTATGATGAAACGGATGGGTATCGGATTTTGGTTGATCGGTTGTGGCCACGCGGAATTTCTAAGGAGAATGCGAGGTTGTCAGAGTGGATGAAGGAGATTGCTCCGAGCCCTGATCTTCGTAAGTGGTTTTGTCATAAACCTGAACTATTTGAAGAATTTCGCATGAGGTATGTAAATGAACTGAGGACGGATGAACAGAAGCTTCATTTGATGGATCAAATGATTGGGATGGCTTCACAAGATCGAGTAACTCTTTTATATGGAGCCAAGGATTCGATACATAATCATGCTCTAGTTCTAAAAGAAGAGCTAACCCGAATCACTGAGGAGGGGTAAAGATGGAAGAAAAGTATAGGTTCGCACATAAATTTAGCAGCCATCATAGAGAGCAGTTAGGAAAGGATACGAAATGCGGCTGTTTCTTTTGTTTAGAGGTTTTCAGCCCTACAAAAATTACGGATTGGTGCGATGATGAAGACACGGCCATCTGCCCATATTGTTCGATTGATTCGATCATTGGAGAGAGTTCAGGATATCCAATTACAAAAGAGTTTCTTACAGAAATGAATAAGGTGTGGTTTTAAAAAAAAAGAGACCATAATGGTCTCTTTTTAAATGACAAATAGGTAAACACAGAAGAAATGTGCTAAACTGCCAAGCATGATAAAAATATGGAATATTTCATGGAAGCCCATGTATTTTGACTGAAGAAACTTTGGCTTTGCTCCGTAAATAACCCCTCCTACTGTATAGAAGATCCCACCAAGAATAAGGAGGAACAGCCCCATTTTATCCATACTCCCTGCCAATGGAGAGAAAACAAAAATGATCATCCAGCCCATCGCGATGTATAGGGCTGTTGATATCCAGCGTGGGCAACTAAACCAAACCATCTTGAACACAACGCCGCTTAAAGCAACTGCAGCAATGATGGAAAAAAGAATATTTCCAGTCGTTCCATTTAAGCTTATAAAACAAAACGGCGTATACGTACCGGCGATAAGAACAAATATCATCGAATGATCAAGTCGTCTTAGGAAGGCAATCACATGATCTTTCGCTTTTACCATATGGTAGGTTGCCGACGCAGAATAAAGTAGGATCATGCTGACACCAAAAATGATGACAGCGGCAATCGCCATAGCTGATGACGTGGTGAGAGAAGCTTTGATGACCATTGCTAGAAGTCCGACAAAGGAAAGCAGTGCTCCTGCTAAATGTGTAAGTCCATTAATAGGTTCCCGAATATAATTGTTCATAGAATTAACCTCCCTAAAACACTATGTAGTTTTAATAACTACTTGTAATGATACAGATAAAACAGAACCTAGTCAATAGTTTATATGTCATGTATAATAGATGACATATATAATAGGAGCGGGGTTTTTTTGTGGAAAAAATCAATCAGTTGATCGAACAGCTTGGCTTAGAAGCAAGTCTGACGCTTGAGGATATTCCAGATATTGATTTATACATGGATCAGGTCATTCAGCTTTTTGAAAATAAATTTGCTGAATCGAAGCGTAATGAGGAAGAGAAAGTTCTGACCAAAACAATGATTAATAATTATGCAAAAGGAAAGCTTATCTTTCCAATTAAAAATAAAAAATACTCGAAAGAGCATCTCATCTTAATTAGCTTAATTTATCAGCTAAAAGGGGCGTTATCGATTAATGACATTAAGATAACACTTGATGGGATGAACAAAAAGATCATCAAAGAAGAAGTAGATTTAGATTCTTTTTACGAAAGCTATTTAAAACTAACCGACAAAAATGCAGAAGAGTTTAAAGAAGATATTGAGAAGAGAGTTAATCGGGTAAAAGCTGAATCCTTTGATCCCTATTCCGAGCAAGTTCTCATGATCTCTTCCTTGGTCCATATGAGTAATTTATACCGAAAGATCGCCGAAAAACTTGTTGATGAAATAGATATTGAGAAAGAAGTGAAGCGTCATAGGAGTTAATTCTATGACGCTTTTTAGTTTTTTAACCACGAAATGGTGGAAATTTTTTTCATAAATTTAATAAATAGAGAAAATTATTTACAATATTTTTTTAGTGTGATATATTTCAGTTGTAAGCGGAAACAAATACTAAATCATTTGTGAGGAAGAGATATATGAACTTAGAAAAATTCAAAGGTATTTTTCCTGCATTTTATGCTTGTTACGATGATCAGGGGGAAGTTTCAGAAGAGAGAACAAAAGAATTAGCACAGCACCTTTTAAATAAAGGGATTCAGGGTCTATATGTAGGCGGAAGCTCAGGAGAGTGCATCTATCAAAATCTTGAGGAAAGAAAAGCAACCTTGAAATTTGTTTCACAGTCACTAAAAGGAAAACTCACATTAATTGCCCATGTCGGTGCACCCTCAACAAGAGAAAGTATCATTCTAGCAAAATATGCAGCCGAACTTGGTTATGATGCCTTATCAGCAATCCCTCCAATCTACTTTAAACTTCCAGAAAGCTCCATCCATAAGTATTGGACAGATATCATGGATTCAACAGACCTACCATTTATCATTTACAACATCCCGCAAACAACGGGTTACAGTTTGTCAATGCCGCTTTTTAAAAGATTACTAGAGAATAAAAAGGTAATTGGTGTGAAAAATTCATCTATGCCTGTCTTGGACATTGAAAGGTTTAAGGCTACAGCTGGAGAAGATTTTATCGTCTTTAACGGTCCAGATGAACAATATGCTTCTGGTAGATTAATAGGCGCAGATAGTGGAATTGGTGGAACGTACGGGGCCATGCCTGAGCTCTTCTTAATGGCTGAAAAGTTCGTTTCAAATGGAAATTTTAATGATGCTAGAGGCATTCAACGAGACATCAATGACATTATTATCGCTTTATGCTCACTTAATGGATCTATGTACTCTGCAATCAAAGAAGTCCTTAAATTACGAGGTTTGAATATTGGCAGTGTCAGAGGACCATTAGAGCCGGTAACAGGAGAAGATTTGGCCAAAATTGCTGGGATCAAAGAAATGATTGATGAGGCGATTTTGAAATATGAAGGATAACACAATGAAAAGACGAATCGTGTGCTTCGGCGATTCCAACACCTGGGGATATGATGCGAGAACGCTGGAAAGATTTCCAGAGGGAGTTCGATGGACCAGTCTTCTAGGAGAGGATTTAGGAGATGAGTTTCAAGTTATCGAGGAAGGTTTATCAGGCAGAACAAGTGTAGTGGATGATCCATTATTTGAAGGGTTGAATGGTTTTAGCTATATCCATCCCTGTTTAATGAGTCATGCCCCGTTGGAGATGGTGATTATCATGCTTGGTACAAATGATACGAAGGAAAGATTTTCTCTCACCTCCTATAATATCGCGCAAGGAATCGCAAGACTTGCACAAAAAGCTAAAAACACACCTGTTGGAAAAAAAGGAGCTTTTCCAAAGGTTTTGGTCATTGCACCTCCTCCAATTGGTCAAGAGTACATGGAAACAGATGTAGGAAAATCAATGGGAAGAGATTGTGATCGTAAATCGGAAGAGTTATCCATCCATTTATCAGAGCTCATGAAGATTCAAGGGACAGAATTCCTTGCTACAAAGGGTATCGTTCCGATGAATACGATTGACTATATGCATCTTGATGAGGAAGGACACAGGCTTCTAGCTAAGCTTGTCTTCAATAAAATAAATAAACTATAAAAAGTTAGGGGGAAAATTTATGTTCCAAAAACATTTTAAAGCTTTGACAGCCATTTTCGTACTGGCCCTGGCAATTCTTTCTGGTTGTTCTGGTAAAGAGTCTGAAAAGTCTAGTGGTGATTCTAAATCGAAAGAACAGGTGGAAATCTCCGTTTGGCTAACACCCCAATGGAAAGGGGTAATGGACCCAACTGAGGATGGGGCAGATTACGATAGTTTCTTTAAATATGCCGCCGAAAAATTCTCTAAACAATATAAGGAGCACGACGTAAAGGTAAATGTTCAGGTCGTTGCCGGAGACCAACGGGATGAGTTGTTAAACGTTAATCTTAACGGAGGAACTCCTCCAGATATTTTCTTTGAAAGCGTTTTTGCGATGGGAGATTATGCTCATAGAGGTGCGCTTGTACCATTAAATGACATTGTGGACGAAGATTCTAAGAAAGATATCGCCAAGAATTATTGGGAAAACGTAACTTTTGGTGATGATATCTATTTCTATCCATTTTCACATATGCCAGGAACTTTAGCATACAACGCGGATATGTTTAAGGATGCTGGCCTTGAAGAATTTGTGGGTGAAGAAAATGGAATTAAAACCTGGACGTTGGACGAATATGAACAGATTTTAAATAAGCTAAAAACAGATTTGCCAAAAGACAAATACTCTAATGCTTACCCAATGGCTTTATATGCTCTTAATAATCAGGCTGATACATGGAATCTTGCCTACTTAAGAATGTTTGGAAACAAGTTCTTTGATAAAAAAGGAAATCTAATCATTGATGATGCGAAAGGTGAAAAAGCCGCTGCATGGTTAAAGAAAATTTATGGTGAAGGATTAACCAATCCTGGTGCGGAATCTGTATCGTCTAATGATGCAAACGCTATGTTCCAAAATCAGCAACTGGCAATCAGTTTCACTAACTCCGTATTATTTAACAATGCAAAAGCAGATATGGAGAGCGGTAAGGCACCAAAGTTTGATATAAGACTAGCAAATATTCCATCCGAAAGCGGCGATCCGCTTACTTTCACTTATGTAACCGGTGCTGCTGTATTTAATACAGGTGATGAAACAAGAATGCAAGTGAGTAAGGATTTTGTGAAATTCTTCTCTACAGATGAAGAATTAGTAAAAGCTTCTAAGAATGGTGTTCCAGTTAGAACTTCTGTAGCAGATGAATTTAAAGCGGAAAAACCTTTATTTGAGGCTTATGATGAAAATGCGAAATATCTATTTAACTTTACTGGAAATGTACCAGGATACGGTCAATTGAGACAGGTGTTATATCCAGAGCTTCAGGCGCTTTATACTGGACAAAAATCGGCTGCAGAGGCTGTAAAGGATTATCAGAAAAATGGTAATCAAGTAATCGAGGAATCTAAAGCGAACTCAGTGATCTATAATCAATAACCCTCCATGATAATGACTTAGCTGCTAAAAGCCCCGATTATGGGGCTTAGTAGCTATAGAAAGGTAAGGGATTCCCATGAAAATTAGTAAGGAGTCACTAAAAGAAAATATAACCGGCTATCTGTTTATAGCCCCACAGCTTATCCTTTTTCTTGTTTTTCTTGTCTATCCAATTATTGAAGGGATTCGATTAAGTTTATATCGAATCAATTATCAGCAAGAGACCTTTATCGGTTTTGAAAACTATAGCAGATTGTTTGCAAATCCCGTATTTGTAAAATCGACGATTAACACTGTTATTTTTGTTATATTTATCGTGGCTTTAACAGTCATCTTTTCTCTTTTCGTGGCATCGGCTATTTTTGATAAAAATGCAAAATACGTGTCCTTTATTCGGGGCAGTTATTATATTCCAGTTATGGTTTCCATGGTTGTCATGAGTATGGTTTGGAGCTTTCTCTTAAATCCAGCAAATGGACTGATCCCGTTTGCAGCTAGAAAATTAGAAATAGCATCCGTCAATTTTTTAGGTGATACAAGCTTGGTTCTGCCGGTGATTATTTTCGTTACATTTGCCACTAACGTTGGTCAGGCAATCATTCTTTATATTGCCGCTATGATAGGCGTTCCCAAGGATGTATTTGAAGCAGCAGAGGTTGATGGTGCAAGCAGGCTGAAAGTCATCTTTAAAATTCTTATTCCAATGGTAAAGCCAACCACAATCTACATCATGATTATGAATATTATCGCGGTTTTAAAAATATTTGTCGTGATCCAGCTCTTAACCGGTGGCGGACCAAACAATGCCTCAACCACCCTCATGTATTTTCTCTATAATAATGCTTTTAAATTTAACCAGCTTGGTATAGCTTCTGCTGTTGGTGTCATTATGTTCTTAATTACACTCGTATTATCGATTCCACAGTTAAGAGCGATGTTTAAAAAGGATTAAGGGGGGATAGACATGTTTGGTAAAAAGAATAATAACAAAAAGAAAAAGGAAAAATTTGACATAATTACAAATGTCATCGTCACTTTCTTTGCAGTTTTGAGCCTGTTTCCTCTTTACTGGCTGTTTACCAGTTCATTAAAGAATAGTTCAGATGTTGTAAAAATGCCGCCAGATTGGTTCCCTAAGACATTTACGATTAGTAATTATGTGGATGTCTTTAATAATCAGCCAGCAATTAGATGGGCATTCAATAGTATTTTTGTTTCTCTTATTTCCACTATTGCTCTCATTATTGTAAGCTGCTTAGCGGCATATGCGTTTTCAAAGCTAAAGTTTAAAGGAAAGAATGTTATATTTATTATCTTTATTTCAAGTTTAATGGTTCCAAAAGAAGTGATGATCGTCCCTCTATTTAGAATTATTCAGGACTTTGGGATGGTTAATAGTTTAAGTGGTATGATTTGGCCAAACGTTGCTACAGCCTTTGGAGTATTTATGTTGAAGGGCTTCTTTGATAATATTCCTGATTCTTTAAGAGAATCGGCAAAAATTGATGGAGCAAATGAGTTGACGGTTTTCTATAAAATAATGCTGCCAATGGTGAAGCCAGGGATTGGTGCATTATTTATCCTAAACTTTGTTCAAGTGTGGAATGACTACTTATGGCAACTGGTTGTTGGGCAGGATGAAAATTCTAAAACCTTAATGGTTGGTATTGCTACCTTAATGCAGGATTTGAATCCTAACTTTGCTTATAAGATGGCGGGAGCTACTGTTGCTGCGGTTCCTATGCTTGTGATCTTTATCCTCTTCCAAAGATACTTTACCAGTGGAATTTCGATTGGAGCAGTCAAGGAATAAAATACGGCTTGGAGATGGAAAGCGTGGAAAACAAAGAGAGAGTTTTTGAAAAAATTAATAGAAAACTAGTTGTTTCTTGTCAGGCTTTGCCAGAGGAACCACTTCACAGTCCCTATATAATGGGGAAAATGGCATATGCTGCTGCACTCGGTGGTGCTGCTGCTATTAGGGCAAACAGTGTCGAGGATATTAAAGAGATTAAGACAAATGTTGACCTTCCCATAATAGGTATTATCAAAAAGGTTTATGAAGGTTCGGATGTATTCATCACTCCAACACTGAATGAAATTGAACTTCTTTATCAAGAAGGTGTTGAAATCATTGCCTTAGATGCGACTAAAAGGATTAGACCTGATGGCAAAACGATTAGTGAGGTCTTTCCAAGTATTAGAGAAAAGTATAAAGATCAGATCTTTATGGCCGATTGCTCTACCTATGAGGAAGCAAAGGAAGCCTATCGATTAGGATTTGATTGCCTTGGAACCACTCTAAGTGGCTATACTTCTTATACAAAAGATATTACATTACCTGACTTTGGTTTAATACAAAGATTAGTAAAGGATTTCCCCATCCCCATTATTGCAGAAGGCGGGATTTGGACCCCAGAAGAACTGAAGGAAGTTTTTGATCTTGGAGTCCATACAGCTGTTGTAGGAACGGCGATCACCCGCCCGATGGAGATTACAAAAAGATTAATTACGGCAATAAATTAGAGGTCGAAGAGATGAAAATATTAGCGGCAGATATTGGAGGAACATCCATTAAGCTTTGTATTTCTGACGAAAGAGGGAACATCGAATCTTTTAAAGAATATGAGTCTGAAGCAAAAATGGGTGGAAGGCACTTAGTTGAAAAGTTAATCAATATTATTCATCATTATCAGGGTTTTGAAGCTATTGGCATAAGTACGGCTGGACAGGTTAATAGTGAAGAAGGGTCAATCATTTATGCCAATGAAATTATTCCTAACTATACAGGGACAAAATTGAAGGAAATTTTAGAGGAACGTTTTAGTGTTCCTGTAAAGGTAGAAAACGATGTTAACGCCGCTGCTTTAGGGGAAAAGTATTTTGGAGCAGGGAAGGAATTTAAGGACTTCCTATGTTTAACCTATGGAACAGGCATTGGCGGAGCTATTGTAATGAATGCCGATATTTATAAGGGAAATAATGGAGTTGCAGCTGAATTTGGTCATATGATCACTCACCCGTTGGGGAATAGCTGTAATTGCGGGTATAGAGGATGTTATGAAACTTATGCTTCTACCACGGCCTTAGTAAGAAATGCATTAGAAATCGATCAAAATTGCATGAATGGAAGAATAATTTTTGAAAAAATAAACCAAGGTAATGTAAGATTAAAAGAGGTCCTTGATAATTGGCTTGATGAAGTTGCCTTGGGTCTTGTTTCCTTGATCCATATTTTTAACCCGCCTGCCATTATTATCGGTGGTGGGGTAATGGAACAAAGTAAACTTGTGGAAATGGTTAATAGTAAGGTAAAAGAGTTGGTAATGAAGAGTTTTTCTGACGTTAAAATACTAAAAGCAGCTCTTGGAAATAAAGCGGGAGTTCTTGGTGCAGTTTCTCTTCATTTAAGATAAGAGGTTTGAGAGGTGCTTAGGTGACAAACATCGATATTTTTTCACTAATAAATTCGAGATATAATTCATTCACAAATACAGAAAAAAAGGTAGCTGATTATATTCTAAAAAATACAAAGGACGTAATCTACATGTCAATTACCGACCTTGCAGACTCCTGCAATGTAGGGGAGTCAAGTGTTTTTAGATTTTGTAAAACCATGAATCTTAAAGGCTATCAAGAGTTTAAAATAGCCTTGGCACATAGTATATCTCATGAAGAGGAAACCCCGCAGCTTTCAGGGGAAATCACGATGCAGGATACAATCGGTGAACTGTCTGCCAAGATCTTATCAACTAATGTTAGTGCACTTACAGAGACCTTTAATCTTATCAATGAAAAGGATATATCAAAAGCGATTGATTATATGATTTCGGCTGAAAGAATTCAATTTTTTGGAGTTGGCGCCTCTTTAATGACAGCGATGGAAGCTAAGAATAAGTTTATGAGAATAACGAATAAAACCGAGTGTTCAATTGATTCTCACCTACAAGTTATGTCTGCCGCTCTAATGACCGAGAAGGATGTGGCGGTGCTGATTTCATATTCTGGATCCACTAAGGATACGATTGAAGTGGCAAAAATAGCCAAGGACAGAGGAGCAAAAATAATTTCTATAACGAGATTTGCTAAATCTCCTTTAACGAGCAATTCAGATTTAACCTTGCTTTGTGGTGCGAATGAGGGACCACTCCAAGGTGGAAGCTTATCAGCAAAAATTTCGCAGCTGTATTTATTAGATTTACTTTATGCAGAGTACTTTAAAAGGACCTATAAGGAGTCTATTCTCAATAAAGAAAGTACAGCCAATGCCGTCATTGAGAAATTGCTCTAAATAAATTTACAAAGAACATATGGTTTCGAGCCATATGTTCTTGTTATGTTTGGGGTTGGATTTCATTTATTTCTATTTGAATTTGTTTAATGCTATCTCCAATTTCCATTTCTTTAGGTAAAGAGTGGTCGACCTGAAGATTGCTAATTTGTATGGAATCAGCCTTATTTTCTCCCCCAAAGACTTTAATTCCTGAACCAGCTAGTTTGAAATTTTTAATTGAAATATCATGTAAGTAGATATTTCTAGCACGATATTGTATCGCTATTACTGGGGTGCTTTTGTAATCATAATGAGGGTCACCATTGAGTGTGAAATGATGAATGACAACATTTTTATAAGCAGAAACCACCAAACCACGCGGCGTCGAATTTTGATATAAATCTGTGAAAATCGGTGCGATGGCTGCCAGATTGGTAGCGATTATATTATAGGCTGATTTTGATTCGGTATCGGAACTTTTGTGATGTCCGATATGGCGGAAATTATAGGCGCGATTATCATTCAGCGAGATATGTCCCACGATTTGCACATTAGCGGCTGCCGAAGAATTTTCATGTGCCTTAATTTCCACTCCACCAAAGCATCTTGCTGTCGAATTGTTGACGAGTAGGACATTCTGGGAGCCGTCATCGACTTCAATTCCATTCGAATTGGAAAAACCTTTCTGGTGAGCCCGGCCACTCGGGTCACACATATGAGAATTGGAAATGAAAATATGATCACTATGATGGGTCGTAATTCCATCATCTCCAAAGCCATAGCCAGTAAGCTGATCAAGCCAGATATACTGGCTGCCGCCCTTTGCCCGATATCCGTCGCCAGCATAATTGTATAGTGTGGAGGAAATATCAAAGCAATGGAGTCCGGGATTAATCGCTTCAATATCCTTAACCCAGCCAAAGGTTACATTGGAATAGGTTAAACAACTAGAGTGATTCCCCCATGTACTTGTTTTTTTTACATCTCTGAGCCGCTCCACATTCCAGTCCAAGGTGAGTCCTTGAACGGAAAGATGATGATTTCCTTTCCAATGATTCGCGTTTGTTACCAGCCTTGTTCCTTTAGAAGCTTGGTCATGAAGTTTAATCGTTGTTACTCCTTTTCCTGCGCCAATAAGGGATGTCCACGACGGAAGTCGAATTCCTTTCGTAATATAAACTCCTGGCGGAACGAGTACTTTCATGCGCCCGTTTCCGATTGCTTTTTTAAAAGCAGCGGTATTATCAGTTTGGCCATCCCCAACAGCACCGAAATCGGTTACGTTCACTTCTCTTTTTATGTTCTCCAGGAGCTTAGCGTATTCATCGTCTAGTTTCGTCTTCCATTCAGGAAAAACCATTCCGTTGTGATCGACAACGATTTGCGATGGTTCTAAACGGCGTGTTGGTTTTGCCAGCAAACGAAACATTCCTTCAAGCAACCTCCGGAAAAATGGTACGGATTTGGATTTAGGAATATTTGTCTGAGGAGCAGGCTCATTTGCAAGGCATTGCTCAAATAGCTGTTGGGTTTCTTGAACAGCGGCTTTAATATCTAGTTTCTTTCCGGTGATTTCTTCTAACAGCTTAGCATTATTTCTAGGATCATGGTTTTTATCAAGGTTCAGCATTTGTAATGCCTCCAAAATTTGAAGATGAACTTATTTTGAACTACCCCCGCTTAATTTTCAAACGAAAATTTGAAGTGGGGGATTCCTAAGAACACCAACCTATCGGATGATTATGATTAGGCGATCCCCGCAGTTCCTGCGGTTAGAAGTCTTATCGCTTCATTTTTAAGATTTATTCCTGCATTAATATCCCTTTGATGATGGGCATGGCACTTCGGACATTCCCATTCACGCAATCCGAGATTTTTAACGTCTTTGTTTTTATAGCCACAACACGAACAAAGTTGGCTGGAAGGGAAGTGTGTAGCGACGGTCACGACTTGTTTTCCATACCATTTCGCTTTGTATTCAATCATTGTTTTGAATTGCGACCATGATACTTCACTGATTGCCTTTGCAAGATTATGATTCTTTAGCATGTTAGATACCGACAAGTTTTCCATACCGATGATGTCGTGGTTTTTGACAATTTCGGTTGAAATCTTGTCTAAGGAATCTTTTCTTGCATTTGCTATTCTTTCATGAATGCGTGCTACTTTAACTTTTGCTTTGTACCAGTTCGCACCGCCTGGGGTCCGCCTACTCATGATTCTCTGTGCTTTTATTAATTTTATTTCTAAGGTACGGGAAACCTTTGGATTGGGGTAGATTTTCTCGTCCGAAAGAATGGCAAAGTCCTTTAAGCCCATATCTATACCAATAACGGATTTGGTTTTGGGTAATTCTGTAACCTCTGTTTCTGTTGCTATAGAAACAAAATATTTTCCCGAGGGATTTCGCCTTATAATAGCACTCATGATGCGCCCTTTTACTTCACGACTTTTCGCAAAACGAACAAGACCCAATTTTGGTAACTTAATTTTATTTTCAAAGACTGTGATATTTCCGTTTGTATACTTGGTTGTATAAGATTGGAGGGGGTTCTTTTTAGACTTAAATCGAGGTTGTTTGTTTTGCTTTTTGTAGAATCGTGAATATGAATCAGCTAAGTTTTCAACAGATTTTTGCAAAGAAATGCTATCTACTTCCTTTAAAAAAGGATACTGCTTCTTTAAGTCGGGAAGTGATTTAACCGTTTCGAATTTATTTAAGCAGGTTCCTTTCCAGTTGTTCGCTGGAATTTGACCGTTTTGAACCATTTCTTCGACAAAAGACCAATATGCATCTTTCTCTTTTTGTTTACCTAAAAAGAAGTTGAAAACAAACCTTGAACAGCCTATGGTCTTATTAATGAGTTCAACCTGATTTTTACTAGGATAGATCCTAAATTTGAAGGCTTTATATCTTAACAAAATATTCACCTCTCTATCAAAGGAACATTTGTTCTAATTGTATCATAATGAGAGGCTTTTGGCTAGCGCCAACCGACATTCATCTCCCTCCTACTCATTGGGCTACGCCCTTCTCATTCCTTGAGGTGGGAGTCTTCTGTCGGGAAATTATAAGATTAATTTTTCGCGATTGCTATTTATATTTTGGAAAACAGGAGCGAGTCAAATCACTTTAAAAGCAAAGTTTGCTACTAAAGGGGAGTCCGCCAAACGCCCGAAAAACAAAAAGAGGAGAACTACGGTCGAATGGTGATACATAAGTGGATAATAGTGAGGGAGCGCTTGAAAATTAAAGCAGCTGTTCCTTCACCAAACCATCAATTTTAAAAAAGTTGCTGGATTTTTTTGCAAAAGTGAAACCAACAAGGCACTACTATACGACATACTAGTGAGCTCAATGAAACGGAGGTACCTCACTTGAACAATGAACAAATATGGATGAACCGAATCAGAGGTGGAGATCAAGAGGCATTTAGTCTATTAGTAGAGCCCTTTTTGTCCTCGGCCTATAAAACAGCATATCTTGTGCTGCGGTCCAAAGAACTAGCAGAAGATGCTGTCCAAAATGCACTTGAGGATTGTTATATAAGTATCATGCGAAGTAAGGATATTCGAAATTTTAAAGCATGGTTTTACCGGCTGGTGTATTCGCGCTCAATTGATGTTTACCGAAAATATAATAGAAATTCTGCTGCCGATATTGAGGGGAATCCGGAGGCAAATGTAAAAATGAAATCTAATTCCGCCCAACAGGAAGCCATCCAAAAAGAAAATAAAAATGAAATACTCAGATACATCATGAATTTAACTGATGACCAAAGAGTGCCGATTCTTCTATTCTACTTTGAAGACATGTCGGTTAAAGAAATCAGTCTTATACTCAATGAAAATACCAATACCATTAAAACACGCTTGTCTCGTGGAAGAAAAAAACTCGCAGATTTGATGCAGGGTAATAGTAAATTTCGAATGGAGGAGAAGTCTTATGGCATATAAAAAGAACACTTCATTGGATCAGTTAGAAGTTCCTGTATCTCTAGAAAGATTTACAAAAGAACTGCCACAGCGTTTCGAAAAAGGAGAATTTGACGAAAGTAGATTGGAACATGTTGATAGAGAACTTGCTAATTTTAATAAAAGTATGAAAAAACAGTGGACGATTGGAAAAAGAGTCGGTGCATTTACCTTTGCAGCGGCAGCCAGTTTCTTATTATTTGTTGGATCGGGCTTCGTTTCACCGGCAATGGCAAAAATGATCGCCAAAATTCCGCCGCTAAATTCTATTTTTGAAAAATACACTGTCAATCTTTCTGAGCAAATCACACAGGAATTAAAGAAGGAAGGATATCCTGTTAAAGAAGTCACTGAACTTGTTGGCGGAAAAAATGAGGGAGTTTATATCAAGCTTGATGCACCCGAGGAAAAGATAAAGGAAATGAAGACAGGAATTGAACAAATTGCCTATGGTATTCTCAAAGGCGGAGAAAATAAGGGAACTAGGGTAGAAGATTATTTTGTAAAAATAATAAAACATAGAGAGCCTTCGGAAAAGTGGAAAATGCAACAGGAAGCTCAAGATAAAGCAAGTGAGGAAGTACATGCTATCATTGAACCAATCTTAAATGCCCACGGTATAATGGGCGGCTATGGTTTCGGCCCTGAAACAGTTGAACTAGAATTTCCTAGTAGTGAGAGTCAAGAGAAAATTGATGGAATCAAGCATGAACTGGAGGCTGCGTTGAAGGCTGGTGGAAAAGACTCGATAACTATAAATATTAGAAAGTATAATCTTGCAAAAAGACAACAGTATGACCGCTGGACGGAAGCAGTATCTGCCATCGGTCATGAATTTAGAACCTATAAAAAATATCAAGTTTCTAGTGTAGGTTACCAGAGTAAAGATGGTCTAATGCGGATTCTTATCAAAATAAAGCTTAAGAGCACAGACCCAAAGGCAGCAGAACTGGCTTCAGACCTAAATACGATGATTGAAGACTTTATCAAGTCCCCTGATATATGGGAAAAGGTGAAAGAAGATCCCTATGAAATCGTCATCACTGGCAAGGATAAAAAACAAATTAATAAATAGCTTCATGGAAACAGGAATGGTTTGCCGTACAATACTTGAGTGAGGTACGGCAAACCACCGAGTTCTACATCCACATCCTTTGCAATATGCATGGAATGATGAAATTAAAAGGATGGAGGATGAAAGATGCAGTATTATTATGGGAACCAGATGCCGCTCCGCGTTCTCGATGAGGCTGAGTTTTGGAAACATCAGGAGGAAGAACATACAGTAGTCATTAGGGAACTAGTAAAAGATTTGGAACAAGAATATGTAAATGCATTAAAGGAATGGGAAAAGGCATTTGCTGAAGCACATCACCGGGTAATTAGATATATTGAAACGGTTAACCGTTCTAATGGACAGATATCTCAAGAACTTTACCAAGATGTTTTACAGCTCATATCGTTTTGCTTACAGCAGAGTCAACAATTTATAAACCTTTGTCGTACACTTATGGAGAAAAGTAAGCCAATTAGCACGAATCCAACTGCTAAAGTTGTGTTGAATCATATTATTGTTGAATCAGAGTATTTTATTGGAGTTGCCCAGACGATTTTATATCAGAAGTGAATTTTTTAATTAAATCCTTAATATGAAAGGACAAAAAGAGGCGATGCATGGAGCATTGCTTTTTCTTTTGATTATCTTTAATAAATTCAGAAGTTAGTCACATTTTTGAGGTTCCATGTTATTTTAATCACACTTTAACGGAACTTTTGTAGGTAAAATTTTAATGAAATCAAACTTAATGCTGGGAGGTTATCTGATGTTTACCTTGATGATTTTCGTATTAATCGCTGTTACATTGATTTTGTTGAGTATTTTTGCTGTCGGACTTTCTGAATTACATAAGCAAGAACAGGAAGATAAAAAGAATATGGTCCGAGAAGGCATTGAAGGTTATTTGGATCAGATTTTTGGGTACGGGTTAGCTAAAATATTCAAATCAATCTATGATGCCGATGGTAATCTAGGTTATGTCGTTTATTTGCCGCAGTACGAATGGTTCAAATCCCCCAATTATAAATGGTTTGAAGTGTTTGAAACGAATCATGGCTATCAGCATGTTGAAATCAACAGATAAGGAAGACGTGAACACCCCAAGGAAATATATTTCCTGGGGTGTTTTTATGTTTGCTTACTACAGCTGGTTATGAATTGTATTGAAATCGTGTGTTTTAGAATATTTTTTACACTATTAAACAAAATACTAACATACGTTCGGAGGTGATTGTTATGGAGGAACAAAAGGATTTTGAACAAATATATCGGCAATATAAGCAACAAGGTGAACAACAGGCACAGCTTGAGGGCGGAGAAGGTAATGTTAATGGAAAAGAAGCATTTGTTGCCGTTAGAAAAAACAATGATGGTGACATTATTGCTTTCAAAACAAGCTCTGGTCGTGAATTGGATTACATCACCGCTTTAAGCGAAGCAAAAGCTGGAGCGATTGCCCATGTCGATGTTTTCCACAAATACGGCAGAGATATTATCCGCAGCGAGCCCGATGGAATAAAAGAAAACAATCTTGACCAATTACCTGAATTTTAAACAAGACTAAGGCCGGCTGAAATTTTATATTCCCGGCCTGATTTTATATCTATTGTCACCTATCCTTTGAATTAGAAAAAAGGTTTTTTTCCAATTCAGTGGAATATAAATAATCATTAGGTACCTATAATGTGGAAAGCCTAAGTTGATTTTTGAGGTGATTTTGATGTTCTTTCTTTTTCTGACTGGGATGCTCATATCTTTTGTAGTTGGCACTACTTTCTTAGTAAAAGGTGAAATAATCTTCGGCTCCATTGGCATTGTTGCCGGATTTCTGTTGTTGGTATTTATCCTTTTTTACTATGGAAATAAGAAAAAAAGAAAAAAGAAATTTGACTGTGACCTTGATTGTCCTGATTGCAATTGTGGACCAGATTTTGATTGTGATTGTGTGCCGAACTGTGATTAGATTATTGCGAGTTTTGGAGATTGTCCCTTGTCATCGAATGAAGTCTAGGAGTCTAACAATTAAAGGGTATACACTGCCACTATGTGCTAGATGTACGGGCATATTGGCAGGGTATTTATTTTTTCCAGTTTTACTGGTCATAGGATGGAATTTTCCTTTATGGCTTGGCATTCTCTTGAACTTCCCAATGGTCATCGATGGTTGGACACAAAAAAGGAAGTACCGAATGAGTAATAATCCCCTAAGATTCACCACAGGGATTATTAGCGGCTTTGGACAAAGTATTATTATAGTTAGTCTAAGTGATTTTATTATTTCAATAGTTTGATAGGAGCGGATGATGAAAAAATTAGTAAGCATTAGACTGGCAAGTAATATCATAATCACCATTAATACAATAGCCATATTGATGCATGTCCTAATTCTTTTGAAAATTTTACCTTATGATTTCGTATGGGGAGGACGATTAAAAAATGAGTCTGATTTAGTCATCTTCGAAAGCATATCGATAGTCGTCCAAGCCTTATTTATGTTAATTATTGCTATAAAAACAGGATATATTTTCAAAGGAAAGTTCAAAAGGATAGTGAATGCCGGTATATGGTTACTGTTTGGGATAATGGTGCTAAATACTATCGGCAATATAATTTCAAATTCTGGTTTAGAAACAATGGTAATGACGCCAATCACCATAGTGCTTGCGCTTTTATTATTCAGAATAGCAATTGAAGAGTATTGAAAAAAGGTTCTATTACACGATTTTTGAATTAAAAGCTAATAATTAGCACATACTTCCATCATTAAGATTTGAAATATGATGAGGAGTATTTATATGCATTGGTATGAAAAGTTAAATCAATATTTTCCAATTGAGGAAATGAAATCACGCGAGCATATGGAAACGTTATTGAAGGAGCAGCCAGATATCTATCATAAAGATGAAGGGCCAAACCATGTTTTAATGTACGCGGAACTAGATAAATTTATCTTTATTGATTACCTATTTGTTTCAAAAAATGCACGGGGTCAAGGGCTCGGCCATAAGCTCATGGAAAAAATGAAGCAAAAGGGAAAGCCAATTATCCTTGAGGTTGAGCCTATCAATTATGAAGACAGTGATACCGAAAAAAGGCTTCGATATTATAAACGTGAAGGCTTTGAGCATGCAAATTCAATTGGTTACCAGAGAAGATCATTGGCGACAAATGAGCTGAATAAAATGGAAATTCTCTATTGGGCTCCAAACAAAGAGTCGGAAGAAATGATCTTTGAAGCAATGAAAAAAACGTATGATGTGGTCCATACCTACAAAGACCACCACTTTTATGGAGAATCCTACGAGCCGGTGGAAGAAGTATTGACCTTTAATGAAGAACCTGAAAATCCAAATATTTTAAAAGATCTCTAGTGCTTTACTCCTCAAGGGGAGTGGAGTTTTTTTATTTTTGTAATAAACAGGAAAACTTTTATTTTTGTGGAATGATTATCAGATGAAGCAGCTAAAAAATCTTAGGAGGCATAATCATGAACAGGATCAACCTTATTGCGTTAGGTGTAAAAAATATTGGAGAATCTCTTAAATTTTACCGTGATGGACTAGGTTTTGAAACATCGGTAAAGGAAGAAAATCCTGAAATCGTATTTTTTAACAATGGAGGAACGAAACTAGAATTATTCCCATTAGAAGCATTAGCGAAGGATATTAATGAGCAGAATCCCCCTCAAGGACAAGGTTTCTCTGGTATCACGCTTGCCTATAATGCAAAATCGGCGGAAGAAGTGGATGAGGTGATGAAAAAAGCTGAACAAGCAGGTGCAAAGATTGTGAAATCACCGCAACGTGTTTTTTGGGGTGGCTATAGTGGTTATTTCTCTGATCCTGATGGCTACTATTGGGAAGTGGCCTATGCGGAAAGCTGGCAGTTTGATGAGAATGACATGCTAATCATTGAGTAAGCTATACTTTAACAAGAGGTAGAGCTTACCAATATAGCCAAATACATCAAAAAGGAATCATTTGTCCTCGAATGATTCCTTTTTGATGGAAAAATCCTTGAAAGGGGATCATTTATTTTGAAACTGTAACTTGATTTTTAGTTTTGCTTTTGAGCAGGAACAAGACCCACCACACTAATAAATACAAATAACCTATGATCGTAAACATAGACCAAATGGCTCCTTGTTGTAATTGACTAATTAAATGTTCAATTTCATTCATTCCTTCTGCCCTTCCAATACTGTTGATCAAACTAATGATCGGCACTGTTACAGCAAAAATAATGGCTAAAATGGACAAACTTATCATTTTTTTTCGTAGAACACTAGTTATTGCAGTTCCTAATGTTGTTAATAAAAATAAATAATATATTACCCAAGTCCAATTAGGAAGAGTCTCCCAAAGCATTTTTCCATCCCCTGTATTTATAGCATTTATAACTCCAATTCTCGGCAATTATATAACATATTTTAACAGGAATATAACCTTTATCGCAAAAACAACAATCTTTTATATATCAGGTACAGAAGAATAAATGTTGAAGCTAACCAAAGAATAGCAATTGTATTTAGAGTGGAAGATTTTCTTACATAATGCTTGAATGAAACAGAAGAAATGGATAGGATTTAATAAAAATGTATTGAGAATGGGGATCACGTATGGATATTAAAAGGGATGATTTAACTGGCCCAGAAATAGCAGAGTTGATAATGGAGCATCTTCATAATATGAGACAGATTTCTCCACCTGAAAGCACGCATGCACTTGATCTTGAGCAATTAAAAGGACCAGAAATTACTTTTTGGAGTGTCTGGGAGGGTAGGGAGTTAGTTGGTTGTGGAGCACTAAAAGAAATTGAAAGGCTTCATGGAGAAATAAAATCGATGCGTACAGCCTCAGCACATATGCGAAAAGGTGTGGCTAGAAATATGCTTCAGTATATCATCGAAGAAGCAAGGCGACGTGGCTATCAACGGCTAAGTTTAGAAACGGGATCAATGGATGATTTCGAGCCAGCAAGAAGTTTATATGCAAGCTTTGGCTTCGATTATTGTGGACCATTTGCGGATTACAAGGAAGATCCGAACAGCGTATTCATGACAAAGGAATTATAACGTTACCTCCACTGTCTTTATGACAGTTTTTTTTTTTTTGTGCGAAAATTAGCAAAAGAAGGAGAATTTTAGGAGAAGGAGAATTTATCTATGTAAGATTCGTTGTTTATAGGGGGAAATATCATGGCCGTGATAAAGGAAGGAAAGGTTTCTTTAGACTTTTATCAACCAAAGTATAAGGCTTCTTTTGAAGACTATTACCTTTCAGCAGAACAATCAAGATTTACCGGAATGCCTTTGGATCAAATAGAGATATGTCAAAATGAGGAGGCTCGTTATCCAATTGTCATCCTATTCGACGATGTGCCGGCTGGATTTTTTGTTTTACATGGGTGGGAAGGCGTTAAAGCATATAGCGAGAATAGAAAAGCCCTACTTCTACGGGCGTATTCGATTAACACCTCCTTTCAAGGAAAAAGCATTGCAACCCAATCATTACAATTGCTGCCTGAATTTGTGAAAAAACACTTTCCTGATATTAACGAGGTTATCTTAGCCGTTAATAAAATGAATGAAAGAGCTCAGTATGTATATAAGCTATGTGGATTTCAAGATAAGGGTATTCGTGCCATGGGGAAAATAGGAGAAATGTATATATTTCATATGAATCTTGAATAATTGTATAAATGGTGACAGGCACCGAGAGGGGAATGAAGATGATACATATTAGGAAAGCTGATCCCACCCATGTTCAGGGGATTGCAAATGTTTGTTCAGCTGGTTATCGGGCGACGTATTCGGAAACGCATACGAAAGAATATATTGAGAGAATGATAAAAGAGTTTTATAACATGGAGAGGATAGTAAGCGAAGTGACGAATACGAGCAGGGAGTGGGGCGGTTATTTTGTAGCGGTGGAAAATAATGAGGTGATTGGTGCAGGCGGGGGAGGCATGATTGCTGCTAATACGGCGGAAATTTTTGTATTATACCTCGATCCTGATCGCCGTAATGAGGGGATTGGGACAAAGTTATTAGAAGTAATTACGAATCAGCAGAAGGAAGAATTCCAGGCAACAGAGCAGTGGGTTTCTGTCCAAAAAGGAAATCATAAGGGCATTCCCTTTTATGAAGCAAAAGGGTTTGTTTTTAAACAGGAACAAAGAGGTTTTGGAAATGCAGGGGACGAAAACTATACTTCATTGCGGTATTTCCGTCATATTTAGACTTAAAGGTATATGGGGAGATTAAGTGATAAAAGCAGTCATATTCGATCTTGATGGAACCTTGCTAGACAGAGATAAATCTGTGATAGATTTTATTAAATGCCAATATAGCAGGAAAATAGCAGGTAATGTTCCAAAAAAACAATATATTTCGAGATTTATTGAGTTAGATAATCATGGGTATACATGGAAGGATAAAGTGTATCAGCAATTAGTCAAGGAATTTAATCTAAAGCTTACTTGGGAGGATCTATTACAAGATTATCTATCTGAATTTAAGCATCATTGTGTCCCATTTCCTAATCTCATCAGGATGTTAGAGGATTTAAAAAGCAGGAATTTGAGCTTAGGGATGATTACCAATGGGAAGGGAAAGTTCCAAATGGACAATATCGAGGCTCTTGCGATAGTAAAGTATTTTGATACGATTGCCATTTCTGAATGGGAAGGAATAAAAAAGCCGGACCCGCAGATTTTTATACGGACTTTGGAGCGTCTTGGATTTTCTCCCGAAGAATCAATCTTTGTTGGTGACCATCCTGAAAATGATGTAAAGGCGGCTCAAAATATAGGGATGAAGGCAATTTGGAAAAGAGACATTCATTGGCACAATGTTGAAGTCGATATTATTATTCATGACCTGGCGGAAATCCCTTTAATCTTAGAAAATGTAAACTAAAACAATTGGAAAGGAACAAAAGCATGTTCAAATTACCAATAAATCAAGATATTCATTTACAGTTATTATTGCCTAAGGATGCAGAAATTCTTGTTTCTGCTCTTAAAGAAAATCAAGATCACCTGAAACAGTGGCTGATTTGGGCAGTAGAATTACCAAGTATTTATGATTATCAAACAAAAATTATTCCATCATGGCTGCAAAAACTAGCTGATAACAATGGATTTGAAGTGGGAATTTTTTTCAAAAATACTTTGGTTGGAATGATTGGCCTCCACTATATTGATTGGAAAAATAAGACTACAGAAATTGGCTATTGGATTAGCGAAGCCTATCAAGGAAAAGGAATTATCACTAATACTGTCCAAGCGCTGACGGATTACTGTTTCGATGAACTCCAGTTGAACCGGGTCATGATTCGAGCAGCTGCAGAAAATAAAAAAAGCTGTGCGATTCCAAAACGCTTGGGCTTTATCCATGAGGGAATCACAAGAGAGGCCCAATTTTTACACGGCAGCTACCATGATCTTGTATGCTACAGCATACTGCGAAAGGATAGAGCCATATAAAAAATGCTTGTGCCATTCACAAGCATTTTTTTGTATTGAACTTAACTAATTTCATTCCATACTCTTTCAACTTTCACGTTATTACTTTCATACGTTAATAAATACACGTCTGGATTGCTTAGATTTTTCCATTCATCAAATCCAAAATCATCATTAAAATACTTCAACAGCAGGGCCATTAAATTCCCGTGGGTAACAATAATGCTATTGTTAGCTTCACTGTTGAATACAGCTTCGACAACCTCGATGATTCGATTCAATGCTTCTTGGCTGGACTCTCCACCTTCAAATTTCAATTCCAACTCATCAAAAGATACTCTTAATTTCTCAAACCAGTCAGGGAGGTTCTCTGTGCTGAGGACACGTTCTGATAGTTGACTATTAATCTCTATCTCAACCTTTAATCGGTTTGCAAGAGGCTGGATGGATTGGATCGCACGCTGAAATGGACTAGAAATTATCTGGTCGATTTTTATGTCAGAAAAAAATTCAGCTAAATGGAAAGCTTGATTCCGACCTTGTTCTGTTAGTTGAGCTTCGGCAGGTTGTCCCTCTGCCTCACAATGCCTAATAAGATAAATTTTCTTCATAAAATCACTCCAAATGTTGATATCTGAATGTTCGAACTATATATATTCTATAATAAAATGCTTAAAAGGAGTGAACGCGATGCTTTGGTTACTAATGATTTTTGTCCTGTTGATTTTAGCATTTGCATTATTTATTGATTGGAGACGTAAGAGAAACAATAATAATCCTCAAACACCAATAAATCCAAACGCTAAACCAGGAGATAGTTCTAACTATATGATGGGGGATAACAAATATACAGGAGGAATTTAATAATCTTTTAATTTTATTAAATTAGGTAAGTAATACTATTTTAGTATAAATCTTACACATTTTGGGGTGGATAAAAAAGGAGAACTGGGCCTGAATGTTGAATATTTTGGAAGGGAAAAAGTGATGCAGCGTTAGCCCAGTTGAAGGAATATCGAATTGAAAATTTTATTCAGATGTATATAATTTTAACTCCTCCGATTCAGGAGGTAGTACCAAGAAACGGTCAAATTTCATGCCGATTTTTTCAAGCAACCTGGATGAAACATGGTTGTCCTTAGAGGTGATCGCTACAATTCGCTTGAGGTTTAGCTTGTTAAGCCCATACTCCATCGTAGCGGAGGCTGCTTCAAAGCCATACCCTTGTGATTGGAAGCCTGATAGGAAAGCAAAACCAATATCGACATCTTCTAAGGAAGCTCTTTTGATCAAGCCGCACATGCCAATAGGGATATTTCCATCCTTTCGTTCTACCAAATAAAGCCCAAAACCCAGTCGAGAGTACATGTCCATTGGCCCTGTTAAAATATAGTTTCGTGCATCTTCAAGCGTTCGCACACCTTTATCACCGATAAAACGTAACCATGTTGGTTCATTTACTAGTTTGAGAATAAAGGCTGCATCATCTGCCGATAGCTTTCGAAGGATTAATCTGTCGGTTTCCATAACCTTCACTTCATAACACCTCATCTTCACCTATTTAATCTGTACATTTTACCTGTTTCAAGCTGCCAGCTCAATTAATTTCAAGAAAAAGTTTTATTCTCCGAGTCCGATGGGTATAAAACTATTAAAAATGTCATAAAAAATACCATAAATTCGAAACCTTTTACAGACTCAAACGTCTTATATCTAAAGGGTAATCTGGGGGGAGAATACATGAAAAGGAAACGTTTTACTCTCATTTCTTTGTCACTACTAATTATCATGTTAAGCGCCTGTCAAAAGGAAGGTTCTCAAAGCCAAGGGGATCCTATTCAAGATCCAAAAGTAGAATCCGCAGTGGTCGAAGAATCTGTGGCGGAGACAAATCATTCTGTAAAAGAAAATGATGAGGTAAAACCACTCCCAGTACAGGGCTCAACAGAAAAAGATAAGGTATCGGCTAATCCGCCAGACATTGCCCCTCAAGATAAGATTAAGATTGATGGGTATGAGTACCACCTTATAATGGATGAGGCCGTTTATCCAAATTTAATCAATCTTATATCTGCCGTTAAAAACTACGGGGCCCAATTATATGGAATTTCCTTCAGTGATGTTTTTGCGATATTAAAAGATGGTAAAACCATTGCCCATATGTCTTCCGGGTATAAATCAGTATTGCCTGAACATGCAGATATGATTAAAGCGATGTTCTCGGAAGAATATTCAGGTATTCAAGAGGATATTGATTATGTCCTAAAAAATAATGCCCCAGTGGAAAAAGAATTTTACTCAATTTCACTAAACAATGGCTGGCTCGAAATCAATTATATGTAAAGGCTGCTCCCTGCAGTCTTTTTTGTTTCAAAAAGTATATGTAAAACGAAATGAGAGGGCTAGGCATGAAAACAGAAAGCAAAATGAGGAGAATGAGAAAAATCCTTTCCATGTATTTTATCATCTTCCTGAAAATTTATTTGTATAAGCTTCTGAGGAAATCACCAGAGGAGTGGGATAAACTCTGGGGCGAAATAGGGAAACGGTATCGAAAAACACTCTTTGAATTAGAAGGTTTGCTCATTAAAGTAGGCCAAATATTAAGCACGCGGGCTGATTTACTGCCCCAATCCTTTATCCGTCAAATCGAAGATCTGACAGACAATGTCCCGCCTTCAAAATGGACTGAAATTGAGGTCATTCTTAAAAGGGAATTGGGCCAATCTTATCAGCAGCAATTTCTTTCGATCGAAAAAACGGCTGTTGCTTCCGCATCAATTGGCGAGGTTTATAAAGGTGTGCTGCAAGATGGAACTGAGGTGGCGATTAAAGTGAAGCGACCAAATATAGATTCCATTGTCCAAACGGACTTTCGGATATTAGCCATTGTGATTTGGTTTGCAGACCATATCGTGCCGATACCAAAAGGGTTCATCAATTTTAAAGTCCTGTTCAAGGAGCTTAAACAGGTGATTGAACAAGAGCTTGATTATTCAAAGGAGCTTAATAGCATCGTGACCTTTAAGGAGCGATTTAAAGATCTGGATGTCGTTCAAATACCAGATGTGTATCCAGAACTGAGTTCTTCCAATGTCCTAGTAATGGAATGGATCGAGGGGGCAAGGCTAACCGATACGGCTATGATTGATCAATTACCCTTAAGCCGTCATGAGCTAGGGCAAAGATTGATCAAGGTATTTCTGCCGCAATGGCTGGAGCCCGGTTTATTCCATGCCGACCCCCATCCTGGAAATGTCCTAATCTCTAACGAAGGCAAAATCATTTTACTTGATTTTGGCATGATTGGAGAAATCAGCAAAAAGGATGCCAGTTATTTTCAAGGCTTGATTGAAAGCTTTCTTTCGAAAAACTACTCAAAAGCAGTGGATTGTCTGTTTCAATTAGGCTTTTTACTCCCTGGGGCAGATTCAAGAACGATTGAAAGATTATTAGCGGAGTTCACTTCTTTCCAGCCTTCGCAATTAAAGGAAACTGACCTGCTTGCTTTAAAAATGGAAATGAATGACTTGATTCGTGCGCTGCCAATCCAGGTTCCAACTAGATTTGTCTTCCTAGGCCGTTCATTCGTTACGATTGAGGGAATTATCCGAAATTTAGCTCCTGAGGAGGAATTGATGGACTTAGGGAAACCAGTCTTTTTGGAGTGGCTAAACAAACAAGGCAATAACAAATGGTCAATGGTGTGGCAATGGCTTCAATCACAGCCAGTCTTTAAGTTGCTGCATTCAGTAACAGAATTTTTACAAGCACCTCAAAAATTAGAGCATGCAAAAGAAACAGAACAAAGAAGGCAATTCCAATTTACGATTTTTGAGAATACGAAAAAGCAATTATTTCAATTAACATTACTTGGGATAATAGGTATCTTTGTTGGAATCTATACCTCCCATTCATTCGTTCAGAACTTGTCTACAGGAGTCACCACTGCAACTGTGGTTGGATATATCATTTGTAGTTACAAACAGAAAAAGTGGTTGAAGTATATGCATGAAAAACGTTAGATAAAGAAAAGTGAAAATTTAGATGTCCAAAACACTGGACATTTTTTTATTGGTGTTTTACGATTAATGTCAAATGTTTTAGACAAAAGTGGTGATTATTTGAAGAACTTTATGAAGGAATTACGAAAAAAGTTAGGGATTACACAAGACACACTTGCTAAGGAGTGTGGTGTGGTGAGGCAAACGATAAATTGTATTGAGAATGATAAATACGACCCGACGCTGGAATTAGCGTTTAAGATTGCAAAAGTGTTAAATAAGAGAGTTGATGAGGTGTTTATTTATGAGTAAGTTCAACATGAATTACTTGATAACGATGAAAGATATCGTGAGAGAAGGGGCGCCAGTATTAAGAAAAAAGACGACTGAAGTGAATATCCCTGTTTCGGACGAAGATAAGGAAATATTACTTTGCATGCTTCAATATTTGAAAAACAGTCAAACCCCGGCAATTGCGAAAAAATATAATCTGCGGCCGGGTTCAGGCTTATCAGCGAATCAAATCGGCCTTGATAAAAGAATGTTTGCAGCACTTTTTCCAAATGAAAAGAATGAATATCAAGAACTAATGTTGATCAATCCCAAAGTCATCAGCCATTCCATGAATATGGTGTATCTGCCTGAGGGGGAAGGTTGCCTTTCGGTCGATCGAGAAGTGAAGGGGTTTGTACCGAGATATGAAAGGATTAAAGTGAAAGCGTACGATATAACGGGGAAAGAAATCGTTTATCGCTTTAAGGGATATGGTGCCATCGTGGTTCAGCATGAAATCGATCATTTAAATGGCATCATGTTTTATGATCATATCAACAAGGTAAACCCGTTTTCACTGCCACAGAGTGTTGAGATCCAGAGCTTATATTAGGGGTGATAAGTATGGAGATTCTTAGTGATATTTCAAAGGCAAACCTAGATGAAATGCTAGATATATACGCTTCTGTCGGTTGGTCGAAACATACTAAAGAGATTATTCAGCAAGTTTTCGAGGCTAGTAATGTCTTCGCTTTGGCCACGGTAGATGGCCGAATTATTGGGATTGGTAGAGCAATGTCAGATGGTGTTTTTAATGCCGCTATCTATGACGTTGTGGTACATCAGGATTTTCAAAAACAAGGTATCGCTAGAAAAATCATGGAATATTTACTCGAGGAGCTTCGTGATGTATCCTGTGTTCATTTAATTTCTACTACTGGTAATGAAGAATTCTATCGGAAACTAGGATTAAAAACGATTAAGACCGGTATGGCTAGGTATTTAAATCCGAAGCTAATGGATGAGTATTTGGAGTAGGACCCACCTTGTTTGTTCTATATGCCCGAAAATGCGTTGGAGCCAAGAAACCGGTCACGTAGAGGGGCTATATGTGCCCGAAAAACATAGGAACCCGGGAATCGGTAATATAGAAGGGTTCTATGTGCCCGAAAAAACATAGGAACCCAGGAATCGGTAGCATAAAAGGGTTCTATGTGTCCGAAAAAAGATAGAAACTCAGGAATCGGTAACATAGTAGGGTTCTATGTGCCCGAAAAAACATAGAAACCCAGGAACCGGTAACATAGAAGGGTTCTATGTGCCCGAAAAAACATAGAAACCCAGGAACCGGTAACATAGAAGGGCTCTATGTGCCCGAAAAAACATAGGAATCCAGGAATCGGTAATATAGAAGGGTTCTATGTGCCCGAAAAACAGCGGAACCCCATAAGCCGGTAACATAAAGTTGCTCTGATTTATCATACGATGGTATTTTGTTATATTCTTAGGTTATAAAGGAAGTGAAATATATTGTCTAATCAATTAATGAGCACTACCGATCATCTTAATCATTTAAAGGCAGATTGTGAAAGCTGTTTTGGCCTGTGCTGTGTCGCTTTGCCTTATGCAAAATCCGCTGATTTTGCTTTTGATAAAGATGGAGGTACTCCTTGTTCGAACTTACAAGCAGATTATCGCTGTGGAATTCATAGTAATCTTAGAAATAAAGGGTTTCGCGGCTGTACGGTATATGAATGCTTTGGGGCCGGCCAAAAGGTGTCTCAATTTACCTATGAAGGAAATGACTGGCGGGAAAATCCAAAATCAGCAAAAGAAATGTTTGAAGTATTTCCTATTATGCAGCAACTTCATGAAATGCTCTATTACTTAAATGAAGCACTAAGTATAGAAGCTACTAAATCAATTCATAAAGAGTTGCAGACAGCAATTAAAGATACAGAAAAACTAACAGCACTAAGTGCAATAGAAATTGTCGACCTTAATGTACCAGCACATAGAGCGAACGTAAATGAATTACTTTTACAAACTAGTGACCTGGTTCGAGCTAAATTTCCTCCTAAGAAAAATAAAATTGGCAGAGGTAGTGACCTCCTTGGTGCAAAGCTTAAACGTGCAGACTTAAAAGGTGCTAATTTAAGAGGAGCGTTGCTGATAGCTGCTGATCTAAGAGAAGCGGACATGAGAGGAACCGATTTAATCGGGGCTGATTTAAGAGACGCTAATCTAAGTGGTGCAAATCTCTCCGGTAGTATTTTTCTCACTCAAGCCCAGGTTAACTCGGCGAATGGGGATATTTATACTAAATTACCGACTCATTTAAACACTCCTGCTCATTGGAAAAAGGTTTAAAAATAGGAAACCCCGCCACATATGGCGGGGTTTTTATGCGAATTCAAGCTGGGTAGTTTGAAGTTCAAGTTGTTCGATTTCATTGGTAGTATAGATTCGTGGAACCCGTTTGCCAATTAAACAAACGACTTCATAATTAATCGTGCCCATAAGATTGGAAATTTCATCAATCGACTGAAACGATTCATCGTTATTCCCGAAAATCGTGACCACATCCCCCTGATGGCAGCCGGGTACACTTGAAACATCTATCATCGTTTGGTCCATACAAACACGACCTGTCACTGAAACTTTTTCTCCGTGCAATAGGAAATGTCCTCGATTAGAAAGGAGTCTAGAAAGACCATCTGCATAACCGATTGGCAGGGTTGCAATCAAACTGTCACTGGTGGGTGCAAAGGTACATCCATAGCTAATCGGCTGTGACTTCGAAACCATTTTAAGTGAAGCGATTTTTGTTTTAAGTGTCATTGCCTGCTGCAGTTGGATCGAATGGTTCTTTAGAGAAGCATCAGGATAGAGCCCGTATAGTCCAATTCCCACCCGGACCATATCAAGATGCATTTCTGGAAAATTCATTGTTCCAGCACTATTACAGCAATGTTTTAATGGAATCGAAATATTTTGAGAATTTAAATCAGATATGACTGTCTGGAATTGCGTGTACTGCTTAAATGTATATGTAGGATCTTCATTGTCCGCATTTGCAAAATGGGTAAATACTCCCTTGAGAATAATATTTTTCGAAATCAAAGCTTTTCTAGCCAAATAAATGGCCTCATCACTGGTTTGAATCCCAATCCTTGACATACCCGTATCGACTTTAAGATGAATGGATACTGATGTTTGCAGCTGTTCCGATTGGTTAATAATCTCGTCCAGCACATCTTCGGAAAACACTGCTAGATCTACGTTTGCTAGAATAGCATGTCTAATCGATCGAATGGGCGTATATCCCAGTACAAGAATTGGCTGAGTAATTCCTGCTTCTCTTAGTTGTATCGCCTCATCCAAAATAGCGACTCCTAAGTAGTCAGCCCCAGCCTCCAATGCCGCTTGTGCAACAGGAACGGCACCGTGACCGTAGCCATCCGCCTTCACGACAGCCATGATTTTTACAGCTTCTCCAATAAACCCCTTATATTGCATCGTATTATGCTTTACCGCGTCTAAAGAAATTTCTGCCCATGTATCTCGGTAGCTTTGCTGATCCGCCATAATTCCCCCCGAATATTATTGATACGAGATTGGTTCTATCCCCATTCATAGAACCAAAACTAACGAAAAATCTAGCAAAAGTGGTTCTATAAAGCGTTCATAGAACCAAACCTAACGGAAAATCTAGTAAAAGTGGTTCTATAAAGCATTCATAGAACTAAACCTAATGAAAAATCTAGCAAAAGTGGTTCTATCCCCCCTGCAAAGAACCAATGCTTTAAAAAAATCCCTCAAGAATTAACTTGAGGGACGTTTTATTAAAATAAGAAAGCATATAATTCGACTTTGAGAATTGTCCAGCTCCAGCGCCTAGGGGCTCGGGTCATAAGCTTGTCTAGTTCCGGCTCCTTGGGACTCGAGTCGTAAGCCGCCCACTAAATGAAGGCAAAAAGCGCCTTCTTTCAGTGTTCGTCTTACGCCTGCGTCCCAGGCCAGTCGCCTCCACTTTTCGGTCGATCCGTCAAGAAGGTTAAAAAGCAACCTTCTCGCCGGCTCGTCTTATGCTTGTCGCCCCTGGACAAGGCGTTTACGCTTTTCTTATTTAGTTAGCGGCTAATTCTTTTTCCAGTGCTGTTTCAACTGGTACATATTGATAGTTAAGGTCACGTGCAACTGCTTCGTAAGTGATTTCGCCGTTTGCTACGTTTACACCAAGCTTTAATGCTGGGTTCTCAGAAACTGCTTTAACTACACCTTTGTTCGCAATTTGAAGCGCGTAAGGAACGGTTACGTTTGTTAATGCCATTGTAGATGTTCTTGGAACCGCACCAGGCATGTTCGCAACAGAGTAGTGAACCACACCGTATTTTTCGAATGTTGGGTTGTCGTGAGTTGTAACGTGATCGATGGTTTCAACGCTTCCGCCTTGGTCGATCGCTACGTCAACGATGACAGAACCTGGCTTCATCGCTTTAACCATTTCTTCTGTTACAAGCTTAGGCGCTTTTGCTCCTGGAATTAATACGGCACCGATTACTAAGTCTGCTTCCTTAACCGCGTCTGCGATGTTGAAAGGATTAGACATTAATGTTTTGATTTGATTTCCGAAAATATCATCTAGGTAACGAAGACGATCTGCGCTTAGGTCGATGATTGTTACATCTGCACCAAGACCAATAGCCATTTTTGCAGCGTTTGTTCCAACAATACCACCGCCGACGATTGTTACTTTACCACGGCTTACCCCTGGAACACCTGCAAGCAGGATGCCCATACCACCGTTTACTTTTTGTAGATACTGTGCACCGATTTGTGCGGACATACGACCAGCAACTTCACTCATAGGTGTAAGAAGTGGAAGTGTACGGTTAACTGAAACGGTTTCGTATGCAATCGCAATTACACCGCTGTCTTTAAGTGCTTGTGCTAAAGCTGGTTCAGCTGCTAAATGTAAATATGTGAATAATACTAAACCTGAACGGAAGTATTTATACTCGCTTTCAAGAGGCTCTTTTACCTTCATAACCATTTCTGCTGCCCAAACATCAGAAGCTAATTCGATGATTTCAGCGCCAGCTTGAGCATACGCTTCATCCGTGAAACCGCTTCCAAGACCAGCCTCTTTTTCGATTAATACTTTATGACCTGCTTGTACAAATGAAACAACTCCTGCTGGAGTAAGTGCTACACGATTTTCATTATTTTTTATTTCCTTAGGAACACCAATAATCATTTTATTTCCTCCTTAGAAAACTGTTGTGTTTTGTTGTGACTTTAGAATAAACCTTTTAAAATTATTTTTCTTTGTTTAGATAGGAGAAACCGAAGGATTCCATTTGTGGAATTTCACAAAACGTTCACATTTATCCTTGATAAATAAGGATTTTTGAAAGGGTTTACATTTTTTAAAAACGAATAGATAGTTTTGTTGAAAAATTCAAACAAAAAGGCCGCAGTCAAGTATGATAAACCGCGGCCTCCGTCTTATTTGAATTTTTCGAGCTTAAGATCTAAAAATAGGGTGATTTTCTGATTTGGATCTTTTAAATTGATCTCGCCGATTTCGGATATACGCTTAAGACGATACGTCAATGTGTTGGTATGAACATTTAACGCTTTTGCAGCTTCGTGTACATTGCCATCTTTGTTTAAATATACTTCCAATGTTTCCACAAGATCAGAGTTGTTCTTCTTATCATATTCATGAAGCATTTGGAGAGAGTAGTTATCAAAGTGGTCTTTTTCTACTTTGTCTAATAGAACATTAATGTACTTGTAAATTCCTAAGCTTTGATAGCCATGGAGTTCCTTTGCTTCATTTGGGAACTTTTCTTTTATGGTAATCACAGATCGCGCTTCACGATATGCTTTTTCAACTTTTAAATAATCACTATAGATACTGCTGAAGCTTTGTACAATCTTTCTAATCCCAAAACGGTCTTTCATTTTATGAACAAACAACTCACAAAACGTATTTAATTTTTCAACCGGCTGAGACAAAGCATCAAGAGAAATCAATAAAATTAACTGTTGGTGATCAATGGTATGAAGTAATAATTTAGGCTGCTGTATCGTTTTTAAAAGATAGGCAATATTCTTTTCATCGTCCCTTGTTACATCCTTTGCAAATTGAAACACGGTAACAGCAAAAAACGATGGAGGATTAATTTGTAATGAATGAAACTTATCAATAATTGCTTCTTTGGATGACAGATGACTTGTTAGCAGCTGCCAGAAAAACTCTTGATATTGTTCCTCTTTTTTATTTTTACGAGTTTGTACTTGTATCAGTTTATTTTTAGTGGCATCTGCAGCCCGTTTTAACCATTGTAGATCTTCATCATCTAATGTCTTTTCAATTTCTAAAGCCCAAATGAAACCAAGTACTTCATCATTTTTCCAAACGGAGACAGCGACTCGGTTTCCTAAGCCAATATCATCCACTGTTTTAACCCGAATAGGGTCCCGACTCTTTAATAGGGAGGGGATCACGCCTTCTTTCCATAAGGAATTGATGACCTTTTCTGGGACACGTCTGCCGATAATCGTTGCAATTCTTGCTGGATCAGTTCGATCATCATGGGTACTATAGGCAAGAAGGCGATGGTTTGCATCTTCAATCGTAATCGGGCATCTAAGCACTTCACTTATCATGTCGGCGAATTCTTCTAGACTCTCAAAACTGGTACGAAAAGGGTCATTTTTCAACTCTATCAAACCTTTCTGTTGTTTTCTGAAAGTTGAGATTGTGTATTGTGTAACATATTTGTTAAAATAAACAATATTCTCGTAAAATATTTGTAGCTATACTACAATACTTATTTGTTCACAAATATGTTATATTGTTGTTGAAAAGTTTTCACATTTATCCTAAAGTAATAAATTGAAAACGCTACCATCCATAAAAGATTAGGAGGATATTATTTTAAAAGAAATAATATTTTTCGCTTATCTATTTTATCTTTTATTAGGAAAAAGTGAAACAGGAAAATGAATAATTCAAGGGGTGGAAGAATGCAAAATAATCAAAATCAGCTGCAAAGAGGTTTAGAAGAAAGACATATTACGCTAATGTCACTAGGTGCTGCAATTGGGGTAGGACTATTTCTTGGGTCAGCATCTGCGATAAAGCTTGCCGGACCTGGTATTATCCTTGGTTATGCATTTGCTGGAATGATTATGTTCTTTATTATGAGAGCACTAGGAGAAATGGCCATTCAAAAACCAGTTGCCGGTTCTTTCAGTCAATATGCTCGAGATTATTTAGGTGCATTACCAGGGTTCTTAACAGGCTGGAATTATTGGTTCTTATGGGTTGTTACCTGTATGGCGGAAATTACCGCGGCCGGGATTTACATGGAGTACTGGTTCCCAAGCGTACCTCGCTGGATCTGGGCGCTGGCTGCCTTAGTAATTATGGCTGCTGTTAACTTCCTAAATGTTAAAGCTTATGGTGAACTTGAATTCTGGTTTGCATTAATTAAGATTGTAACCATCATATTCATGATTGTTAGTGGGATCGGAATGATTGCTTTTGGTATTGGTAATGGCGGAATTGCGACTGGTATCAGCAACCTCTGGGAGAATGGGGGAATACTTCCAAACGGAATTACTGGTGTATTAATGTCTTTACAAATGGTTATGTTTGCGTTTTTAGGGATTGAAATGATCGGAATTACTGCAGGGGAAGTTAAGAATCCTGAAAAAACACTTTCCCGCGCAATTGATACTGTTTTCTGGCGAATTCTTATTTTCTACGTGGGTGCATTGTTTGTCATCATGTCCATTTATCCATGGACTGAAATCGGTTCGCAAGGAAGCCCATTCGTCTTAACTTTTGACAAGCTTGGAATCCCTGCCGCAGCAGGAATCATTAACTTTGTAGTATTAACGGCTGCACTTTCTTCATGTAATGGGGGAATTTTTAGTACAGCCCGTATGTTATTTAACTTAGCAGAAAATGGCGAGGCACCAAAGAAATTAGGAACAGTTAACAAAAATGGTGTTCCAAGTTCGGCGGTTTTAGTCACTGCAGGTGCACTATTAGTGGGTGTTGTTCTTAACTATTTAGTACCAGCAAAAGTATTTACTTGGGTAACAGCAATTTCAACATTCGGTGCGATTTGGACATGGTCGATGATTCTTCTATCCCAAATAAAGTATCGTAAAGGCTTAACGAAAGAGCAAATGGGAGGCTTAAAATATAAGATGCCGCTATTCCCATTCACATCTTACTTCGCTTTAGCGTTCTTAATTCTAGTTGTTGGTTTAATGGCATACTTCCCAGATACAAGAATCGCATTAATCGTAGGTCCGCTATGGCTCGGGATTTTAGTCGCCTTCTATTATGGCAAGGGGTATCATAAAAGAGGAAAAGCAGAGCAAGAGAGCGTTCGTAAAGCAGTATAATAGAAAAGAGCATGGTTTTGGTGTTGATAGTGCCAAAAACATGCTCTTTTTTTGTCCTTTTCATTGTATTGGAATAGATGTAATTATTTGTTAATCTTAGAATAAATAGTTTTACGAGGAGAGGATGAAATGAAACGCATGCAATTTGAACGCCAGACTGAGCATTATGATGAGCGACTTACAGCAATAGACGTGCAAATATGTGCTTTACTGAAACAACGAAAGGATCTATCAAACAATAACCCAGGTTTTCCATTCCCAGAATTAATCTCCATCTGGTCAGGAAAGTACGACCTGTATGAGGATTTATTAAACTCGATATTTTCGACACTAAGAATGGGAGAGGAATTTAAACCACATGTTGAACCTAAAAAGTTTATCAAGCATATACCAATCCTAAAATCCGTCGAAAAAGATGAGCGGTTATACACAATTACCTATATTCGCCAGTTTGAAAATGCAAGTGTCGTTCAACTGAATATTGATTGGCACGAAGAATCAGATGACCTTGACGAGTATCAGCGCCTGCGACACCGACATCACCATAGTTTTCTTGAACTGAATTTAGGAGAAGGTTACGAATGCCGACCTGATCGTGGAGGTGGGTCAGAAGGGAATTTCAGTCATAATTTTATTGTAACTCCCCCGATTCCTGTTGATCCCTCTGGACTTAAGCTGGTTTTTAAAGAATACCATGACTTTTTCAAGGAAAAGCCAACTGGTCTTGAAATTGTATTCGATGTGGATTAGGGAGTCTTGAGGATGCAAACCAAAGTCAATTACCCATATCTTTATTTTTTCATGGAACCAAATGTCGTGTTTGTATATAAAATTGAAACGAATGATTATTTATCTTTTTCAAGTTTAAGTGAATTTGGAGAATGGCAAACGTATGAAATAAATCACCCCGAAGAATTTGATACTTTCCATCATGAAAAATTCGAACCACTTGTTGGTCGAGGATATGCTGTTAGTCATAGTGATGATAACATGATGCTTGAAATCATCAATAAACAAATACAAAAACATCGAATTTATTCTCAGGATGGACCAGTTCATATTGTTATCGGCGAATCTGCGGCAGGGAGTTTACGGTATAGCCTGGAGCGTCCTAAAGAAGTAATTGGGTTTCCAGACTTTTTTTCTATTGGCCCTATTTGGAAGTTGGATGAGAAAATAGGCCAAACTTCTCGTAATGAATGGTTATATGAAAATATTAATACCGAGCAGGATGATTTTGAATATGAAAATAAATTTACAAATACTCTTCGTGAGATGGAGGATATCCCAGGCGATGTCCCAATTTATCTTTGGACAGCAAATAATGCGAATGAACAAGTTGGCCACCGTTTTATTCTTGCGTTATTAACAGGTAAAGCGAATGAGGTTTTTCTGATTAATTCCACCGAGCTGTACGCAAAATATATAAGCTCAAAAAACGATGTCCAATCTTACCATTACACAAGTCAGCTGGAGCCTAAAAATTTAAGGCGAATATATGAGATGGGAAAACAGCGAAGGCCGCTATCGACTGATGAGAAAGCCCAATACCAAAAACAATGGAAGGAACTATCGTTAACAAAGGAAGTTTTACGGATTTGGAGAAATCAAGAAATAGTAGGTGTTGCTGAAGACCATTATGATTCATTAATTATAAAAACAATAGAGAAACTGCATCTTGAGCAGGGGCATGAAGAATTTTTAAAAACGGCAAGAGTCATTGGTGAGATATTAGGTCAAATGGAAGAATTCATTAGCGACTCTTTTTTTGAATATCGAATCAGACATCTTGTTTATTCTGGAGTTCTTGAGTTAAAAGGAGTACCCAGATCAATGAGGCATTACAGTGTAAAGCTGCGGTAGTTTGAAGTAGAATGCACCGTGATTTGGGTCAAATAGAAAAAGCTTATGAGAGCAATAAGTAAAAAACAGAGCATAATCTAATATATAATGAAGGTCTTTTATCCAATTGTGCCAACAAGGAAAACTTTTTATCCCCCAGGGTATTTATCTAAACTTGGTGCTTGTCTCGAAGGAGAGATCAGTAATGGTAATTAGTCCAATTTAAAAACCCCCTCCAATTCTAAAGAATTATCGTTAAAATGGGGGATAAAATTGAAATCGAATCGAAATTTTCTTTACCTGATTCTCGGTCAGTCGCTCGCTAATATCGGCGATGTCTTATACATCGTTGCAATCATTAGCCTAATATACGGTATAACCGAGTCAGCTGCGGTATCATCCTTTGTTCCATTTGCGATTACCACTGCCATGTTCGTTTCAAGCATCGGCACACCGTTATTAGTCGGCCGGTTTCGCTTAAAACATCTTTTAGTAGGATCCCAGATTGGAAAAACAATATTATTAACAGGATTATCCATATTTATGATGACTGGTGTGAACGTCGCAAACTACCAATTTATTTTTGTCATAATAATAGGGATTGCCTTGCTTGATGGCTGTGCAAATCCAATAAGACAAACGTTAATTCCGTACTATGTTAAACCAGATGAATTAATCAAGGCAAACGGGATTGCGGAATCGATAACACAGTCGATTCAAATTGGAACCTGGTTTTTTGGCAGCCTGTTATTAATTGCTCTAAGTGCAACACAGTTAATTTGGCTGGTTTGCTTACTGTTTTCCATCTCAATCTTACTATTGAGTTTGTTAGAAAATGTACAACACGAGTCCATAACCAGCTCGAAACATAGAGTTCAATTAACAGAGGGTTGGAAGACAATTGCAGATAGACCTTTTTTAAAATTACAAGCTAACATCGAATTTTTAGAAACGATTGCCTCCACCGTTTGGATTGCTGCCATCATCTACGTTTTTGTCGAGCAGGCTTTATTTGAGGAAGAGCAATGGTGGGGGTACATTAATAGCACCTATTTTATAGGTTTAGTTACCGGTAGTATCCTATGTGTTAAGTTTTCCAAATTTGTGGAGGAAAAGCAATATTTGTTCATTTTAATCGGTGCATGCATGTCCTTTCTTATAACCATCTTATTTAGCGTGACTAGCATTCCATTAATGGCTTTGGTTTACTCCGTACTTATTGGTCTGTTTGGCCAATTGAAAAACATTCCGCAGCAAGCCATCATTCAAACAAGTGTGCCGAAGGAAAAACTGGCAACCGTGTATACATCCCTTGGTACGATTGGAACAGGGACATTCGGAGTCTCCTCTTTAGTAATGGGGTTCATAGCAGATTTCTATGGAGTTCGGAGCGTATTTGTAATTTCAAGTTTTTTACTAGGAATCGTTAGTTTAATGATTTATAGAAATATGCACTGTTTCAGTGAAACAGCAAAGCAAAATGAGTAAAAATACTAATAAAAGCAGTGTGTTATCTCTCAAAATGATGTAATCACACTGCTTTTTTCTTGTTAATAGGAAGATTAGAAAACGAAAGGACGAAACTACTATGAATCACACAGTAAAAATAAGACAAGCAACAATTGTGGATGTGCCTAATCTCGTACCAATCTTTGATGAGTATCGTGAGTATTTTAAGCAACAAAAAAATCCTGCTGAAGTAGAAAGATTTCTATTTGAAAAATTTGAGCACTTAGAATCGGTCATTTTTTTAGCAGAGATAGATAGTGAAGTCATTGGATTTGCGCAAGTTTATCCTATATTCTCCTCCTTAACATTAAAGCGAGTTTGGTTGCTGAATGACTTTTTTATTTTTGAAGCGTATCGAAATAGGGGAGTGGGGAGCGAGCTCTTTAGGAAGGTTAAGGAATTCTCCATATTAACAAAGGCGAAGGGGATTGAACTCTCAGTTGAGCATGTCAACGAAAAGGCATGGCAATTCTGGGAGCGTCTAGGCTTTAAAATTGATGATGAATTTCGCTACTACTCTACTCAATTTTAATGGAATAAAAAATGAGCCTGGATTTCCAAGCTCATTTTTCATATTAATGGGCTAATTCATACTGCTTGATTTTATCCTCATAAGTTAGGGTAACGCCGATTTCATCCCAGCCGTTTAACAGCATTTGTTTCGGGTACGGAGCGATATCAAATGCAACCTCTAAGCCCTCATTATCAAAAACAACTTGTTCTTCAAGGTCCACATTTAATGTATACGATGATGATTCTGCTTTTCTAATAATTTCTTGAACCTGCTCTTCACTTGCAACAATCGCGAGGATACCATTTTTCACACAGTTATTTTTAAAAATATCTGCATAGCTTGGGGCGATGATAACCTTAAAACCAAAGTCTTGAACGGCCCAGGGGGCATGTTCACGGGAGGAACCGCAGCCAAAGTTTTCACCAGCGACTAAAATGGATGCATCTTGATATTTCGGGTTATTCAATGAAAAATCTTGGCGCACATTACCGGCATCGTCAAATCTCCAGTTATAAAAGAGAAATTGACCGAAGCCACTGCGTTCGATTCGCTTTAAAAATTGTTTGGGAATAATTTGATCGGTATCGACATTTGTCCGGTTTAACGGATAAACAAGTCCTTGGTGTTTGCGTAGTGGTTCCATGATTAGTAAACCTCCTGTGCAGTAAATTTGCGGACATCAACGAAATGACCCGCAACTGCAGCCGCTGCTGCCATTTCTGGGCTGACAAGATGGGTACGTGCACCGTTTCCTTGTCGGCCTTCAAAGTTTCGGTTAGAAGTAGAAGCACAGCGTCCGCCTGAAGGAACGATATCATCATTCATTGCTAAGCACATACTGCAGCCAGCATCACGCCATTCAAAGCCTGCATCCTTAAATACCTTGTCAATTCCTTCTTTTTCAGCTTCCATTTTCACTAGGAAAGAACCAGGGACAACGATTGCTTTTACGGAAGGTTTTACTTTTTTGCCGCGAATGACTTCGGCCGCTTTCCGTAAATCACCTAAACGGGAGTTTGTACACGAACCGATAAAGACATGGTCAATTTCGATACTGGAAATGGGTTGGCCAGCTTCAAGTCCCATATAGTGAAGGGCGCGGGTAATTTCATCCTTCTCACTGGCCTTAGCTGCTTCATCAGGGTTTGGTACAACAGCCGTTACAGGGAGACACATACCAGGGTTTGTTCCCCATGTTACTTGTGGCTCGATTTCAGCAGCATTAATCTCCACTACTTTATCGTAGCTGGCACCTTCATCCGTAGCAAGGGCTCGCCATTTAGCAACGGCTTCCTCGAAAGCTTCGCCTTTTGGAACATGACGGCGTCCTTTTAGATATTCAAACGTAGTTTCATCAGGAGTAATTAGACCAGCACGGGCACCAGCTTCGATGGACATATTACACACTGTCATCCGTTCTTCCATAGAAAGGGAACGAATCGCTTCACCTGTGTATTCCATCACATAACCGGTTCCGAATTGGACGCCAAACTTACCGATGATCGCTAGGATCAAGTCTTTTGCCGTTACGCCCATTCCGAGATTTCCAATTACTTTCACGTTCATTGTCTTTGGAGGTGCTTGCCAAAGCGTTTGCGTAGCCAGGACATGCTCGACTTCACTTGTCCCAATCCCAAATGCAAGGGCACCGAATGCACCATGTGTAGAAGTATGGCTATCACCACATACAATGGTTTTACCAGGCTGGGTTAAACCGAGCTGTGGCCCAATAACGTGGACGATACCATTATCTGGGTGATGGAGATCGGATAATTCAATCCCAAATTCCTCACAGTTTTTTTGTAAAGTATCCACTTGATTTTTCGAAATGGGGTCTTTAATCTCACTGCGGTCAAGTGTTGGGATATTGTGATCCATCGTTGCGTAAGTAAGATCCGGCCGGCGGACCTTGCGCCCGTTCAATCGTAAGCCTTCAAAAGCCTGTGGAGACGTTACTTCGTGAACAAGGTGCAAATCAATGTATAGCAAATCCGGTTTTCCTTCTTCTTGATGTACTACATGCTGTTCCCAAATTTTTTGGATAATATTTTTTGGTGTTTGCATAGCGTCCTTCCTCACGTTTATAGATTTAGGCTCTGTTATAGTTCATTGATGATTTTCGTTAAGATATGAAAATATATAGGCGGAGAATTTCCGCTTAATTGCTCTAAATAAGACAAAATCCAATGATTTGGACGAGATAATCGGAAAAACTTCCCTTATTTTAAGGGGAATATAGGTATTTCCTAATTTAAACGGAATTTTTCCGTTTATTTAAAACACAGTGAAATTAACATTCAGGTATAACAAAACCTAGATTGATTGAAAGTCATTTATATAGGGAAGCCGCCAGACCTATGTGCCTAGCGGCCGTAGCCCCGTCCAATAAAGTTTATACATAACAGCTCATGATACATTTTGAAGCGTTTTGTGACTTGATATAATCAACGATTAAACGAGTCATTTCGGCTGTACCAACTTGGCGTCCATTAGGAACGTTAAGATCAGCGGTATGGAACCCGGCATCTAAAACAGATTGAACGGCTTCTTCAATTAATTCTGCTTCCTTAGACAAATGGAAGGAGTAACGAAGCATTAATGCTGCTGATAAAATCATCGCTACTGGATTCGCAACACCTTTTCCAGCAATATCGGGAGCTGATCCGTGAACAGGTTCATAAAGTCCGACACCGTCTTCATTTATGCTTGCAGAAGGGAGCATACCTAGTGAACCAGTTAAAACAGATGCTTCATCACTTAAAATATCGCCAAACATATTTTCCGTAACAATGACATCGAATTGCGAAGGATTCGTAATCAGCTTCATTGCTGCAGCATCCACTAACACATGTTCAACCGCAACATCGGGATAATCAGCCTTTTTCTCTTCAACAATTTCTCGCCATAGCTTACTAGATTCTAGAACATTGGCTTTATCGACAGATGTCAGGCGTCCACTTCGTCCCTGGGCAGCTTGGTAGGCTTTGTCTACGATTCTTTCAATCTCTTTTCGGGAGTAGGCAAGGGTATCGACAACAAAATTACCGCCATCGCGCCGTTCGCTTGGAGTACCGAAGTAGAGACCTCCAGTCAATTCCCGAACAATTAGCAGGTCGCTGCCGGCAATGACTTCCTCTTTAAGTGGAGAAGCATGCAGCAAATTTTTAAATCCTTTAATGGGTCTTAGGTTTGCATATAGGTCAAGAACTTTACGAATCCCTAGTAATCCTCGTTCAGGGCGTAAATGGGAGGGGTTGTTATCCCATTTTGGGCCGCCAACTGCACCTAGTAATACAGCATCCGCCTGCTTACAGGCATCTACCGTTGTTTCCGGAAGCGGGGTGCCGTATTGGTCAATGGCTGCTCCTCCGATCTCATGGGATTCGAAGCTAAAACTGTGGTTAAACTCTTCGGCAATCGCACTTAACACCTCTTTGGCAGAGCCAATGACTTCTTTTCCAATCCCATCACCAGGTAGTAAGACAATACGTTTTTTCATTCGAAGCAACCTCCTCATCATTTTTTTAGTTCGCCCCAAAGGGGATTATTGAGCTGTTTCTACTTGCACAGCTGCTTTTTGGTTATAAAATACACGATTGACTGCGTTTAAAAAGGACTTTGCCGAGGCTTCTAACACATCCTGTGCTGATCCGCGTCCACTGACCTCAAAGCCGTCAACAGTCATATTGACATGGACCTCGGCTAAGGCATCGCGGCCTTGACCAACCGAGTTTAATTTGAAATTTGTTAAATGAATTTCTTCTTTAATAAGAGCCTCAAGTGTATTCATTAATGCTTCTACACTTCCTGAACCTGTGCGGGCAGTTTCGACACGAGTGCCATCAGGTGTTGTAAGAGCCACCGTAGCAGTCGGAAGGTTTGCTGATCCATAATGAACTTGGAATGCGATTAATTCATATTTTTTCACATCGACAACTGCAGTTTGAATATCCGTTAAAATCGTAAATAAATCTTCGTCTGTTACTTCTTTTTTCTTATCTGTCAGCTGTTTAAAAGCGGTAAAGGCTTCTTGAAGTTTTTCAGTTGTAAGATGAAAGCCCATTTTTTCAATCTTGTCTTTGAAGGCATGGCGGCCAGAATGCTTACCAAGAACGAGATCATTCGATTGAATACCGACCATTTCCGGAGTGATAATTTCATAGGTTAAGGCATTTTTTAACACGCCATCCTGATGAATCCCTGATTCGTGGGCAAAAGCATTTTTTCCGACCACGGCTTTATTACCAGGAACGATCATTCCTGTAAAGCGGCTGACAAGATCGCTAGTGCGTTTAATTTCCTTCAAGACTAGATTCGTCGTGAAAGGATATTTATCTTTTCGAATATTTAAAGCAACGGCAATCTCTTCTATAGAAGCATTTCCTGCTCGTTCACCAATACCGTTAATCGCACCTTCGACTTGGGTAGCACCGTTTTCGATTGCTGCAAGCGAATTGGCAACGGCCATTCCTAAGTCATCATGACAGTGACAGGATAAAGCTGCCCTATGGATATTCGGTACATTTTCGTGAATGTATCGGAACATATACCCATATTCCTGTGGTGTTGCATAACCAACGGTATCAGGAAGGTTGATGACCGTCGCTCCAGCGTCAATGACTTTGGTAATGATTTGAACAAGGAAATCAAGATCAGAACGAGAAGCATCTTCTGCAGACCATTGGACATGGGTGAAGCGTTTCTTCGCGTAGGAAACCATTTCCACTGCTGTTTGTAAGACTTCCTCAGGATTCTTCATTAACTTATATTTCATATGGATAGGGGAGGTGGCAAGGAAAACATGCAACCTTGGTTCTGCCGCATCTTTTAAAGCGTCCCACGCAATGTCAATGTCTGATTTCGTTGCTCGTGCCAGTCCCGTAACCGAGCTGTTTTTGATCGTCCGGGCAATCGCTCTCACCGCTTCAAAATCACCTTGAGAGGAAGCTGGGAAACCAGCCTCCATAATATCAACGCCAAACCGTTCGAGCTGTCTAGCGATTTCTAATTTTTCAAGCTGGTTTAAATTTACACCAGGAGACTGTTCGCCATCGCGTAGTGTCGTGTCAAAGATGTTAACGTGAACCATTTACCACCACTTCCTTCTTTTGGTTTACTGGCTTTTTAATAAATGGCATTAGGGCACGAAGCTCACGGCCAACCACTTCAATTGGATGATTATTTTCCGCACGGTTAATGGCATTAAATTGTGGACGGTTTGCTTGGTTCTCCAAGATCCAGCCCTTCGCAAATGCACCTGTCTGAATATCCTTTAATACATCTTTCATGCGTGCTTTTGTATCTTCGTTAACAACTCGTGGTCCAGAAACAAAATCTCCCCATTGTGCTGTATCAGAGATAGAATAACGCATGTTTTCTAATCCTCCTTCATATAGAAGGTCAACGATTAATTTCAATTCATGTAGACACTCAAAGTAGGCAACTTCTGGCTGATATCCAGCTTCTACTAAAGTTTCGAATCCTGCTTTGATGAGGGCAGTAGTACCACCGCAAAGAACAGCTTGCTCTCCGAATAGATCTGTTTCTGTTTCTTCTTGGAAAGATGTTTCTAATACACCTGCACGGGCTGATCCAATTCCTTTTGCGTAAGCAAGAGCTAGGTCACGCGCTTGGCCTGTATAGTCTTGGTAAACTGCGTAAAGTGCTGGAACACCTGCACCTTCTGTATAAGTACGACGAACCAAATGTCCTGGACCTTTTGGAGCTACTAGGAATACGTCTACATCTGCTGGTGGTACGATTTGTGTAAAATGAACATTAAAACCATGGGCAAATACTAGTGCGTTACCAGCTTCAAGATTGGGCTTGATGCTTTCTTCATAAACTTTTGGCTGCATTTCGTCTGGAAGTAAAACCATTACAACGTCTGCTTGAGCAGTTGCATCTGCAACTGAAGTTACTTGAACACCATCTTCAACTGCCTTATCCCAAGACTTTCCACCTCTTAAGCCAACAACAACATCAAATCCGCTTTCTTTTAAGTTAAGAGCATGGGCATGACCTTGTGAGCCGTAGCCGATTACTGCGATTTTTTTTCCTTGTAAAACTGCCTCTTGAATATCTCCGTTATATAGTACTTTTGCCATGATTGATCATCCTTTCAAAATGATTATTTTATATTAGAGTAGGTAGTTAGTTCATTCACTTGTGGTTGATGGCCACGTAAGAAAGCGGTAAGTCCTGTTCTAGCAATCTCTTTTATTCCATATGGGCGAAGTAAATCTATTAATGCATCGATTTTATCTGGGCGGCCTGTGATTTGGATCGCCATGCTGTCTTTGCTGACGTCGATAATCAAGGCTCGGAAAGGATCAATGATTCCATTAATCTCATTGCGAAGCTGGGAGCCGCCAGCTACTTTAATTAATGCCAGTTCGCGGGCTACGATCGCTTTGTCGGTAATATCTGAAACTTTCAAAACATCAATTTGCTTATTTAACTGTTTCGTAACCTGTTCAAGCCGTTGCTCATCTTCGATCTCTACAACAAGTGTCATTTTAGAAATGCCTTCAGTCTCTGTAGGTCCCACTGAGATGCTCGAAATGTTAAACTGACGTCTTTGTAATAGACCAGTGACCCGGTTAAGGACACCGCTTCGGTCTTGAACGGTTAAAGAGATAATTCGCTTCACAATGGTTTCACCCCAATCATTTCATGTATTCCTTTCCCTGGAGCAATCATCGGGAATACTTTTTCCTGCTGAAGCACTCGGCAATCCAAAAGAACTGGACCATCATAGGCGAACACCTCAGGAAGTTTTGTCACCAACTCTTCCTGGCTTTCGATTTTCAGTCCGCGGATATGATAACTTTCAGCTAGTTTTACAAAATCAGGCTGCGTCTGCAAGATTGATTCTGAGATACGGTTTCCATGTAGTAGCTCCTGCCATTGACGAACCATTCCAAGTGCACCATTATTTACGATGATAATTTTTACCGGAAGATTTTGTTCATAAATAACCGATAATTCCTGTAAGGTCATTTGGAATCCAGCATCACCAACAATGGAAACAACTGTGCTTTCAGGGTCAGCCATTTGTGCACCAATCGCGGCAGGGAATCCAAAGCCCATTGTTCCCAGTCCGCCAGAGGTAACCCAGCGATGAGGTTTTTCAAATCCATAATATTGAGCGGCCCACATTTGATGCTGACCGACATCTGTTGTCACAATCGCTTCACCGTTTGTTACTTTGTGAATCGCTTCAACCAGCCATTGTGGTGACATTCCATTTGGATTATGTTGATACCAAAGTGGGAATTCCGCTTTATTTTTCTTAAGTGTTTCTAACCATTCTGGACAATCGGGTGATTCCGCTGTCTGATTGATTAGTTCCACTAACGCTTCCTTTGCATCAGAAACGATTGGAATCAAAGTTGGTACATTTTTGCCGATTTCAGCAGGATCGATGTCAATATGGGCAACCTTAGCATTTGGGGCAAAGTGCTTTAAATTTCCTGTAAGCCTGTCATCGAACCGGGCACCAATATTGATAAGCAAATCACTTTCATACATGGCCATGTTAGCTGTATAGGTTCCGTGCATACCGCCCATCCCTAATGAAAGGGGGTTGTTGGCTGGGAAGGCCCCAAGTCCAAGCAGGGTGGTGACCACTGGGATCTGATGTTTCTCAGCAAAAGATGTTAACTCGGACGAAGCTTTTCCGTGAAGAATACCAGCACCAGCAAGAATGACTGGTTTTTTTGCTTTAGTAATCGCATCCGCTAGTTTTTTGACCTGCAATGGATTTGGTTTCGTTGTCGGCTGATATCCAGGTAGATCGATGCTGACTTCTTTTTCAACAGCAAACAGTTCTCCTGCCGAGATATCCTTAGGAATATCGATTAACACCGGACCAGGCCGGCCAGTAGAAGCGATATGGAAGGCTTCCTTCACGATTCTCGGCAAATCGGCAATGGATTGCACTTGATAATTGTGTTTTGTAATGGGTGTCGTAATGGCCATGACATCTGCCTCCTGGAAGGCATCTGTCCCAATTACACCCCGTGCAACCTGACCAGTGAAAATCACCAACGGTAAAGAATCCATCATTGCATCTGTAATTCCTGTTACCAGATTTGTCGCCCCTGGACCTGAAGTGGCAATGACAACTCCTGGTTTTCCAGTAATCCGGGCGTAACCTTCTGCAGCATGAATGCTGCCTTGCTCATGACGGAAGAGGACGTGCTTAATCGTTCCTTTCGCGCGATAAATCGCATCGTAAATTGGCAGAACAGCACCACCTGGATACCCAAATAGGGTATCAACTCCTTCATTGATCAATAAGTTGATGAGCAGGTCTGCACCCGTTTTTGGTGCTGTACTGGTTTGGAATTCCAGCTTTGCTTCTACTTTCACCTCGTATTCCCTCCTTGTGGTTATTAGAATTTTTCGATAAATAAACTTATGAATAACCTCTACACATAGTAAAAGAAGGCCCTATTCTCTCCGAATAAACTGCAGTTACAAAAAGTATTAGCAGAATATTTCGGGGAGAAAAGACCTTCCTTTTCTCGGTACCACCCGGTTTTTACAGTATCCTCACGAATACTGCCTTTTGAAGCGATTAAGATAGAGCTAAAATCGCTTCTTTTGGTAACAGGTGTTTATCTTTAAAGAACACCCGATTGAGCCTATTAAGTCAACACCGTTCAGCTCAACACTCAGGGATGATGTCAGAATAAGTTGTATTACTGGGCTCACAGCAACCCCAGCTCTCTGAAAATACAGTTTCTTATTCCTTTATTCCCGTCATCGATTTGATCTATTTGATTTTCAAGTTCACTGAAAGATCTTTAACCTCGGCGATTTGGAAGGGAGCCTAGACCCTAAGTAGGTTAAAGGGACAGCGACAATGTCTAGTTAAAACTTCATCACTCCACCAGTATTAGCGGATGTTACTAACTTTGCATATTTTGCTAGATAACCAGTTTTAATTTTCGGTTCTGGTTTTTGCCATAAGCGTCGTCTTTCTGACAATATCTCGTCATCGACGACTAGCTCAATGGAGCGAGCCTCAAGGTCGATTAAGATTTTGTCACCATCTTCTACGAAAGCAATTGGACCACCTTCAGCAGCTTCTGGTGAAATATGGCCGATTGAAATTCCGCGGCTTGCACCAGAGAAACGGCCATCGGTAATGAGTGCCACTTCTTTATCAAGTCCACGTCCGGCAATTGCGGATGTTGGTGCGAGCATTTCTGGCATTCCTGGTCCGCCTTTTGGACCTTCATAGCGGATGACAACAACGTGTCCTGATTTTACAGTTCCGTTATTAATATTTTCTAAGGCTTCTTCCTGAGATTCAAAGACAATGGCTTCACCAAGGAAGGTTTTTATCGATGGATCAACAGCACCCACTTTGATGACACCGCCATCAGGAGCAATGTTTCCAAAGAGGATGGAAAGACCTCCAACCGGACTATAAGGATTTTCTTTGGGACGAATGACCCGCTCGTCTGTGATTGTTGCTTCTTTCACATTTTCTTCAAGAGTCTTGCCAGTAATGGTTATACAATCCTTATGCAATGCACCCTCAACCTGATAAAGTTCGTTGATGATGGCACTGACACCGCCAGCTCGATGGACATCAGACATGGAGTAATCGGATGCTGGCATGATTTTTGAAAGATATGGAACCTTTTCAGCAATTTTATTAATATCACGTAAATCGTATTCAATTCCCGCTTCATGAGCAATGGCAAGGGTATGTAGAACAGTGTTGGTCGAACCACCCATGGCCATATCTAGAGCGAATGCATTATCAATTGCTTCACGTGTGATAATATCCCGAGGGCGAATATCGTTTTTCACTAATTCAATTAAGTGTCTTGCAGCCTGTCGAATCAATTCATGTCTTTCTTCAGAAGTAGCAACAATCGTACCGTTTCCTGGTACGGTCATTCCCAAAACTTCCATGAGACAGTTCATCGAATTCGCCGTGAACATGCCTGAACATGATCCGCAGGTAGGGCATGCATTTGTTTCAATGTCGAGCAATTCCTGCGCAGTCATTGAGCCTTTATGGTAAGCACCCACACCTTCAAAAACGGAAGTGAGGGAAAGGTTCTTTCCAGTTGAGGAAATACCAGCTTCCATCGGACCGCCTGAGACAAAAACAGAAGGGACATTGGTTCTGGCTGCAGCCATTAACATTCCAGGTGTGATTTTGTCACAGTTCGGGATGTAAAAAACACCATCGAACCAGTGAGCATTAATTACTGTTTCTGCACTATCGGCGATAATCTCACGGCTTGGAAGGGAATAGCGCATCCCGATATGTCCCATGGCAATTCCGTCATCGACACCAATGGTGTTAAACTCAAATGGTATACCGCCGGCTTCCCGGATTGCTTCTTTGACAATTTCACCGAAATGATTAAGGTGTTTATGTCCAGGGATAATTTCGATAAAGGAGTTACAGACCCCGATAAACGGTTTATCTAAGTCCTTCACTGTTACCCCAGTTGCGTATAGTAGACTGCGGTGGGGGGCACGGTCAATCCCCTTTTTAATCATATCGCTTCGCATTACTTGACTGCCTCCTAACTAACTACTTCAAGGTTTGAAGTGTCAGGGTAGCATTTTACCCCGTCTGTTGTAACGATTCGTCTAAATTCTTCTAATAATTGGTTTGTAACCTCACCAGGTTTCCCACCATTAATGACACGGCGGTCGACTTCAATAACCGCAATGACTTCAACGGCTGTTCCCGTTAGGAATACTTCATCTGCAACATATACATCGTGACGAGTGAAAGGTGTTTCCTTTACTTCAAAACCTTTTGCTCTAGCCACATCGATAATGGCATTTCGGGTAATTCCTTCTAATGCCCCTAAATATACAGGTGGAGTGTAAACAACCCCGTTTTTCACAATAAAGATATTATCCGCAGAACCTTCAGTAACATAGCCTTGATCATTCAGCATTAATGCTTCATCGACTCCAGCCTGATTAGCTTCCAGTTTTACGAGGATATTATTAAGGTAATTTAGCGATTTTACTTGTGGACTTAAGACATCCGGGCGATTCCTTCTGCTAGCAACAGAGGCAATTTTGATGCCGCGCTCATAAAATTCTTTTGGATACAAGGCTAATTGCTCTGCGATAATAATGACATTTGGCTTGGAGCAGGAGGAAGGGTCCAGACCGAGATTTCCTTTGCCTCGTGAAACAACGACACGAATATAGGCACTTTCTAGTTGATTCTTTCTTATCGTTTCGACGATTAAGTGTGTCAATTCTTCCTGTGTGTATGGAATCTCCAGCATAATGGATTGTGCTGATTCAAATAGTCTTTTTAGGTGTGCATCGAGTCTGAATACATTTCCGCTATAAACACGAATGCCTTCAAAGACTCCATCACCATATAAAAAACCATGATCAAAAACTGAAACGACAGCATCTTCTTTCTTGACGAAATCTCCGCCAAGGAATATCCATTGACTTCCCAACTCAACCACTCCTTTTACGATAAGACGCTTTAAATGATTAAACATTTATTTTAAAAAGAATTGCCTTCTTCATCTCCATTAGGTATTGAACAAAGGCTGTGTAAACTTATGGAAGATTATTTTCGATAATCATACAACCAAATAGGAACATGGTCAACACAAAAATCTGACAATTCAAATAAATCAAAATAATTGTTAGCGTTTACATTCTTGTCGTAATAAGGTTAAGGGGAGAAAAAATTTTTTAAAAAATTTTTTCTGAGAAATGGAAATTTTAAGTTTAGTAGGGGAAAAGCGAAGGGGAAAGATAGATTAGGTGATAAAAATCTAATTGAATGGTCAACGTAATGAGAAGGCTTTTACTATACTGATATTGTGATTCTATTTCGAGGCAAGGAATTCATAAACTTCTCGAAGATCGTGATAGCCGAGCATTTTGGCACGTTCTACATAATAACTCCAAATTTCTGCCGTCATGATCGCATCTCCAAGGGCGTGGTGGCGCCTTCGGATTTCAATCCCGCATTCTATGCAAACATCCTCAAGTGACATTGATTTTAGCTCGGGATTTGAAAGTCTCATGAGGAAAGATGTATCAATAATCCGATGCTCAAATCTTGTTTTAAATAAATCCCAAGATAATTTTTGCATAAAGGATTGTTCATGCTTAGAGTGATGGGCGACAAGAACATGATTATCTACAAATCTTAAAAATTGCATAAACACATCAGGTGCTGAGGGGGCAGTTTGTAAATCCTCCGCATGAATATTGGTTAAGGCCGAAATCTCCTTAGGTATTGGAACCTCTGTTTTTACAAGAGAATAAAATGTTTCTGTTCTCTTGATTTCATGTCCGGCCATTTTTACTGCTCCAATGGAAATAACTTGATCGCCTCTCTCTGGATAAAAGCCAGTAGTTTCAATATCAAAAACGACAACATTTAATTCGTGGAGAGGGGCCTCTAAAGCATCCTTTTTCCGCATTTCTTTTTGCAGCTGCCGAAGGAATGAAATGTTTTGAGGGGTGGATTGACCTTGGACGCCGGCATAAATACCCGATCCGAGTTTTCCTGATATCTGTCTGAAAAATTGAATCATATCATTCATTCCCATTTTCCTTCTCCTTTTCAATGAATTTTTTTACATACCGGTAAAGGGCTTCACCATTTTTAAGGATTTCTCTAAAGTCTTTTTTCTGTTGTTTTGTTAGGCTGCTAATTCGTAAATAATGTCCAGTTACATAGGTTTTATGGTCACCCAAGGCTAAACGGAAGTTTAATAATCGTAGAAACTGTTGTTTCCATAAATGTTTTTTGGTAAGGGGGAGGTATTTCACTGGTAACAGTTCTAATCTTTCCAACGTGGAGCTCTCGATGATATTTGCTTTGATTGCTAAGATTCGAATGGCATTCACATATGGAAGAAAGGCTGTTTCTTTCATGTTGATTGCACCGGTATTCAGTCCATGTGTTTCCGGTAAAAATTGACCAAGCACTCCCATTCCTCTTTTATGGTATAGGGTATTTTGAAGAATCTTCCTTAAGAGATGTTCCTTCGACACATATTGATAGACATATTCTTTTAAGTGTTTAACGAAACTCGGCTCTCCAAAAATAGAACGGGCGTCGATAAAAATTAATAAGTGTCGAATGGATTCCCATGAGGATTCGAGCATCCAGTTTGCCAGCTGCTGCTGCCATTCTAATAGGGATTTACACCATAATGGATTGTTCGCCATAACCGCACCGTCGCAAAATGGATAGCCGGCATGATTTAATCCATTTGAAATTTCTTCGCCTAAGGCTAAAAAATAGGCTTTCGTTTCTTCCGTTTGCTCGTGATAAATGATTCCATGATCTTGATCGCTCCAAATCGATTGTTCAAATCTACCCGCACTGCCCATGACGAAAAAGGAAAAAGAGCAGGGAGGGGGGCCGTATTGTTCTTGTATTCGAGAGATGGCTAGTTTCACAACTTGTATAATGATGTGATCATGGTGTTGATTTAGTAGAAAGTGATCCAAGGAAACGGCAGACTGCTGTTGCTCTCTTAGTTTTCTAATCAATAAATAGCTGTTGTTATCCAATATCCTCACCTCCTAAAATGAAAACAGCACCTACCATCGAGAGAATGGTAGGTTTTGAATAAGTGTCTGTTTAAACTTGATCGTTGATTTCCGCTCCAATCAACTAAGTTAGAAAAACAAGTTTGACCTTTAACACGTCCATTTTAAGCATTAAGATTTGTTTTAGCCTTCATTAATGCTTCAGCGGTATTTCTATTTTGTTCTGCTTTTACGATTTCTGGGTAGCCGTAGCTTCCGTGTTCGCTCATATCGAGACCGATGATTTCTTCTTCTTCTGTAACCCTTAATCCATTCATAACAGCTTTCATGATAGAGAGCAGGATATAAGATACGATAAAAGCGAAGGCCCCGCAAACGACAACTCCTAATGCTTGAACACCAAGCTGATGGAAACCGCCACCATAAAATAATCCAGGCTCACCGACAGCTGCTAATTCTGGAGTAGCAAAGAATCCAGTTGATAATGTTCCCCATATGCCCGCAGTTCCGTGTACAGACAAGGCGGCAATCGGATCATCAATTTTTCTGCTTTCAAAGAAACGAATGCTATAAAATACTAAAATTCCGGCAATAAATCCGATAAGAACAGCAGCCCATGTATCGACAAAAGCACAGGATGCGGTGATAGCAACTAAACCTGCTAACGCACCGTTTAACATCATTGGTACATCGGCTTTTCCTAAAACAATCCAAGAGATAATCATCGCTGCGATGACACCTGCACCAGCTGCTAAGTTTGTATTGACAGCAACAAATCCAAAGAATGCGCCATCTACTGAAACTGTACTACCAGCGTTAAATCCAAACCAGCCTACCCATAAAAGTAATACACTTAGCGCGGTAAATACTTGGTTATGGCCTGCAAGGTTATTAGCGGAACCGTCTTTATTGTATTTTCCAATCCGTGGTTTTAGGATTAACGTTGCTGCAAATGCCGCCATCGCACCGGTTAAGTGAACAACCGTTGAACCTGCAAAGTCTTGTTTGCCATGCTCTGCTAACCAGCCGCCACCCCAGATCCAATGGGCAATAGGTGGGTATACAATGACGGAGAAAAGGACTGCAAATACAAGGTAAGCTCCAAGTTTTGCTCTTTCAGCAAATCCGCCAAAGGCGATCGTTAAAGAAATTCCTGCAAAAGCTAATTGGAATAAAAAGAAAACGGCTCCGGAAAGAGATAAGCTTTCGATATCATATCCTGAATAGAAGAAGTCTGAGAAACCTAGAAACGCATTTCCTTCTCCAAAGATTAATCCAAAACCAACTGCCCAAAAGATAATCGAACCAATACCAAATGTTAGAATGGTTTTTCCAGCGATATGTCCGGCATTTTTCATTCTTGTTGATCCTGTTTCAAGCAGGATGAACCCTCCGATCATTAGGATAACAAGTACTGCGCTTACCATAACCCATAAACTGTTCATTAAGAAAGTTGTATCCATCATTTCTCCTCCTTTTTATAATGTTAATTTTCTTAACATTCTTTGTATTTGTATTTTTACATGGATACTCATCGTTATCTACATTCTTGTGAGGATATCTAACATTGTTTTTGGAGGAGAACGTAAAAAAGCCCGCTTCTGGCTAAGAAGACGGACCTTTTCGTAAACCGAATTGGGCATTCAATTGTCCTTGGATCATTTTTCTTCTGACATCCTCTTGATTTTGTTTCTTTTGAGCTCGGAGCATTTCTTTCCTGATTTCATGTGTTTGGACACCATCTTCAATTTTGTTGGCAATTTCCACTAATAATTCAACATCTGAAAAGGAGTACTTTCTGCTCCCGCCGGATGATCGTTCGGGGAAAATTAGCTTTCTTTCCTCGTAATAGCGGATTTGACGTTCTGACAAGCCAGTTAGGTCTCTCACGATTCCGATCGTAATTACCTTTTTATCTTTATAAGAAGAATCATTTCCCATTGTATCACCACGCTCTATTGTTAGTTTCCTATATTTATAAATATGTCAAATTTCCTTACATTGATTGGATTTGTGTACGATGCTTGATGTATTAGAGGGGAATAACTTATTAAAAATCGTTTCAAGTTCACTTAATGTGAGGGAGTGCAATTGATGTTTTGAAGCGTTAAACTCACCAGATTCCATTAATCGATTAATGTAAAATAGTTTAAGTGTTTCGACTCCTTTACGCAATTGATTTGTCATAAGATCACCACCCTCTTTTAATGATTTTGAAGTGCTCTTAGTAACTCCACGGCCCGTGAGCCAAGTTTTTTCATCAGTTCTTCATATAATTCATCTCGTAATTGATCTAACTGAAGAATTTTTTTCGCGAGGTTGATCTCATTTGTCTTATACATCGGCAAACTCCCTTTCTTTTAATAAAAAATTACCTAATTTCTTTCATTTTGTCAGTGGATGTGTTAGAAACACTGACATCATTTTTGGATTGATAGCAGGAAATCTAACTATGTACAAATAAAAGAACCGGGCAGCACCCGGTTCCAATAATTCTTTAATATTCGCCATCAAATGGTGAGAACGGGAAGTTAAAGCGTCTTTCTACTGCGCGTAGACGTTGGTTGACACGTTGGAGCCGGCGTTGCAGCTGATTGACATCACGTTGAAGTTGATTGATTTCTCTTTCTTGACGCTCATTTTGTCTTTCAAGCTGATTGACTCTCCGCTCCAGCTGTTGAGGCTGTCGATCGGGATCATACTGATCTGCTTGTGCATATGGATCATATTGATCATAAGGATTGTAATCATATTGCGTTTGCGGAACCTGTGGTACTTGATAATAGCCATAAGGATACATTAGGCAACTCTCCTTTTTTGGATTAATACCCTATACAATATGTTGATGTATTTGGGGAGTGTGGGCATTCGCCTAAATCGTTTATAAATTTTGGGTTTTATTATTGGCAATATACTAATTCACCGTATTAGTATAGTAATCTATTAAAGTTTTTAATTAGAATATTGAATATTTAATGATTAAAAGTTATAATTACCTATATTCAAAAAATTTGAAATGTTTTAAAGATTAATTTTCCAAAAAAGTATTCGGGGGGTCAAAAATGAAGAAGTTTAAAGTTTTAGCAACGGTTATGGTTTTAGCATTCATGTTTGTGCTAACAGCTTGTGGGACAAGCGAGACAAGTAGTAATGGTTCTGGTTCTGAGGATGAGAAGAAAAAACTTAAAGTTGTAACCGATGCAGCTTACGCACCATTTGAGTATCAGGATAAAGGAGAAGTTGTCGGCTTTGATATTGATTTCATTAAAGCAGTGGCCAAAGAGGCTGGATATGAAATTGAAATCGCTCATACTGGATGGGACCCTCTTTTTGTAGAATTAGAGAAGAAAACGGCGGATATTGGTATTTCAGCGATTACGATTAATGATGAGCGTAAACAAACCTATGATTTCTCTGTACCATATTTCTTATCTACTAATAAAATTATGGTTCCAGAAGGCAGTGATATTAAAAGTGCAGAAGATTTGAAGGACAAAACGGTTGCGGTTCAAAACGCTACAACTGGACAGGAAGCAGCTGAGGCTCTTCTTGGTAAAAACAGCAGTCAGATAAAAAAGTTTGAGAACAATAACTTAGCGATCCTAGAGCTTAAAGCAGGCGGGGCGGATGCCGTTGTTGCGGATAACACAGTTATTGAAGAATATGCAAAGAATAATCCAAATGATAAATTCGTTATCATTGAAGATAAGGATGCATTTGCTCAAGAATTTTACGGTTTGATGTTCCCTAAAGACAGCAAATTAAAAGCTGATTTTGACAAAGCAATAAATGAAGTTCTTGACAATGGCACGTATGCTGAAATCTACAATAAGTGGTTTAAGGTTGATCCAGACGTTCAGACATTAAAAGACCAACAATAAAAGCAAAGAAAAAATTGCGTAACTCTCAAATGCTAGCAGTTACGCAATTTTTGGTTTAATAGTCGCTTTTACAAAATTTAACTACATAGAAATGGATTAACGTTTTTATAGGGGGATCAATATGGATATTCGATGGGACATATTAGCCGAATACGCACCCTTTTTTCTAAAAGGGACATTGTTGACAATAGGGCTATCAATTGCTGGTATTTTAATAGGAACGATACTAGGCTTATTTGTCGGCTTAGGTAAAATGATGAGAAACAAAATTCTTGCCCTGCCATTTGGCATATATATCACCTTCTTCCGCGGCACACCATTACTCGTACAAATTATGCTTATCCACTTTGCGGTTGTCCCGCTTTTCTTAGGTGAAACAGATGCGATTATCGCATCGATTGTTACACTATCCCTTAATGCCGCTGCCTATATTGCTGAAATCTTTCGTGCGGGAATTCAATCCATTGATCGCGGGCAGATGGAAGCTGCACGCTCCTTAGGAATGAACCATGTACAAGCAATGCGTTATATCATTCTTCCACAAGCATTTAAACGGATGATCCCGCCACTTGGAAATGAATTTGTTGTTCTAATTAAAGAATCATCATTAGCATCACTAGTAGCTGCTCCAGAACTACTTTATTGGGGACGAGCCATGCAAGGACAGTATTTCCGTGTTTGGGAACCGTACCTAACAGCTGCACTAATCTACCTTGTGTTAACACTTTCCTTAAGCTATCTGTTAACACGTCTTGAAAGGAAGCTGGCGACAGAATGATTCAAGTAAAGAATTTAAAAAAGTCATTTGGAAAAAATGAAGTCTTAAAGGATATTAATGTAGCGGTGAAGCCTCAAGAGGTTGTTGTGGTGATTGGTCCATCTGGATCTGGTAAATCTACCTTTTTACGTTGTATCAATCTATTAGAAACGATTACCGATGGTCATATTTATATTGAAGGTGTCGATCTAGCCGATAAAAAGACGGATATTAACAAAGTCCGTACTGAGGTAGGAATGGTGTTCCAGCAGTTTAATCTTTTCCCGCATAAAAGTGTGATTGAGAATATTATGTTAGCTCCGATGAAGGTAAGAAAGGTATCTGCAGAGCAGGCTAGAAAAAAAGGCTTGGCACTTTTAAGAAAAGTAGGCTTGGAGGAGAAGGCCGACGCCTATCCAGATTCCTTGTCAGGCGGACAAAAGCAGCGCGTTGCAATTGCGAGAGCATTAGCGATGGAACCGAAAATTATGCTGTTTGATGAGCCGACTTCAGCACTTGATCCAGAAATGGTCGGTGAGGTATTAGAGGTTATGAAGCAGCTAGCGAAAGAGGGCATGACCATGGTTGTGGTCACGCATGAAATGGGCTTTGCCAGGGAAGTTGGCGACCGTGTTATTTTCATGGATGGCGGCCTTGTCGTTGAAGAAAATCTTCCAACTGAATTATTCGATAACCCTCAAGAAGAGCGTACAAAAGCCTTTTTGAGTAAGGTTTTGTAGCAAGGAGGGAGACTGATGCAGGTCTCCCTTTTATTCATACTTAAACATAGATAACTCGACTTTGAGAATGGTCTAGCTCCAGTCTAAACGCCACTGACCAGGGCGCTTCCGCTTTTCTTTTTTGTCTCCAAAATGAAATATAACTGAAACGGGTTTTAAAAATTCCTTTGATAAAATTGTAATATTGGGACTTAAAATAGGTCTATAGTTCGAATCGTATAAGGAATAATTCTGCCTCTTTTCCATATGAATGACAAAGAAGTGGTGGTTATTGGGGGGAAAGTCATGACAATAGAGAGTCAGTTAATTAACAAAACCTATTATAAAATGTACATAAATGAACATGAAGAGGTTCATCCGATTCGTGTCTTAGGGGACGTATATCAGGAGGAACTGCAGAAGGATATACCCGATTTATCGTCCATTCGTTTTGCACAAGGAGAAGTTTATTTCCATCATCGAGATTATGAAGCAGCCATTTTTAAATGGGAAAACATTGCAGGGGATCTCGAAGCTTGGGCGAAGAAAAATATTGCTGATGCCTATTTTGAAACAGAGCTTCTTTCCAATGCCGAAGATCTTTACTTATCGATTGAAACGGATAATCTTACATTAAACACGGAAATCGCACTGCATTTATTTTCGTTATATATTAGACGAGGAAAACTGGATGCGGCAGTTGATATAATCAAAAAAACCATTCAATCAAATCCAGATTATCCAGATGTGACTAGACTTGCCAAGGAATTTTTTGAGGAGCAGAGAGACTGGGATAACGCGATTGAACTGGCTGTAAATGAGGCAAAGCGGACATACTCCCTTGATTGGTATGAAACGGTGACAAATTATGTGGGGAGAGGGTTAACTAAAACATTAGCACCAAACTATTTTTCCCAAGCATTATTTGAATTGTACAGCATAGACCGGGAACAGTTTGAAAAACTCGCAGCGGCCTTATGGAATAGTTATCAAGACGAAGATACCCGTTTTACATGGTTAAATGAAGTAAGTCATCTCCTTTTAAATCTTGATATTGACCGGAATGAAAACTTCTACCAATTATCCATGCTTCATAAAGAAGTCTATTTTAACTTGATTAATGGTAAGTATTTTATTAAACAGCTGGAGGATATCATACCTGATCTTTTAACGAATTGGCTGCGATTATCGGTTCCAGAACACATTGTGCTGGCAACTGCTTCCGTCTTAGCGTGGAATGAGCTATTTCCAGCAAGCATAAGTATGACCATTGTAAGGGAGGCGGAAAATCTTCTTGCTGAATCCGAAGATCTTATCGAAGAACTTGAGGAGTGTTTAAAGCTATTTGCTGCAATTTTGAAATGGGCAAGAGAACATGATATGGGTGAGAACAATCAGTTACAATGGATGGTACAGCAATTAAGTAACTTTGATACCCATCATTTGCTCATTTCAGGGCTAAGCGGTACGGGAAAATCGACCTTCGCAAATGTCATTCTTGGCGGGGAATTTCAGGACAGTCCAACATCGTCCATTGTGATGTTTAAAGATGATGAGGAATTAAATATTTGCGAAATTACTGATCAAGAGACGGTTGGTCTTGCAGAGTTTTCACAGTTCCAGGAGCGGATGGATCGACGGAGGAATGCGCTAGAATCGATCATTGAATTTAGACAGCCGTTGCCTTTCTTATATGAGCAGCGCCTAGCCCTTATTGATACACCAGGCTTAAAAGGAAACTACGAGGATCGTTATGAAGTACTAAAGTATTTGCATATGGCTGATACGCTTGTATTTGTATTAGATGCCAATGCGCCGTTTACGGATAAAGAGAGATCCATCCTATCACAAATAAGTGATTTAGCACCTGATATTCCAGTCCATTTTCTTTTAAATAAGATGGATACTATTGCGGATGAACAGGATGCCGTCAGGGTCTTTGAAGAAACAAGGACAGCGATCCACTCCTATTTACCGGATGCAAAAATATTTCCTTTCTCTGCTCAATACGAAAGCGGTCAGCAATTAAGTGAGCTAAAAGGATTTATTCAATCGATCAAAAACACGAGGAATATCGCGGATAAACGTCTGGCAAAGCTGCTATTTTATATCCGAACAACGATTTCAAGTCTGCTGCAAAAACGGATTGATGTCGAGAATCAATTAGTAGAATCGGTCCGCTGGAATGAATCGCTCGTAATGAAGTTAAATGGTGCTCTTAATCAGTTAATGGATACCGAGGCACAAAAGATAAAGGCAATTACAAAATCGTATCGTTCCATCAAGGAAACGATAAGAAACGATATTTCTGGAGAGGTCCCGAAAATGCTTCAGGAATGTTCTGAGTTAATCAAAGAAGACAGTAATTTCAGCACTATCCATACAGACTTAAATGATGAAATGAATCGGAGAATTCAGGATTATTTAGAAAGTGAAGTTATGCCGGCGTATTTCACAAAATTGCAAGGATGGATTGAAAATTCTAAAGAAGTATTTGAGGAAAGTAAATTGTTTTTAGATGAAATGGCCGAGGGCTTTAATAGTCTATATGGGGAAGAAAAGATTAACCCTGTATGTGATTTTAAAGTTTTAGATGATTGGGGCCGGGATACAGACCGGATGACTAGCCGTTTCCGAATGGAAAAAGTGAATATCTTGCTGCGCAACACGCCAGCACAATTATTGCTAAAAAGCGCAGGGAGGCTGTTAGGCGCCATCTCCCAAAATAAAGCGATGATCTTTAACAAATACAAATCATTTGTAAAAAATGAGGAGTATACAGAAGCGACAGAAAATGTGATTGAACAATTTTTTCAGCAGTTTGAGCTGTTTGAAAAATCGATTGAGCGCGATATTACCATGTTCTTTAAACAGCCATTGAGTATCCTTTCTCAAGCGATAGAAGAATCACGTTCTGAAATTACGACGAATCAAGATATCTTGAAAAAAATGAACACCAATCCTGAAATGTTCCGTGATCCGCTGACGCTATTCGAAGTAAGATTACGCCAATTCGAATGGATGACCCTAGCGGGCAAAGGTGTGCAGACGACAAGCTATTAAATGGTAAAAAGAGGCTGATCCAAACAATCAATTGGATCGGCCTCTTTCATTTTTTATTAAACAAACGCAGCGATAATAATGCCCATGATGGTTAATGACACAATATGATAGCCGGCACTAATAAAAAATAAAGTATAGCTGCGGCTTTCAAAGTAAGTTGGAGACAGTTCTCTAAACGAGGCAATCAGCCCGATGAGAAAACCAAATAAGGCACCATCTAAGATGGTGACGGTATTTAATAAATGAATAAAAAGTGATAGGACAATAGCGGTAAAGATACCACCGAGAGTGGTTAAGCCATAACCAACCTTTGCACCTTTCGGGTCAATATCCTCCATCTTCTTTCCAAGGGCTTTCACCCAAATATCTGAAAATAGAATCGGAGAATACCAAAGCGCTCCAATTCCCATATTAGCCATAACTGCTAATATAATCGCTATAATGCTGACATTCGTAAAATCCATCCGAAACCTCCCCTTTTAAATTTCATTATTTACCTTTATTCACGATTTCAAGCAATAAATCAGGTCGATTGGTCAATATTCCATCTGCACCAGCATCAATCAGTTTTTTCATTGTTTCGGGATCATCAATCGTCCAGTAATGGATGTCCATACCAAGCCTGTGGGCACCATCGATTAATTTTTGATCGGTTAAATCAAAGCCGCTATCCTCAGTAGGGATTTGGAAGGAATCGACTTTAGGGGAATAAAGATTTCGCAGGAAGAATTTATGGAAAACAACAAAGCTTTTTACCTCAGACCTGCCTCCAGAGGTAGCAACTTGCCCTTTTGAATAGTTTTCAAAGGTATTAAGAATCTCCTGGTCGAAGGAGCCAATAATGATTTTATCTTCCATTTTGTATTTTTTTATGAGCTCCCAAAGTTTTTCTGAAATTTCTTTTATTCGTTCCGGAGGATTGTCATCTTTAATTTCAATTTCTATTTTAATATCCGTAAAAGTCTGAAACATTTCTTCGACAGTAGGGATATAGACACCTTTACCACGGAAACTGAAATTCCCATCTAAATCCTTAAAATGGTATCCGGCATCTAGTTGTTGAATTTCTGCTAGTGTCATTTCTGCGACTTTGCCAGTACCATTTGTTGTTCGGTCAACGGTTGGATCATGGATCGTAACAAGATGGCCATCCTTTGTGATATGGATATCCGTTTCAAGCACGTCAACTCCCATTCCAGCCGCATTCGTAAATGCCGCCATTGTATTAGACGGAGCTAATTTCTCACCACCTTGATGAGCAATCACCATCGGACCATCGTTGTTAAAAAAGCTTTTCTCTTCAATTTGTTTTACAGGGAAAAAGTTTACCATTAATAAAAAAATAATAAGGACAGAAAGAAATATTTTTAATATAAGATACTTTCTTTTCTTTCTTTGGACTGTAACAGGCTGCATTAAGTTCTCCTTCCATTTAAATGTTATTTTCTAAATAAATGATAACATGTTTACTTCCCGATTACTTATTTCTTAATTTCCTTTTTCGAGCTTTTGTGGTATTATTTAGGAAATCGAAATAAAAATAAATTGGCCCAATCTTCATTAGGAAGATTTTTTTTTTGATAAAAAGGGAGTGGTATTTTTGAAGGAGCGCTTATGGACGAAATCCTTTATTATGCTCATGTTCGGAAATTTATTTGTGTTTATGTCCTTTCAAATGCTTATTCCTACGCTGCCGCCTTACATAAAATCGATTGGTGCTTCAGGTCTGGAAATCGGATTAGTTACCGCATTGTTTTCCATTGGGGCCGTACTAATACGGCCATTTATCGGATATATGCTCAGTTACAGAACGAGAAAAGCACTTGTTATATTTGGGGCGATTATTCTTTTCGCCATCACCATTCTTTACCCCATTTCGCAGTTAGTGATGATTTTCCTCTTAATTCGCATTGTTCATGGTCTTGCATGGGGATGGTCGACGACCGTGAATGGTACGGCAGCAGTTGATGTAATTCCGTTTTCCCGGCTAGGTGAAGGGATGGGTTATTTTGGACTGTCAACGACAATTGGAATGATTATCGCTCCCAGTCTGGGTATCTTCTTATATAATGTTACGTCCTTTACGAATCTGATTATCATCTCAAGTATATTAGGCTTCATCGCCATTATTCTGCTAGCACTTGTGCATTACAATACACCAGAAGCGGTTTTAAAGACAAAGAAAGAGGATGTAAAATTTACTTACCTCGGTTCGCTTGTAGAAAAATCAAGCTGGTATCCTTCATTCATTACGATTGTTATGTGTCTTGGTTACGGTTCAATCACTACCTTCATCGTAATCTTTGGAGAGGAAAGAGGACTTGATCAAATCTTTTTATTTTATATTTTTAATGCAATCCTCGCTACGGCTGCAAGACCGATGGCTGGTAAATGGTTTGATGATAAGGGTCCAATTGGGCTGGTTTTATTCTGTATTACTACTACTTTTGTAGGTATGTGGATTCTGTCCTTTGCTCATTCTAATTGGATGATTGCCGTTGCTGGCGGATTGTTTGGCTTAGGTTTTGGCTGTGCCTTGCCGACCTTACAATCCTGGACACTATCAATGACACCAGAAAACAGACGTGGTGTGGCGAATGGAATGTTCTTCTCGGCCATTGATTTAGGTATTGGTTTGAGTGGTCTTATCTTTGGTGCCCTAGCACAATTCGTTGATACGGCAAACCTCTTCCGCCTTGCCAGTCTCTTTCTGATAGCTGCATTGATCCTAACCGTTACGGGAATAAGGAGAAAAAGAGTGGCAGCCAGCGAAAGGACGATTGCATAAAGAAAGGTCAGATCCTATGTTTCAAGGGTCTGACCTTTTTTCTATTAAACTTCTTGTCTACGTCTCTTTGCGATAGCCAGTGCAGCCAAGCCAGTTAAAGCGACAGCCGCTCCAATGGCGATGTAATTATATGCTGGAGTAGCTGTGTTTGGCAGAGCATTCCCTTTAACATTCTTTACTGGTACTGTTTTGATAGGTACAACAGGTGTTGCAGGTGTTGGTGCAGGTGTTGTTGGCGTTGGTGTTGGTGTAGTTGGTGGTGTTGTAGGATCAACCGGATCAACTGGGTCAACTGGATCAACTGGATCAACTGGATCAACCGGGTCAACTGGATCAACTGGATCAACTGGATCAACTGGATCAACTGGATCAACTGGATCAACTGGATCAACTGGCTTCGGCTTGATGCTAGTAATCGTGATTGATTTTACTTTTTCCTTTACTCCGCATTTGCAGCCATTATCAGCTAAAATATAAACGGTATATGTTCCGTTTTTAGTGACTTCAAATTGATTGTTAACGATTGGAGTTCCAGCATCGTTGGCGAAATCTGCAACTGATTTATCTCCTTCAAGCCACTTCATTGCTTGAACGTCCTTAGCATTGGTAGCAACTGTAATTGTTACAGGTCCAGTTTCTTCTTTTTGTGAAGCTGTTAAATTAATAGCAAAACTATTAATCTCTGGAAGAATAGCTGTTGCTAAACCTGCAAGAACTTGCTGACCTTTCGCATTTGGATGAATGAAGTCGTTTGAAATATATTCGGCTTGGTGGCCGTTGAATGCTGCATAGGCATCAGCTAAATAGATTCCGACATTTGGCAAGCTATCAATAAATCGAATAGCCTCATTAGCAGCAGGTATGAATGATTCGCCAGCTAAATGTAGGCTGTTTTTAATCGGATCTGCACTAGGTCCAAATGGATTGTAAAGAGTGTATAAAATAATTGGTGCCTCTGGATTCAGCTTTACTATTTCCCCGACAATCCGTGTTACATTTTCTGAAAGTGAAGCGATTGCAACCTTTACTTTTTCTTGGTCCACATTTATTGGTGCTTGACCAGTAAGGACTTCTTTTGAAACCCCTGCAGCTTGTAATAAATCATTACCACCGATATTAAGTGTGACAACATTAGCATCTTTAACAGCGGAAATAAATTCACTGTTAGACTTTACAGCCGTTAATAGTTGGCTTGAAGTCCAACCAGGTTGACCTAAATTGGTAACCTCAAATTCTCCCTTTTTAATCAAATAAGGGAAAGCTTCTTGAGTTCTGTTTGCAAGATTCGATCCATATGTAATAGAATCCCCAAGTGCAACTAGATTAGGTTTTACATTCGCTATAGCGAACGTGTTTGGCGAAAAAAAAGCACCCAGCATTAGCAGTAGTGTTAATAAAATTGATAGCTTTTTAAACTTCATTTCTAATCCTCCAAACTTTGATATATTCCTTGTCAAAAACTATTATAATCATGCAATTTTTGAATATTCAATCAATAAAAATCTACATTTATTGCAATAGAATCGTGATAAATGTAGTATGCTGTAGATTATTGGCAAAATTAGGAATAAATTGACTTCTGTTAAAATGTTCTAAAAATTTAGTATTTTTGTTATAATAGTTTGGAGTGATTTTAATACTAAAGGAGGAATGATGGTATGAATATTGGCAGCCTCTTATCACAAAATGCCCGTAAGTTTCCTGATATACTTGCAATTGAATGTGAGGGCAGGTGTTATACTTACCGACAATTTAATGAGCAAGTAAATCGGCTGGCGCATGGACTCCTGCAGCAAGGGTTTCAAAAGGGAGACAAAATTGCATTAATGATGAAGAATTCGGATCACTTTGTTTTCAGTTTTTTTGCAACTGCTAAAATTGGCGCTGTTGCTGTCCCAGTAAACTTTCGCTTGACCTCCATAGAAGTCCAATACATATTACAGCAATCAGAGGCAAAACTTGTGATTTGTGATTTAGAATTTGAAGAGACGATTGCCTCCGCAAGAGAGGAGACAGAGGTTCGTACAGTTATCACAATCGGCGAGCCAAAAACGATTGGCTATCTTTCCTATGAAAATGTGTTAATGGAAAATGGATCCGAGCCTGAAATCGAGGTTTCAGTATCCGATGATTTGGAAATTCTATACACTTCGGGTACGACAGGAAGGCCTAAAGGAGCATTATTTGATCATGATCGCATTTTTAAGGTAGGTATTGCTTGTACGATTAACATGGGTCTGCGTCCACATGAACGCATCCTACATGTTGCACCACTTTTTCACTCTGCTCAATTAAATCTTTTCCTTATTTCAGGTGTTGCCCTCGGCGCAACCCATATTATCCATCGTGATTTTCACCCTGTCAAAACACTTCAAGCAATTCAGGAACATAAAATTACCCACTTCTTTGGTGTACCAGCTATGTTTAATTTCATTCAGCAAGTCCCAAATGCTTCTGATTATGATCTATCCTCTATCCGTCGTTGTGGATACGGTGCCGCACCAATGGCACCAGAACTAGTAAAAAGAAGTATTCAGCTGTTTAAAACAGATCAGTTCTATAATCTTTGTGGTTTAACGGAAGGTGGACCTGGTGGCATACTCCTTGATCCAGAAGGACATAAGCAGCATCTTGGCAAAGGAGGAAAGCCAATCTTTTTTACTGAAGCACGAGTGGTGGATGACAAAGGCAGTGATGTTAAGCCAGGAGTAGTTGGCGAATTTATTATTAAAAGTCCAATGGTTATGAAAGAGTACTATAAGAAACCAGAGGAAACGAAAAGTACCATTAAAGATGGATGGCTTTATACAGGGGATTTAGCAACGATTGATGAAGAAGGTTATATCACTCTAGTAGATCGTAAAAAGGACATGATTATTACTGGAGGAGAAAATGTTTATTCTGTCGAGGTTGAGGGGGTGCTTTTTGAACATCCAGCCGTTCTCGATGCCGCCATTATTGGCTTGCCAGATGAAACATGGGGTGAGGCAGTGTGTGCTGTTATTGTTCCAAAAGAAGGCGTGGAACTTGATGAAGATGAAATACGGAGCTTCTGTCGTCAAAAACTTGCAGGATATAAGGTTCCAAGAAGATTTTTTATCGAGCAGCAACTCCCAAGAAATGCTTCTGGGAAAATACTAAAATATCAACTGCGGCAAAAATTGAACCAAGTTAACGTATAAAAGTAAGCGTTTGCAACTAGTAAAGGAGCGTTATGATGAAACATCCATATTTAAATGAAGAACATGAAATTTTTCGAAAGTCCTTAAAGAAATTTTTAGAAAAAGAAGCTTATCCCTTTTATGAAAAGTGGGAAGAGGAGCGGCTTATTCCTCGGTCTTTGTGGTTGAAAATGGGGGAACAGGGATTTTTATGTCCCGATTTAGAAGAAAAGTATGGTGGAAGCGGCGTCGATTGGGGTTATTCTGTTGTTATTAATGAGGAACTTGAAAGAGTGGGTTCTGGATTAGTGGGCATTGGGCTGCATAGTGATATTGTTGTCCCTTATATCAACACGTTTGGTACGGAGGAGCAAAAACAGCGCTGGCTTCCAAAGTGTGCAACAGGGGAATTAATCTCCGCGATTGCAATGACCGAACCAGGAACAGGGTCGGATTTGGCAAATATCAAAACTACCGCCATTCTTGACGGTGACCATTATATTTTGAATGGGCAAAAGACGTTTATTACCAATGGAATCCAGTCTGATCTAATTCTGGTAGCTTGTAAAACAGATCCAAAGGCTGAGCCGAAGCATAAGGGGGTTAGCTTGCTAATTGTAGAACGGGATACGCCAGGATTTTCACGAGGCAGAAAATTAAATAAAGTGGGTCTCCATTGCCAAGATACTGCCGAATTAATTTTTGAAGATTGCCGGGTTCCAAAAGAAAATCTAATTGGAGAGGAAGGAAGAGGCTTTCTTTACATGATGGATAAACTTCAACAAGAACGACTTGTTGTTGCCATTGCAGCTCAAACGGCAGCAGAGGTTATGGTTGATTTGACCATCGATTATGTGAAAAGCCGTGAAGCTTTTGGGAAATCGATTAGCCAATTCCAAAACACTCAATTTAAAATCGCTGAAATGAAAACAGATGTAGAAATGGGGAGAGCATTTTTAGATCAGTTAATCACAGAGCATATGGATGGGCAGAATGTTGTGACCAAGGTCTCGATGGCAAAGTGGAAGCTGACAGATACGGCAAAGAAGATTGCAACGGAATGTATGCAGCTCCATGGCGGCTATGGATACATGGAAGAATACGAGATTGCGAGAAGATTTCGTGATGTTCAAGTCTCAAGTATTTACGCAGGAACCAATGAAATTATGAAAACCATTATTGCTAAAAATTTAGGTCTATAGGGGGAATAATCATGACGACAACCATTGGGAAGGTATTTGATTTAACAGTGAAAAAGTTTCTGAATAAAGAAGCCATTTATGATGTACGGAAAAATGTCCGCTACACGTATAAAGAGTGGAGTGAGCAGGTAAATCGTCTCGCAAATGCACTTTTACAACAAGGAGTAAAAAAAGGTGACCGTGTGTCAACGTTTATGTTTAATACGGAAGAATTGGGAACTGCATTTTTTGCTTGTGCGAAAATCGGTGCAATCTTCAATCCGATTAATTTCCGCTTGATGCCTGAAGAGGTAGCTTTTATCTTATCGGATGCTACTCCAAAGGTTGTTATTTTTGAAAAAGCATTAGAGCCAGTCATTGCTGCAATTGAGAAACGTTTTGATGAGATTTCGTTCTGGTTTATTGATGAAGAAACACCAGCTTATGCTGCGAGTTATAAGGAGAAATTGTCAGCGTCTTCGGTTGAGGAGGTTCAAGCTGATGTGAATGAAGATGATATTTATGCGTTTATCTATACAAGTGGTACAACGGGAAGACCAAAAGGGGTTATGCACAGCCATCGGAATATGGTCGACCAGAGTGTTTTCTGTATCGCTTCGCAAAAGCTCGAAGCGAATGATGTCGGACTTGTAACCGCACCAATGTTCCATTGTGCTGAACTGCACTGTGCCTTTTTACCAAGGGTGAATGTTGGTGCGAGTAATGTTATTTTGCACCAATTTAACCCAAAAGTGATTCTGCAATTAATTGAGGATGAAAAGATTACAAAGTTCTTTGCCGCGCCAACGATGTGGAATATGCTTTTGCAAGAGGACTTGAGTCAATATAACACCGAAAGCTTGAAGCTTGGTCTATATGGGGCAGCCCCAATGGCACCGTCATTAGTTCACGCTTTGCATGACCGTTTTGGGATTGGTTTAATTCAAGCCTATGGAATGACTGAAATGGGACCAGCGATTACATTCTTGCCTGAGACCGAGCAATTAAGAAAAGCAGGATCTGCAGGTCAAGCAGCACTAAATCACGAAATCCGCGTTGTCCGTACACGGGAAGATGGACCATCTGAACCAGATGACATCATGCCAGTAGGTGAAACGGGAGAGATTATTGTTAGAGGACCATCGATGATGAAAGGTTATTTTAATCGTGAAGAGGCTACGGAAAAATCATTGTATAAAGGCTGGTACCATTCAGGTGATATCGGTTATTTGGATGATGAGGGATTCCTCTTTGTCAATGATCGAGTGGATGACATGATTATCAGCGGCGGAGAAAACATTTATCCTCGTGAAGTGGAAGATGTGCTGCATGCACATGAGGGAGTCTTGGATGTTGCGGTTGTTGGACAGCCAGATGATCGCTGGGGTGAAACCGTAACAGCCTTCATCGTGAAGAAGGATCCAAGCTTGACGGAGGAAGCTCTTGATGAGTATTGCTTAAACAGCAATAGTTTAGCAAGATACAAGCGTCCACGAAAATATATATTCTGTGAAGTACTACCACGAAATGCAAGTGGAAAAATCCTGAAATTTGTTTTGCGTAAACAGCTGGAAGAGCTATTTACTCAAGGTTAATAGGTGAAAACGGCTGCCGTACATGTAACGGCAGTCTTTTTATGCCTTCACTAGGGGCAAGGTAGGACTTGGTTGCGGATGGCGGAAAATACTTGCGGATAAAGAGAAGAATACCATCCATAGGATAAAGAAATTTCACAAGATATAGAAACCAATCTGAGCAATCTACTGTATAATGGAGTTGTTTGAAACAAATGAAAGGAGTGACTAGTTTGTTTGAAAAAGCCCAACAATTTCTACAGTCCTATTTTGGATATTCTTCCTTCCGCAGAGGGCAGGAGCAGGCAATCCGATCCGTACTATCGGGAAGTAACACCATCTGCGTCATGCCGACGGGTGGAGGCAAATCTATTTGCTATCAAATCCCCGCACTTGTCCTTCCAGGTACAACCATCGTAATTTCACCGTTAATTTCATTAATGAAGGATCAGGTTGATGCCCTCATACAGGTGGGAATTTCAGCAACCTTTATCAACAGCTCCATAAACTTTAAAGAAGCAAACGAACGTATCTCGGAAGCAAAGCAAGGAAAGTACAAGCTGTTATACATAGCTCCGGAGCGATTGGAATCACGTGAATTTATTGAAGACCTAAGACAAATGGAAATTCAGTTAGTTGCCGTCGATGAAGCTCATTGTATTTCGCAGTGGGGGCATGATTTCCGCCCAAGCTATCGTCACATTCACCAAATGATCGGCAGTCTTCCACAAGAACCAATTGTCCTTGCTTTAACCGCAACCGCAACGCCAAAAGTACGAGAGGATATCTGTAATCAATTAATCATCGATGAAGAAAATTCAATTATTACTGGCTTCGAGCGAGAAAATCTATCCTTTTCCGTTATCAAAGGACAGGACAGGCTTCATTACTTACTAGATTACTTAAAAAAGAATGAAAAAGAAGCAGGTATCATTTATGCGGCAACACGAAAAAATGTTGACCAGCTTTACGAAAAACTGAAAAAGGAGAAAATCAATGTTGCCCGTTACCATGCCGGAATGGCTGACACAGAACGAATCCGGGAACAGGACCGATTTTTAAAGGATCAGGCTTCCGTGATGGTTGCTACTTCTGCATTCGGGATGGGGATCGATAAGAGCAACATCCGATACGTTCTCCATTTTCAACTTCCGAAAAATATGGAGAGCTATTACCAGGAGGCAGGTCGTGCGGGGCGTGATGGACTCGAAAGTGAGTGTATTCTTCTCCATGCCTCACAGGATGTGCAAATTCAACGTTTTCTCATTGACCAATCAAGCGAACGTAGCAGAATGACACAAGAACTAGAAAAGCTGCAGCAGATAGTCGATTATTGTCATACGGAAAACTGTCTTCAGGAGTTTATCTTAAAATACTTTGGGGAATCAGAAACCGAGCCGTGCGGAAGGTGTGGAAATTGTCTTGATTCAAGAACGAGCATCGATGTGACAAAAGAAGCGCAAATGGTCATGTCCTGCATGATTCGGATGGGACAGCGTTTTGGTAAAACACTTATTTCTCAAGTATTAACAGGTTCAAAAAATAAAAAGGTTACTGAGTTGGGATTCGACAAGCTTACTACCTATGGAATTTTGAAAAACCAAGGGGCAAAAGAAGTCGGGGATTTTATTGAATTTTTGATTTCCCAAGAATTAATTGCAATCGAACAAGGACAATTTCCCACACTCTATGTTTCACCTAAAGGGAAAGAAGTCCTTCTTGGAAAAATACCGGTGCACCGTCGCGAAACCGTAAAGGTGAAAGAAATCAAAAACGATGACCCATTGTTCGAAGAATTAAGAGAGTTAAGGAGGAAAATTGCAGGAGAAGAAAATGTGCCACCGTTTGTCATTTTTTCTGATGCTGCCTTGAAAGACATGTGTGCCAAGCTGCCGAAAACAAGCGAAGAATTTCTCCAAGTAAGTGGTGTCGGAGAACATAAGCTTCAGAAATATGGTCTTGATTTCATTCAAATCATCCGCAGCTTTTCCGAAGTACATCCTGAACGAGAGCCTGAAAAAGGGACTACTGCAGTGGTGAAAAAATCCCCCAAAAAGGCTGTGACGGATTCTCATTTGGAGACATTTCATTTATATGAGCAACACTTATCAATTGATGAAATTGCTGATAAAAGGGATTTAGCACATAGTACGGTTGAAAACCATTTAATTCAATGTGCCCAACAGGGAATGGGAGTAGATTTTACTAGATTAATTCCTGCTGAATATATTCCACTATTGGAAAAAGCAGTGGAAGAGGCTGGTCGAAATAGCTTAAAGCCAATTAAAGAGCTACTTCCAGAAGCAGTAAGCTATTTCATGATCAAAGGGTATCTATATTTCTTAAGCAAAAAGGTTCAAAGTTAAATCTTTAGAATTGTCGACTAACGAGTTATTTTGTTGATATTTCCCGGGAATTTGTCGATGACAATCAAAAAAACAGCCGTTACGGCTGTTTTTATTCTTTTATTTCCTCATCTAAAAATGGCTTGTTAACAAAGTAGTACATCCATGCCATCAGTAAACCCCCACCAATTAAATTACCAATTGTCACAGGAATGAGGTTATGAATCACGCCGCCCCAAGAAATGGTTCCAGGATGGTTGAGAACTAAGGCGATCGCAAAGGTACACATATTTGCAATACTATGCTCATACCCGGAAATAAAAAAGCAGAACACAAACAGCATCATAGAGAACATTTTTGGCCCATCGCCCTTAAGATTCATCGGGATAAAGAAGGCTAAGCAGACAAGCCAGTTACAAAGGATCGCCCGGAAGAATAACTCCATTGTCGGTACATGCATTTTCTTTTCTACTACGTTTAGTAAAAAGCCATTGACTGTTGATTCTGCGAACAGACCGGTGGTATAAATTAGAAAGGCAAAGGCAGCTGCACCTAAAATATTTCCGATGTAGCTGCTAATCCATAACTTAGTTACTTCAAGCCAGGCCATTCTCCTACGAAGTGCGGCATATGTGTAATAGAACGTGTTTCCAGTAAATAGATCACCACCGCCATAGGCAATTAATATAATGGCTGCCCCAAAGGTAAGAGCAGCCATTGGGTATGCAAATGGAGAATGCTCGGTGTAAAAATAGTTTCCGGTTTTAAATGCCACAATAACACCAAAGCCAATAAACATACTGGCCAACATGGATCTTAAAATATATCGTAATAAACTCTGTCTAAAGATTTTTACCTTTTTTAATGCTAATTTTTCTACTTCGCTAAGAGGCTGCATTTCCATCTTTGGTTCCACCATTCATAAGTTTCCTGTAGTATTCTCCTAGTTTCATTCGAAAATCAATAAATTATGTATGCAATTAGAATAATAGGATGGATGTCATCATAAGTTTTTCTTACAAACCAATAGGAATAAATGGCGGAGTATGAATTATTAAGCTATAATAGAATGGTTTTTCTAATACTTGATATTAAGGAGTTCAGTATGTCCTCATTAAGGAAAATAACCCCTGACTATGACCCGTGGGAAGCCTATTTAGATATCGAACAATACGGTAAACCCCAGCTTACCAATATTGAATTTACAACGACAACACTTTGCAATATGCGATGCGAGCATTGTGCTGTTGGATATACGCTGCAAACTAAGGATCCTAAGGCGTTGCCACTAGAGATACTTTTAACCAGATTAGAGGAAATTCCTACACTTCGATCGCTCAGCATTACCGGTGGAGAGCCTATGCTTTCACTATCTTCCGTCAAGAACTATGTGGTGCCGATTTTAAAATATGCCCATGAGCGAGGAGTTCGAACTCAAATTAATTCTAATTTAACGATCGACCTTTCTCGGTATGAATTAATCATTCCTTATTTAGATGTTTTACATATTTCGCATAACTGGGGAACGATAGATGATTTCGTCGAGGGCGGTTTTGCGCGGATGGAGCATAAGCCTGACTATGCGCAGCGTGAAAAATATTTTAAGAGAATGATAGAGAATAGCCGTCAATTGGTGAAGTCTGGAGTAATGGTATCAGCTGAAACCATGCTAAACAAACGGACCTTGCCCCATTTGGAAAAAATTCACCGGCAAATTGTCGATGAAATGCTCTGTCAACGACACGAAGTACATCCGATGTACCCGAGTGATTGGGCAAGCAGCCTTGAATCATTGACACTGGAAGAATTAAGAGGTGCGATTCACCACTTACTAGAAGTTCGTGATGAAAATGTTTGGATGCTATTTGGTACACTGCCATTTTATGCATGCAGTAATAAGGAAGAGGATTTACAGCTTTTAAAAAAGCTTTATCAAAGTAAAAAAGTTACGGTTAGAAATGACCCAGATGGCCGTTCACGTTTAAATGTGAACATCTTTAATGGCGATATCATTGTTACCGATTTTGGAGATACACCGCCACTTGGAAACATCCAAACGACAAAGTTACTGGATGCCTATCAGACATGGCAGTCATCCAAAATCGCCAAGGAACTAAGCTGTCATTGTCCAGCCGTTTCCTGCCTTGGTCCCAATATTTTAGTAAAAAATAGCTATTATCAAGATATTGACTTTACCAAACTAAAATCGAATATAGGATAAAGTGTAAAAAGGGAGGAAGAATCACATTTCCTTCCTTTTTGTTTTACTCCTGTTGGGAATTCCCTATAATTAGAATTATCAAATTAGTTTAAATGAGAGGTAGATTATGAGAATTTTAGTTGTTGGTGCTGGTGCAGTGGGTGGTTATTTTGGTGGACGTTTATTAGAAAAGGGAGTGGATATTACTTTTTTAGTAAGAGAGAATCGAAGAAAGCAATTAGCTGAAACCGGGCTTGTCATCGAGAGCGTTAATGGAAACGCGAGGCTTACTCCTAAGATGATTATGGAAGGTGAGGAGGCAGGCCCGTTTGATCTCGTCTTACTTTCAACAAAAGCCTACCACTTGGAAGGGGCAATCGAAAGTTTACGTTCGTATATTGGCAAAGAAACAGTCATATTACCATTGTTAAATGGCATTTTACATTTTAATAAGTTGGAAGAAGAATTTGGTGAAGATAGGGTCATTGGTGGTCTTTGCTTTATTGAAACAACGCTAGACGAAGCAGGAAGAGTGATCCAAACAAGCAAAAGGCATGATTTGGTATTTGGTGAGAGAAATGGTGAAAAAACGGAACGTATCTTAAGAGTCGAAGAGGTCTTTAGTGGTACAAATTCAGGCTCCCGATTAAGCCATAATATTAATCAGGAGCTATGGCATAAGTACCTTTTTATCGCCGCCATGTCTGGGATTACAACGTTAATGCGTGCACCGATTGGTCCGATTCGTGAACAGGTTTATGGACGATCCGTTATTAAAGAGCTATTAAACGAACTTATCTCGATAATGAAACGATTAAATGCCCCGCTTGCAGATGATATTGAAAGCATTCAAATGAATCAAATTGAGGGGTTAGACTATACGTTTAAATCCTCAATGCAAAGAGATATGGAAAAATTGCTGTCTGTCGAAGCCGATCATTTACACGGATATTTATTAGGAATCGCAGAAAGGGAAAGAATTTCTGTACCTACTTTAGCTGCCATTTATACAAATTTAAAAGCTTATGAGCAACAGTTATAATCAAAATCAAAAGACCCAGGCAGGGTCTTTTTGATTTTAGACTGTATGCTTAACCAGTTTTGGATGACGCTGCATCGCGATAAAGAGGATGATACCACTTAATATTAGTAAAGCAGATGTACTGAAAAAAACAGCGGAAAATCCGAAGTAGCCGGAAATGAATCCTCCTAACATCGGTCCGATAATATTACCAAGGAAGCGTAGGCTCGTATTGTAGCCTAAAACTTCACCTTGCATCGCAATGGGTGCCTCTTGACGAATATAAGCAATTCGGACAGGGATAATCCCGCCAATGGCGATTCCCAGAACAAAACGAATAATAACTAGCTGCCATAAGTTGGTGACACCTGCCCCAGGTAAGTAAACTAGACCCGAAATGAATAGCAAAATAACAAGAATTTTAATATAACCGTGCCGATCGGCAATCTTACCCCAATTTCGCGACATCATCAAATTTCCCAAACCAGCTGCTGAAAAGGCAATTCCTGAATAAAAGGCGATATTCACTTCTCCATGTATTTTGCTGACAAATAAAGAGAGAATTGGCTGAATACTAAAGTGGGCAATTTGAACAAGAGTTGAAATCAATAAGACCGTTAATAAAACTGGATTCTTGATAATATGTACTAGAACCTCTTTACTTGAATAGTGTAATTTTGTTCCTTTACTAACTTCGATGACATACTCCTTTGTGGCAATAACCAACAGTCCAGAAATAAATATTGCGATTGACGTCCACTTAAAAGTCAGTGAATAACCGAGTGAATCCGCTAAGATTCCTCCAAACATCGGTCCTAACAGCGAACCGGTAATGCTCCCGGTTTGTAATGTTCCGAGGACACGTCCTGCAATTTCCTTTGGTGTCTGCGTTGAAATAAATGCCTGTGACATAGGAATAAAACCTGTGAAAAATCCCATGAAAAAACGAAGTAAAAAAAGCTGCCAGACAGAATGAACATATCCCATAAGAAATATGGATAGCCCCATCCCAAATCCTGAAATGATTAAAATTTTTTTTCGTCCGATGCGGTCACCAATTCTTCCCCAAATGGGTGAAAAGAGGAATGCGGAGACAAAGGTAACACCAAAGGTGATTCCTGACCAGTGCTGGACATATTTTTCTGAAAATTCACCCAATGTCTCTATGTACAACGAAATAAACGGCAAAACCATTGTCATACTTCCAGCAATAAAGAAGTTTGAAAACCACATGATTACGATATTCCTTTTAGCCAACTCTGAACTAGTCATGGAAGGTCCACTTCTTTCTGTCAAATATTTCGTTTCCCTAAATATTATCATAACGAAGTTTTATGAAAATTTGAACTAATCCTGTAAAACATCTCTTATTTATGCCTTTGGCCATGGGATGTTTATCACTACTTGCGAACATATGTATTATTTGCTGGAAATAAGTCATTTTTTTTACAAATAAAATTAGTCAAGCAGGTAATTAACGAAATAAACAGAAATATCATTATAGTAGTATCTTTTTTGAACAGGGGGCTTAAACATGATAGAGAAATATTCCGTTTTAGAAGGAGCAGAACCATTTTACTTTGAGGGAAACCAAATTGGTATTTTAGTTTCTCACGGGTTTACTGGCACAACACAAAGTATGCGTCCACTTGGAGAAGCTTATGCAAAAGCCGGATACACCGTATGCGGACCTCGTTTGAAGGGGCATGGAACCCATTATGAAGATATGGAGACAACAACATACGAGGATTGGGTTACATCGATCGAAGAAGGATTTCAATGGTTAAAAGAGCGTTGTGAAACGATTTTTGTCACTGGATTGTCAATGGGAGGAACTTTAACACTCTACATGGCGGAAAAACATCCAGAAATTCGTGCGATCATTCCCATCAATGCCGCGGTTGATATTCCAACAATGGAACAAGTTCAACAATTAAAGGATGTAAGATTTTTAGATGCAATCGGGTCAGATATCAAAAATCCGGATGTAAAGGAACTTGCCTATGAAAAAACACCGGTCCAATCCGTAAAGGAGATAATAAAATTAATGGATATGGTGAAAGTAGATCTCCACAAAATAAGCTGTCCTGCACTTATTTTCGTTTCCGAGGAAGATCATGTTGTTCCGCCAAACAATTCACTTTTAATTTTCGATAATATAGGTTCCGAAATAAAACTGATGCATGAAATGAAGGATAGCTACCATGTTGCCACACTTGATAATGACCAACAAACCATAATCGAAAAGACATTAACCTTCATTAAGAATAATCTGTAGTTTGTCACAAATAAACGCCTTCCACCATGGAATGGCGTTTATTTATTGATTATGTTTGTTGTTTTGATTAAACTTAGGAAATCATAAGAATAGTTGTGGTGAAATATGGATGGAAAATCAGAAAACAGTAACATACGAAATTATGGAGGTATGTTTACTTGCAGGGAAAATTATGCTGCAAAGCGGTGGGGAGACCTACCGGGTTGAGGATACGATGATGCGGATTGCTGCGGCATTTGGCATTGAAAAAACAGATAGTTATGTTACACCAACGGGAATCATCTTCTCAGCAGAAGGCTCGGAGCCTACGAAGACCAAGTTGATTCGGATCTTAACTCGTTCGACCGATTTGAAAAAAGTAGCAATGGTAAACAGTATCTCGCGAAGAATTACGAGCGGTGAGCTGAATCTACAAGAAGCCCTCAGTCTATTAAAGGAATTAGAGGTAAAAGACTTAAATTACCCACTATGGCTTCAGGTCGCGGCTGCGGCAATAGCAAGCGGCTGTTTCATGATCATGTTTCAAGGACAATGGGCCGATTTTATCCCTTCGATGATTTCTGGCGGTTTAGGTTATTTCGGATTCTTATACTTTCATCGCTTTTTTACAATCAGGTTTTTTTCTGAGTTTATGGCCTCGTTCCTAATTGGTTTGCTTTCATTAATTTTTGTTGAAATAGGAGTGGGTCAGCAGTTAGACAAGATCATTATTGGTTCTGTAATGACATTAGTCCCTGGGCTGTTATTGACAAATGCCGTAAGAGATTTAATGGCTGGCCATTTGGTATCGGGCTTATCAAAAGGTGCAGAAGCCCTGTTAACCGCCTTTGCGATTGGCTCCGGGATTGCCGTTGTTTTATCATTTTTATAAAGGAAGAGCAAAAATATGGAGATTTTAGGACAATTAATTACAAGCTTTATAGCTACGGCCGCCTTTGGAGTCATCTTTAATGCTCCGAAAGAGACGTTAGTGAAATGTGGGCTTGTTGGGATGGGTGGTTGGCTCATCTATTATCTTCTAGAAGATTATTCTAGAGATGCGGTATTGGCGACATTGACTGCTACAGTATTTGTTGGAGTAGTGAGCCAAAGGCTGGCAAAGTTTTATAGAACACCTGTTATCATTTTTAGTGTAGCGGGAATAATTCCCTTAGTACCAGGTGGTCTCGCCTATGATACGATGCGGAATTTTGTGGAGAACGACTATCAGTTAGCATTATCCTTAGGGGCAAAAGTGACTTTGCTTTCAGGATCTATTGCTTTTGGTCTGGTTTTTTCTGAGGTTTTTAATCAAGTGGTCCGAAAGATTACTCATGATACGATGAAAAATAGACAATTATAATAAAATTGACGAAGGCAGAGGAACTATCCTCTGCCTTCATTTGCTTTTGATCCAAATCTGGGATCGCTATTGTAACTTGTTAATGGTAATATCTTTCATTAGCCATCGCAAGGTAAAAATTTCTATATAATTAATGGTTATAAGATACCAATTTGCCGCGGTTACTGTTCCACCTGATGGTTTTATACCTAAACGACGTAAGCCCTACCTCTCTTACATCCTTACGGCTCCGAAGCCGATCCAGTGTGAATAAGTTTATCTTTAAAACATAAGCAGAATGCCAGAATAAATTCTTACATTGCGTATTTTCGTTAATTACAAGTTACAGATTTTGTAAAGCACAATATTGAATAATACAGGAGATTTAATCATTTGTCAACGGAATTGTAAATTAAAGGGATTGCCGCATTTTGGTAGAAATATTAAATATACATGTTTTGAAAGCGGGTGATAAAGGGATGGATGGTTTTGTTTACAAAAATTATGATGGACTTGGCATAGCAGAATTGGTGAAGAAAAAAGAAGTACAGCCCAAAGAGGTGTTAGCCGAAGCAATTAAAATGATCGAAGAGCATAATCCTAAACTTAATGCGGTTATCAATAAATTCTATGAAAAAGCAGAAGCAATGGCTGAGAAGGTAGATTTAAATGGCGTATTCGCTGGCGTACCAATGCTGGTAAAAGATATTTCACAAGAAATAGAAGGTGAACGGATCACATTAGGTTCAAAGGCATACCAAAATCATATTGCAAAGGCAGATTCTAATTACATAAAACAAGTGAGAAAAACAGGTGCTGTTTTCGTTGGACAGACGAATGTCCCTGAATTCGCATTAATGGGAATTACGGAGCCAGCATTTTACGGCCCTGCAAGAAATCCATGGAATCCTAACCATACACCAGGCGGTTCCAGTGGCGGTTCAGCTGCCGCTGTGGCCAGCGGGATGGTGCCGATTGCTGGGGCGAATGATGGAGGCGGATCGATTCGCATACCTGGCGCATATTGTGGATTATTTGGGATGAAACCGACCAGGGGGAGAACACCAGTCGGTCCATTTTACGGAAGATACTGGCAGGGGGCTTCCGTCGATTTAATTCTATCGAGGTCTGTTCGCGACAGCGCAGCGATGCTAGATGCAATAAGTATATATGAAAAAGGGGCAGCTTTTCATATTCCATCATTTCACGGTAGTTACCTTGATCAACTGCAGCAATCTTTAGACAAAAAACTAAATATTGCTTTTACCGTGGAATCACCATTAGGAACAGAGGTCGATCCTGATTGTAAAGAAGCTGTATTGAAATCAGCAAAATACTTAGAATCGCTTGGTCATAACGTGGTTGAGAAATCAGCACCGGTAAATGGAAGTAAATTGGCGAAAAACTACTTAACTATGTATTTTGGTGAAGTGGCAGCTACCATTACTTCCCTGGAGGAAATTCTTGGCAGGAAGGCTAGAATGAGTGATATTGAACTGACTACGTGGATCCTTGGGTTAGTTGGTAAAGCTACCTCTGCTGAAGAATTTGTCTTGAGCATTAGAGAATGGGATAAAGCCGCACTTGAAATGGAATCCTTCCATGAAAAATATGACTTATATATGACACCAACAACTGCGATGCCTCCTGCAAGGATTGGTGAACTTGAGCCAAGCAGTTCTGAGAAAACTGCAATGCAAATAGCTGGTAAGCTAGGGATTGGGGGAGTTTTGAAAAAAATCGGCATTGTTGAGCAAGTGGCCGAAAATAACTTAAAAAGGACACCATTTACACAACTAGCAAACCTTACTGGTCAGCCAGCAATGACGGTACCTCTACATCTTTCAAAGGAGGGTCTTCCGGTTGGAGTGCAGTTTATGGCCGCAAAAGGAAGAGAAGATTTGTTGTATGCATTAGCTGGCCAGTTTGAACAATCAGATTTATGGGTGCCGGTTCAAAACAATCCAATTTATTAAGAAAGGGGGGCTTGTTATGCTTTTTTTCCGCAGACTGTTCTTAACGGCATCGAGGTACCGGTATCGGACAGTACTCATATTTACGCTTTTATTCATTATTGTTAATGCCCAAGTTATGAGATTACTAGAGCCAGAGACCTTTGAAAATACGCTGCATGCAGTATGGTGGATATTAACAACGATGACAACGGTAGGCTATGGAGATGTGTATCCGACATCAGAAGTAGGAAGGACTTGGGCCATGTTTATCGTATATACACTTGGTATCGGGTTATTTGGAACCGTAATTGGTATTATTGTCGATGGAGTTTCTCAGTATAAAAGGCGAAAGGAGGAAGGGAAAATGTCTTATAAGGGGGAAAAGCATTTTGTGATTATTGGCTGGACAACGAAAAGCAAAAGTACCATCAAGGAGCTATTCATGGGGGATGCCAAAACAGAGATTGTATTAATTGATGAATTTGAAAAGACACCCTATGAACACGAACGTTTTCATTACATACAGGGCAGCCCAACCGATGTTGAAATTTTGCGAAAAGCAAGGATTGAAAAATCCAGGGCTGTATTATTATTTGCAGCAGATGGGATTAACAATCCGGATTTAGCGGATGGAAAAACGCTGTTAACGGCTTCCTCCATTGAACGATACGATGAGGAAGCGGCTGGAAATATTTATACGATTGCGGAAATTCTAAATGAAAAGCACGTCGATAATTTCAAGCATGTCAAAATTGATGAATTTATTTTATCAAATGGTTCTGTTTCAAACTTAATGGCGAAATCAGCTCAAACAAAAGGAGCTAGTCATCTCTTTACACAATTGTTAAGTCGTCAGGATGATGGCAGTGATCTATGGGAAGTCAGCCTGCATCCTGAATGGAAGACATACGGTGATGCCTATGAGGCGCTAAAGGAAAAAGGCGCTCAGCTTATTGCTGATCGAGACGATTTAAACATACTGAAGAAATGGAATACCCCAATTCCAGTAGAGGCTCGATTGATGGTAATATGCGACAAGCATACATACAATAATCTCTAAACAACCTGGCTATACGTGCTCTAAAAACGAAAAAGGAAGAAGAAATGGTCACGTAGAGAGGTTGTACGTGCCCGAATACCGAAAAACGAAGAAGAAACGGTCACGTAGAGAGGTTCTACGTGACCGAATACCGAAATACGAATAAAAAAGGTCACGTAGAGAAGTTCTACGTGACCGGTCATCTTAAATAATAGCAAAAATGGTCATTAGTAAGTTAAACAACCTGCAATGACTACCCCAATCGATACGGATAATAGCAAGAGAAACAGCCCGACAGCTTGGTTGTCTTCTTCAATACTTTGAGTGACATTAAAGCGGGGAGTTAGCCACTCAGCTAGATAGAATACGATAATCTGAGCAACGATTCCAACTGCTCCCCAGATTGCCATATCGATAAGGGAAATAGAATTAGCTGCAGCTGAGTATAAAACAATTGCCAAACCGAGTAATCTTCCTCCGAGGACATAGCTGGCGGCTTTATTTCCCTTCGCCATTAAAGAAAATTCCTTCACCTTAGTGGTGATTTCCATTAATAAAAGCCCGACTAATAATAATGCCAGTGAAACGCCTAAATAAATCAAGAAATTGATCATTAACAATCCTCCTCTTTAGTAATTGTCTAGCTACACCGCCTTGGGGCTCGGGGTCATAAGCCAATCTGTCAAGAAGGTTAAAAAGCAACCTTCTCGCCAGCTCGTCTTATGCCTGTCGCCCCTGGGCAAGGCGCTTCCGCTTTTCTTATGCCAACCGGTAAATAATACGACTCATTGCCGGTAATTTTTCCACCTGCTCGAATCCCGATGCTGCTTGGTTTCCCAGCTATTAAGAACGACCCAAACACATATGATAGCTCCTCAATGCCTTTTTCCGTTTCAAGCGAAACAACGGGAAGTGGCACATAGGATTGAAAGACAGGAAGTTCCTCTTTATAGGTTTCGAAAGAATTTCGATATTCCAAATGGGCATTGTTATCCCAAATGGTAATCGTATCTCCTTCCCTGCCGAAGGATGGTTTTTTTACATAAGAATCTGTTCCGAGGAATGGATCAGCTTCTAAAAATGTAGGAAGCATATACTCTTTAATCCATTGTTGTTCTTCCTCGGTATAATAGGCCCTTGCTTCTGCTAATCCCCATATCAAGCATTGAATTGATTTCGGCTGTAGCAAAAAGGCCGATACAGGATTGACAATCGAAATACTTCCTTCTTTTACTAACTGTAATAATTCAACTCCGACTAGGTCTCCTGTTTCTGGGTCCCGGTCTTCTACCAAGTGTTCAAGAGGATATGTCTGACGATATAAAACATCAATGCCAATGCCATCTGAATCTAATAGGACACCATCGGAAATTTTTAGTTGGGACATTGGTACAACTTTGTTTTGTACCTGACAAAGCTGACTTAAATAACAGGTGGTATTCCAGTCTTCCATATGGTCATGATGGGCAGTGAACACGACATTTGGCGTTGTCTTCCCGTTCGCTGCCTCAAGGACAGCCCTTGTAATCCCTGAAGATAGAAGCCGTTCTTGATTCTCGTTTGGATCCCAAAATCCTAATTCAGAGCAAACCTTCCCATTAATATGAAAGCACTCAACAATAAAAGTGGGTGTATCACTATTAAATTCAAGCATCTTAACACCATTGCTCGTAACTACAAAATCAAACCGAGCGATTACCGTTTCGGGAAAAATAGATTTCATTCGAATAAACGGAAGACTTGCAGCAGGAAAACCTAGCTCCAAAAGCTGATTATCTTCAAGACTGCGAAGAAGATTGGCTGTTTTGAAAAATACTTTTCCCATCCGCTCAGACGCTGTTTGCAAAAGCTTATGGGTTTGTTCCGTTATCGAAAATACATGATAAAGTCCGTATTCACCACCATACAAATCGGACCAAAAATCAGGATATTTTGAATAAAATTGATTCCGTTCTTTTGCATAAATGGACATTAACCACCAAATCCACCCTTCGAGCCGCTGCCAAATCCTCCTTTAAAGCTCGAAGAAGATTTATAGGATTTATAAGCAGAAGAATTCAAGAGAGAGGACTTACTCTTATAAAACGTTCCCCCGTAAAAGTAATGTCCATAATATCTAGAGGACTTTTCATCACATTCCCATACGCCTTCCTCATCATCCCAATCCCAATCTGAGCATCTGTTATCATCAGGTTCAGGAGGTAAATCCTGTTGTGTACAACCGGCGAGCGACCCTGCCATAAGGCTTGTAATAACTCCTGTGATTAACCAATGAGTTTTCTTCACCTGCCACACTCCTTTTCGAGTTATATACTTATTATAAAAGTAAATGTTAGGAAAACAATGGTAAAATAAGAAGAAAAAAGAAAGAAGGATGACAATGAGGTTGGAGTACCGGCTTGATGACGAATTAAAACAATATCCTGCCTTGTGGAATTACCCGAACATCAACACTACTGAGGCTGTAGCAAGAATGACATGTGAATACTTTGTAAAAGATGGAGTAACATACAGTGTCACCGCAACATCAATGGATCCAGATGGAACAGCGGTGTTATTTGTGAAAAAAGAATATTTCACAAATGATTTATCAGAAACCATTTATTCTAATATAGGCTTTGAGGTAAGAGAACTGCATGGTGGAACATCTACTCTTTTGGAAAGTAAGGATGTATGGGATCATGAAGATATTTTGACCGTGCTTCATTCCGATTTTCTTTATATTAAACGAGATGGAAAGTTTTTAGAGCTAGGATTGGATTCGCGGGAGATTGATGAAGATCGTAAATGCTATGTTTTTTATGGAAGTTTTACAGGTAAAAATCGCTAAAGGTTGAGAAAGTACACTAGTGACTAGTGTGCTTTTTGTTTAGATAACATTATTGTAAGATAAAAAAATTGACGATAATTTTGTGAAAATGAAGGATATTTGCATTATTTTGTCGTATAGTTAACTGTAGTATATGGGTGTGTTGGGGGAAATGAAATGCTGGCAGAAAAACTTCTTTTGAACTTATTAATCACAATCTCACCGGTCCTGCTTCTTAGTGTTTTTACGGAGTATAGGAAGAAACTTAGTTCTCCAATCATTCATGGAATCTTTTATAGTATAGCGGCCCTTTTCTGTATGATCTTTTCCTATGGAAACTATGGATTTACCTGGGATCTTCGCTATGTTCCGCTAATTTTAGCCTATCTATACGCAGGTCCAGTTTCTGGAACAATCGTTTTTGTTACGATTTTTTGTTCCCGGATATTATTAGGCGGAGAGACCGTAGTTTTTGGTCTGGTAAATACTGTTCTCATCGTAATCTTGCCGCTCCTTGTTTTTAAGAAATTTTGGAGTCAATCATCGAATAACAGGGTGTTAATCGCTACCTTAATTGGTGCATGTTCATTATTGTTCATCTTTTTTTCTTTCACTGTTTACCAAAGTATAGAAGGCAAAGCATTTACTTTAAATTTAAATATTCCTGATATCATAATTGTTGGCATCATTGATACCATCGCCATTATGATTGGGGCTAAGCTGAATGAGGGAATTATTGAACGGACAAAAATGAAGGACGAAATTCAAAGGGCGGAGAAGTTAAATACATTGGGAGAACTTGCAGCTTCCATTGCCCATGAGGTTAGAAATCCACTTACCGTTGTAAAAGGGTTTTTGCAGCTCATGCAACAAGAGGAGAAAGGGGAAAATTATCAATATTTAGCCCTTGTTTTAAGCGAATTAGGTCGAGCAGAATCAATCATTAATGATTATCTGAATTTTGCCAAACCAAAATTTGAAAAATTTGAAGATTGCTCCTTGGGTGAAGTACTATCCGAGGTGATTATGCTTCTCGATCCACTGGCTGTTAAACAAGGTGTTGAATTGGAGAGTGACATAGATCCAGTCGATTTCCACCTTATTACTGATCGAAATCAATTGAAGCAGGCACTGGTTAATCTTATAAAGAATGCGATAGAAGCTACGCCAGAAATAGGTAAAGTCACAGTACGTTTGAAACCTAACGGCAGCCAAGCATATGTATACATATCTGACACTGGTAAAGGAATGACCGATGAACAGCTTTCGCGGATTGGTACTCTGTTTTACACAACGAAAGAAAAAGGAACTGGCTTGGGAACCTCTGTTTCGCTAAGAATTATTGAAACCATGCACGGCAAGGTTTCTTATAAAAGTAAACCTGGTGTTGGAACAGAAGTAACCCTGACTCTTCCAGAAGGAAAAAGAGAATTGCTAAGCTAGAAGAAGCTAACCATTGATGAAATGGTTGGCTTTTTTTATACAAAAAAGAAAATTAATTTATTGAAATAATAAAAAACGAAAATGGATAGATTTTAGGATATAGAAAAAACTAGATTAATCAGACTTTTTGTGCTGGAATAATATAGAATATAATTTATTTTCAAAATAATATTGCTTTTTACGAAAAATGATTATATTATTCGAATATAGATTTTGCGATCTATCTTTTCAGAACATTTCGACAATTGGTCGTGGAGGTATAGTTATGAGTTTATTTAGAAAAAAGTCGATTCAAGAGTTAATGAAGGAAGTCGGACAGAAAGATGTCACTTTAAAAAAGGAATTAGGGGCATTTGATTTAACAATGCTGGGGATTGGAGCAATCATTGGGACAGGAATCTTCGTCCTTACTGGAGTGGCAGCTGCGGAACATGCCGGACCGGCGCTAATCATTTCTTTTATTTTATCAGGTTTGGCTTGTGTATTCGCAGCCCTTTGTTATGCAGAGTTTGCTTCAACAGTTCCCGTTTCAGGTAGTGCCTACACATACAGTTATGCAACATTTGGAGAGATTATTGCTTGGATATTAGGGTGGGTACTAATCCTAGAATATGGGCTAGCCTCATCAGCAGTTGCAAGTGGATGGTCTGGATACTTTCAAGGACTTCTATCAGGATTTGGAATTCACTTTCCAAAGGCGCTAACCAGTGCCTATGATCCTGCAAATGGAACATATATCGATGTTCCTGCAATCATTATTATTTTATTAATTACGTTATTATTAACACAAGGTGTTAAGAAGTCTGCTCGTTTTAATGCGATTATGGTTATTATAAAAATTGCTGTTGTTTTATTATTTATCGCTGTTGGTGTTTGGTATGTGGAACCAGCAAATTGGACACCATTTATGCCATTTGGGTTCTCTGGAGTTGCAACAGGTGCAGCGACCGTATTCTTTGCCTATATTGGCTTCGATGCAGTAGCGACAGCAGCCGAAGAAGTTAAAAATCCGAAGCGAAATATGCCAATTGGGATCATTGCTTCTCTGCTGGTTTGTACAGTATTATATATCGTGGTTTCTGCCATTTTAACAGGAATTGTTCCTTATACAGAGCTTGGTGTGAAAAATCCAGTCGCATTTGCACTGAACTATATTAATCAGGATTGGGTTGCTGGTTTCATTTCTCTTGGGGCAATTACAGGTATTACAACTGTCTTACTTGTAATGCTTTATGGGCAAACAAGACTTTTCTACGCAATCAGCCGTGATGGATTATTGCCAAAGATCTTTTCTAAAGTGGACAAAAAGAAGCAGACGCCTATCATAAATTCTTGGATTACTTCTGTATTAGTAGCATTTTTCGCAGGTGTTGTTCCATTAAGTAAGTTAGCTGAATTAGTAAACATTGGAACATTATTTGCTTTTATGACCGTTTCAATTGGTATTTTATATTTAAGAAAGAATAATCAAGCTCCTAAAACAGGATTCCAAGTACCATTTGTGCCATACGTTCCTATATTAGCCTTCCTATTCTGTGGATACTTAGCGTTACAACTTCCTGTGACAACATGGATCAGCTTCTCGGTTTGGTTGGTGATTGGTTTGTTTGTCTACTTTGGATATGGCCGAAAGCATTCGAAACTAAACAAAACTGATAATAAAATAAATCAAGCTAGCTGATCAAAAAGAAAAGGGTACTTGCGCAAATGTGCAAGTATCTTTTTTTAGGAAAAAGAAGGATTTTGTCGAAAAAAATCGAATTCCATTAAAAATTAACAGTAATTTTCTAGAAAAAATGGTAAAATGGTATGAGAATTATATTAGAAAAATAAAGGGAGAAACATTTTATGCAAGATGGCCTCAGGAACCCGAAGTTAATAATAGAAGAAACTAAGGCAGTAAAGTTTTTTATTTGGCTATTTTATATTTTTTTACTAGCATATGATATTTTTAATTATTTTTTAATGCCCTTTTATATTACAAAAGAGGAAATTGGACTTCCAAGAAATAGTTTGGGTATATTTTATTACTTAGTTATTTTTATGTTCCTACCATTTTCTAACTACCATATAAAAAAAGGAAACCCTTATATCGTAAAATATTTATATTTATTCGGGTATATGTTTATTGAAATTATTAATAATCTTTTTATTTATTTGGGTACTGATATTCCATATGGTTCGGGAAACATTGTAGAATTGTTGTTTATTTTTTTTGCTCCTATTTTTGTGAATAAAAAATATCTCTGGATAGCCTCCAGTTGTATGATTGTAAAATATATGTTCTTAGGTAGTATTTTACGTGACACCCGGGTTGTATTACCGACTATAACGTTTCTAATTTTATCTGTAATAGCCTATTTTCTTTTAACACGTTTTATATCATACATTAATGCCTTAATCTCTGTTCATAATGAACTTAAACAGAAAGAAAAACTGGCTGTTATGGGTCAAATGGCTGCAGCTATTGGGCATGAAATTAAAAATCCATTATCCTCCTTAAAAGGATTTACTCAATTACAGCATGAACGGTATCCAAATACTAATGAATTTTATCCAATCATGATTCAAGAGATTGATAGAATAAATTCTATTGTTAATGATCTGATGTATATAGGTAAACCGAAAGAAATTTGTTTTTCTAAGGCTAATATAGAAGAAATTATTGCTTATACTTTATCCATTACTCAACAACAGGCAGAAAGACAAGGGGTCTCTGTTGAAACAACAATTGCTGGGCCATTACCGCCATTAGATTGTGATTCTAAACAACTAAAGCAGGTTTTTATCAACTTAATGAAAAATGCAATTGAAGCCATGCCGGATGGCGGAAAGTTAATGATAAAAGTAAAAGTTCTAGAGGGAAATAAAATGAACATTTTGGTGCAGGATGAAGGGTGTGGGATTGACTCAGCTATTATAGATAATTTAGGTGAGCCGTTTTTTACAACAAAAAAAGAGGGTACAGGACTGGGATTAATGGTTACGAATCAAATTATTAAAGACCATAATGGTAAACTAAATATTGAAAGCAGTCTTGGTAAAGGTACGAAAGTAAATATCATGCTGCCAATTTTACAAAGCTGAAAAATAAATTCATATTTAGCCAAAATTCAGCAAGTTTCTGTATTACAACTGTACTATCTATGAGATATAATGTAGAGGAACAATGAAAAATAATAGATTTTGTAACATCTTCGTACATATATTAAATTAAGGGTGCCGAGGTTAGTTATTATTTTCGGTACTATTGATACGGAAAATTGAATTGGACATGTATTAGAAAACCTGGAGGAAAATATGTTACCACTAGAAGAAAAACAGACAGTCAAATGGTTTCTTTTAATATCCTATATTATATTGATTGGTTATGATTTTTTTTATTACTACCTAGTACCTGAGTATATAACAAAAAAGCAGGGCGGTTTACCTGGTGATTTTTGGCCTATTAACTATGTAGTATTAGCTATCTTAATTCTAGTTGCTTTTTATTTGAATAAAGTGCAAAAGCAATATTGGATTAAATATGTATTTATAGTCAGCTATTTAGTAACTGCTTTTCTAATTGATATAATAACCTATTATGGAAGTGGAGATACGTATACTAGTGGAAATGTTGTGGAGGTATTTTTGATTTTATCGTTACCACTTTTCTTAAATAAAAAATATTTTTGGGTAGTTAGTATAGGAATTGTGACTAAATATGTCTTTTCAGCCATTTTATTGAAGGCTTCTTTTCTAATTATGCCAATCATATTAGTAATTATATTATCAATTATGTCTTTCTTTTTATTAGTTCGCTTCCAAGGATATGTTAAAGCAATAAGAACCTCTTACGACAATCAGTTAGAAGGGATTGTAAAAGGGGTGATTGCAACATTAGAATTGAAAGATCCATATACAAGAGGGCATAGTGAAAGGGTTGCAAGCTATGCTCTAATATTCGCTAAAGAAATTGGCAAGCTTTCAATAGAAGAACAAAAATCGTTTTATTATGCTTGCTTACTTCATGATATAGGTAAAGTAAATATTCCAGATCATATTTTAACTAAGCCAGGAAAATTAACGACAGAAGAATTTGAAATAATAAAAGCTCACCCAGCCGTTGGTGCCGATGCAGTACAAAATGTTGAAGGTATTAAGGATTGTATCTCAGTTATCAGGTCTCATCATGAGCGTTGGGATGGTAAAGGATACCCTGATCAATTAAAAGGCGAGGAAATCCCTTTACTCGCTAGAGTATCATCGATTGCCGATGCTTTTGATGCCATGACTTCTTCAAGGTCATATCGAGAAGCCATGCCAGTTGAAGAAGCATATCGTCGTATTCTTGAAGGAACGGGTTCACAATTTGACCCAGAATTGGTAGAACAATTCAAGATGGTTTATCCAGCTTGGGTCAAATTTCATCAAAAATATCCATGGACAAAAAAGTTTGAATTACTTAGGGAGGTGGAAAAATGAAAATCCGCAAGCTTAAGAAGGTAAAAACAACTTGTTGGTGGTGTGCTTATATTGGAATAAAACCATAAAAAATGGGATGCTAGCGAATGCTATGCATCCTTCTTTATTTTAGATTTTTGTTAGGAAAGGTGTTAAAATGGGCATTTATTTACATATGCGTCTTTCATTGAACCCCGTCAAAATCCGTAAAGATAAAAAACATTATATCATCGAAGACAAAACCACAGGTGAATTCTACGAAATGCCTGAGGTTTGTATCGACGCGATTAATTTGATGAACAATGGTATGCTATTAGGTGCTATCGAAGAAATATTAATAGAAAAATATCCAGATGAGGACGTCGACCTTTTAGATTTTGCCAACCAGCTTCTAGAGTTGGGTTTGATTGCTGAAATTGATGGTGTAAAGGTAGAAAAAAGCCAGATAAAAAAAGAAACATTGGGATTTCAATGGATATCCCCGAATCTAGGGAAATTCTTTTTCAATCGATTCACATATATATTATATTTTGTAATTTTTATAGGTAATCTTTACTTATTTATTACCGAACCTTCTTTGTTCCCGCATCATATGGACATCTTTATTTTTGATACGATGGTGTTTAATGTGATTGTATGGATGTTATTTACATTTATACTTGTGCTTATCCATGAGTTTGGGCATGTATTGTCGATGAGGGCACATGATCTTCCAACAAAAGTAGAGGTTGGTCATCGATTGTTTTTTGTTGTTCTAGAAACAGATATGTCTTCGGTTTGGAAATTGGCTCCGAAAGAGAGAAATGTACTGTATCTTGCAGGTCTGTGTTTTGATAATGTCATCCTTTTTATTGCGCTCTTATTTCAGTTATTGTTTCCGAGTAGCTCAGGAATCGCCATGGGTTTAATGAGCCTCGCTGTATTTGATATTGTGTTAAGGATGCTTTATCAATGCTGTATTTACGTGAAAACTGATTTATATTATGTATTTGAAAATGTATCGGGCTGTTATAATTTGATGGAAAATGCGCATCAAATTATAAGACAACGGCTCCCTTTCCTGAAGCCGAAATCCTCAGAAGAGGTTGTTTTTTCAGCTGAGAGGAAAACCGTTTTCCGATTTTCTATCTTCTATTTTCTAGGGATTGCGATATCGATAGCGTTATACTTTATTTATTATATCCCTGAAGTTATCCATGCTGGAAAACAGCTTCTCCCTGGATTTGGGCAACCGCCTACAAGTCTGGCTTTCTGGGATGCAATCGTATTTTCGTTGCAAGTCGGGGTCTTTGTTCTGTTGCTTCTATATTCATGGAGGAAAAAGTACATTCAAAATTAGAGTTGTCTAGCTCCAGCGCCTAGGGGCTCGGGGTCATAAGCCAATCCGTCAAGAAGGTTAAAGAACAACCTTCTCGCCGGCTCGTCTTATGCCTGTCGCCCCTGGACAAGGCGTTTCCGCTTTTCTATTTGTGACAGTTGTTTGTCTAAAATAATAATTCTAAGGGTTTTTCCTCCTGAGGATGGGGGAGTTCCCTGATATTTGTAACACTAGCGTTTTTCTTACAATAAGAGTAAGAGAAAACGTTAGTGTTATTTTTTTATATAGGAGGGGCTGGAAATGCAGGCTACAAATAAATCTCAAGCAAACACGGCAGCGAATAAGAAATCAGGAAGCACCATAAATGATGCCTTCGCTTCAAAATTTGCTAAATCAATGTTTTTATCTGTCACTGGAATTGTGATTTTAATGTTTATTGGAACAAGAATGTTTACACATATTGACCTGAACCTTTATGGCTATATGGTTGGAACGATCGTGTTCATCGGTGGATTTTTTTACCGCTTTATTGCTTGGGGAGAAAGACCGCCAACGAAAATTTTTATTAAAAAAGGCTTAAAATTGCTCTTTAGAAAAAGCACTCCAAAAACAGCAGTTAATCATTTAGCTATCTACGATTTTATTAAAAACCGCGGTTTGTACCGTTGGATTCAACATATTTTAATTGGCTGGGGCTGTGTACTTGCTTGTTTAGTTACTTTCCCACTTGTATTTAGCTGGATGTATTTCACGATGGAAGACAATGGCTACTATACGATCGTCCTGATGGGGATGGACTTAATGCAGGTAAAGGCTGATGGAATTATTGCTTGGTTTTCTTATAATGCCTTAAATATTTCAGCTATCATGGTTATCACAGGAGTTTGTATGGCATTGCACCGCCGCTTGAAAAATATGCAGGCAAGAGCAGAGCAAAAATTCATTTATGATTTCTTACCACTTTATCTATTACTTTTAATTTCCGTTACAGGACTGTTGCTAACTGTTCAAAACGTATTTTTACATGGCTGGATGCAGCCGCAAATGTCTTTAATTCACCAATTTTCCGTTATCGTAACGTTAATTTACTTGCCATTTGGTAAACTTGCTCATATTCCATTCCGTCCCGTGAGTGTCTTTGCCCGAAACTATCGTGAGCACTACGGTGAGCAAGCAATGAAGGAATGTAAAGTGTGCGGTGATCATTTCGTATCAGTAGAACAGTCTGATGATGTTATTCAAGTATTGGGTGTTAATGAGATGGAATTCAATATGCAGGACGGCTTTAATCTCGCTGAATTATGCCTTCCTTGCCGAAGAAAATACAGAATTTCTAGATTCTCAGGCTTTGCAACCCATCAAGTGAAGGTTAAGGAGGCAAACCAGAATGCAAAGGGATAAGTTTTTTAAAGAAATAGAGAATGTGCGTCATCCAAATGAGACGCTCGTAAAAACACACTGCAGCTATTGCGGAATGCAATGTGGAATGAACCTACGTGTTAATACCAAAACAAATAAAATTATCGGGGTTGAACCTCGTTATGACTGGCCGGTAACGGTTGGGAAAATGTGTCCAAAAGGGGTTACTGCCTATCAGCAGACAAACCATGATGACCGGCTTTTGAAGCCTTTAATTCGTGATGATGCTTCCCTTAAAGGAACTAAAGAGGGTTTCCGCGAAGCTACTTGGGAAGAAGCATATGAGTTAATTGCGAAGAAATTCACTGAACTTCAAGAGAAATATGGTAAAGATACATTGTCTGTATTCAGTGGTGTATCGATGACGAATGAAAAATGTTATTTAACCGGAAAGTTTGCAAGGGTTGCCCTTCAAACACGCTATATCGATTATAATGGCCGTTTCTGTATGTCCAGTGCGGCCGGCGGCTTCCTTCGTTCATTCGGGGTTGACCGTGGTTCGACCTTACCTTGGACGGATATCCATGAAACAGATTGCTTATTTATTGCCGGAAGTAACACGGCAGAGTGTCACCCAACTTCGATGTTCCGTGTTTGGTCCGTTCAAGAACGAGGAGGCTACTTGATTGTTGCGGACCCTCGTGAAACACCAATTGCAAGAAGAGCAGATGTTCATTTGGATTTAAGACCAGGAACAGACTTAGCTCTAGCCAATGGAATTCTAAATCTATTAATCCAAAACGGCCATGCTGATGAAGCATTCGTTAACAACCATACCAATGGTTTTGAAGAAACAAAAGAACTAGTTAAAGCATTTACACCTGAATATACTAGTGAATTAACGGGAGTTGCTCCTGAAAAAATCATCCGCGCAGCTGAAATTTATGGTAAGGCTCCAAATGCTATTGTGATGTTCGCCCGTGGTATTGAGCAACAGCATAAAGGAGTAGATAATGTTTCCGCTTATACGAACATGGCATTGGTAACAGGTAAAATTGGTCGTCCTAAATCTGGTGTTGCAACTTTTACAGGTCAGGGAAATGGTCAAGGCGGACGTGAGCATGGACAAAAATCGGATTTACTGCCAGGATATCGTAAAATTACCAATCCAAAACATGTTGAGGAAGTATGTCAGGTTTGGGGAATCACTCCAGAGGAAATGCCACAGCCGGGAGTCTCTGCTTATGAAATGTTTGAATTAATGGAGCAAAAAACAATTCGTGCTATGTACCTGCTATGCTCGAATCCAGCAGTATCAGCACCGAACTTAAACTTTGTCCGTAAAGCAATGAAGGGTCTAGACTTTATGGTTTGTGCAGACTTTTATTTATCCGAATCTGCAGAGTTTGCTGACGTAATCCTTCCAACGGTTACATGGTCTGAAGATGAAGGGACAGTAACAAACCTTGAAGGCCGTATCATTAAAATCAATAAAGCACAAGAACCACTTGGTGAATCAAAGCCTGATTGGCAAATTCAAGCAGAGCTAGCTGAATATCTTGGAAGAGGAAAGTATTTCTCCCACTTAAAAACGGCAAAAGATGTTGCGGATGAGTTCCGCTTAGCAACGAAAGGCGGCTACGCAGATTACTACGGAGCTACTTGGGATAAAATCGACAAGCAAGATGGTGTTTTCTGGCCATGTAAAGATGAAAATGACGAAGGAACACCGCATATGTTCTTAGATAAAAAGTTCTACCATCCAGATGGAAAGGCAAAAATTTGTGCGCTTCCATATCGTCCACCAGCTGAGGAGCCTTGTGAGGAATATCCACTCCGTCTAACAACAGGACGTGTGGTTTATCACTATCTATCAGGTAACCAAACTCGCAGAATCCAATTTTTACGCGATATGTGCCCGGAACCATATGTCGAGGTTCACCCGGAAACAGCTGAGAAATATAACATTGCTCATGAAGAATATGTCCGCCTCTTTACACGAAGAGGAGAAGCTGAATATAAAGTGAAAATCACGGAAGCGATTCGTAAAGATACCGTATTTGTGCCATATCACTTTGGCCACGATAAATCTATTAATCTGTTAACGATTGCAGCGCTTGACCCTATGTCACGGATGCCGGAATTTAAAGCGTGCGCAGCACAGATTGAAAAACTAGAAATGAAGAAGGTGCAGTAAATGAAAAAGAGGCTATACCTAGAACTAGAAAACTGTATCGGGTGCCGTTCTTGCTTAGCGGCATGTACGCAGTGCGGCGGGCATGAGGAGCGTAACCGTAACTATGTTTACGATGTTAACCCGCTTGTTAACCGTCAAACGATGCCTCTAATGTGCCTTCACTGTGTGAATCCAGCCTGTGCAAGAAGCTGTCCGGCTCAGGCAATCCAAATTCATGAAACAGGAGCCGTTCTTTCAGCTCTTGTAGAAAAATGTATTGGCTGTCAAAACTGTACAATCGCTTGTCCATATGGAATTCCGAAGTTTGATACAGAGCAAAACCTAATGTACAAATGCGATCTTTGTATAGACCGTACAAAAGATGGTATTCCGCCAATGTGTGCAAGTGTTTGCCCATCTAACACATTACAATGGCTAACAGATGAAGAAATTGAAGCAAAACAAAAGCAATTTAACCTTGATAATGGTAAATGGGTTACAAGCATGCCTTATTTAGAAGGCGAAACGAATGTTAGAGTGAATCTCCCTGGAATCCTGCAGGGTGTCACTAAATTGTTCTAGGAGGGATTAGGATGTCTGATAAAAATAATAAGATCCCGTTTAATGAAGATAATTACACACATAATATAAACCGTAATAACGAAAGAAAGCTTGACCGCCGCGGCTTCATGAAGACGCTTGTCGGTGCAGCGGGAGTATTTGCTGTATCTTCCCTGCCATGGGGTGTTGTCGCAGCAAAAGAATTGGCTGGCTTAGGCGATAAAAAATATCCGAAACAAAAAATTACCGATGTGAAGTCGATTCCAGTCGGAGATTCTGTTGAATTTCACTTCCCAGGCGAGCATGATAGCGCCATTTTAATCAGACTGTCCGAGGAAAAATATGTGGCTTATCAAAACGCTTGTACACATCTCCGTTGCCCAGTGTTTTGGCAAAAAGAGGAGGGAGATTTGCTCTGTCCTTGTCATCATGGTAAATTCGATGTCGAAACAGGTGCGCCAACTGCAGGACCACCAAGACGCCCGCTTCCAGAAATTTATGTAAAAGTGGAAGACGGTGCGGTTTATGCCGTGGGGGTGAAGCGTTATGAAGCGTAGTTACCTTCCAGTTGCCCTGCTTCTAGCGGTTTTAATGTGTAATATTATTGCTACTCAATACATGGTTCATCAATACTTTTTTGAGAATTATACGAATACGATTATTGCTGGAGTTATCAATGTCCTGTTATTCCCAACTGCCTTTCTTATCTATAAAAAAGGTGTGAATGTCCATGACTAGTGAAACGTTTATTGACTTTTGTTTTATGCGGGCACAATCGGGAGGATTTACAGCAGAAATCGATGAGTTATTGAAAGAGACTTTTGGAAAGAAACGCTTGAATTGGTTTCTTGAAGAAAAGACGGTTGATGGTGCTGAAGTGGTTGTCGCTGAAATAAAAGGGATGAGTGATTGGCAATCAGAAGAAGAATCGATCCAATTCATTGAAGAGAATGCCGGCGAAAGATTTTGGAAATATCTTCAAGGCTATAAAATGTTCATTTATCCAGTTAAGAGAGGATGTAACAGCTGTGGTACTCATTAATCTAGATGATTTACAGCATTTTGTCGGGGCATCCGTTGAAATTGGGATTCATGATGAGCAGGGGAAGGATCAAGCCCCCGCGGTAAAAAAGGTAGTCAAAAAAGTACAGCTTTGTCCTGACGAAACGCATGTCCGTTTCTATTTTGATCATTTGTATTTCCTTGCAGTGCCACTAAATAGTGATGTAACGGAAACAGAACAAGAATGGTCCGCTTCAGACCCCGAAAGCGGCTTAACATATAAAATAAAAAAGGACCAGGTTTCTTTCTAAGAACCTGCCTTTTTTTTACAAAAATGTAGAGGAGGGTAAAAGAATGGAGTTATCAGAATCAAAGCAGCGACTAAATAATTATATGATTCAATCAATGGAAGAAGAGATTAAACGAATTGCTCTAGACCTCCATGAGGGAGTAGGACAAAACCTATATAGTATCTTAACAGGATTACAATTCGTTGAATCAAGTGCAGATCAGCCGGACATCAAGGATTATTTACATGAAATGACTCAGCTGATTGAAAAGACGATTCAAGAGATCAGACTGCTTTCTGTTGAACTGCACCCTCCAACCTTAACAACGCTCGGTTTATGGCCAGCAATGAAGAGCTATATTAAGTTATACACCTCGACTTTTGGCATTATGGTTGATTTGAAAGCTACTGGGGCAGAAAAGCAGATTTCGGAGCAGGAAAGTATCGCTGTTTTTCGGGTTTGTCAGGAGGCTCTTGCAAATATCGCTAAATATGCCGACACCTCACATATTAATATCTACTTTTTATGGGAGGAAGATGAATTGAAAATTTCAATTTTTGACTTTGGTAAGGGATTTCAGCCCGAGGAAATTGAAAACAATCATCGCGCATTAGGAATTGCGGCGATGAAAGAAAGAATGCTTTTGACTGGCGGACAGTGTGTTATATCCTCTAAAATAGGAGAAGGTACATCTATCGAAATATCTCTTCCCTTATAGGGAGTAAAGGAGAGAAGCATGATTAAAATCCTATTAGTCGATGACCACGCAGTTGTAAGAATGGGCCTTAAAATGCTCCTCAACACGAATCCAGAAATGGAAGTCATTGGAGAAGCATCCGAAGGGAACGAAGGAATTAAAAAGGCGCAGAAGCTTAAACCTGATGTAGTGGTAATGGACTTAAGTATGCCGCACGGAAAAGATGGTTTATCAGCGACAACAGAATTAAAAAAGCTTATGCCAGAGATCAATATACTTATTTTAACGATGCATGATGATGAGGAATACCTCTTTCGCGCGATACAGGGAGGGGCATCCGGCTGTATCTTGAAAAGTGCCCCGCATGATGAACTCATGTCGGCGATCGAATCGGTTTCAAAAGGGGATGCCTATCTTCATCCATCTGCACAAAAGAGGTTAATGGAAGAGTACTTGGCTGGTGTAAAGCACGATGGGAATGATATATATAATCTCTTGTCGGATCGGGAAAAAGAGGTGCTTACCCTAATTGCAAAAGGATATTCCAATAAAGAAATCGCAGAGCAGCTAGTTATTAGTGTAAAGACTGTTGAAACACATAAAAGCAAAGTAATGGAGAAACTGCAAATGAAAACCCGGCCTGAATTGGTGGAATATGCCGTAAAAAAGGGGTTATTAGGTTATGGTATATGATAAGGAGAATCACCAGGCATGACAGAAATAAGGGAAATAGCAGATGTGATTAAAATTTGTAATCAGTTAAAAGAAAATTTAGACTGTGAATTTGTTGGTCTTGCCTTTCAAAATGAAGTAGGACCAGATGTCAGATGGCATTATGCTGCCGGTAATTTAAATGATAAATATAAAAGAATAACCGTTCGTTTTGGAAAAGGAATCGCTGGAAAGATTATTTCAAGCGGCAGTCCGATGATGTTGAGTAATTTTCCTGATGATATTTATGGAAAGATTACCGATTATCCGATTATGCTAGCTGAAAAACTTGTTTCCTGTTTTGCGGTCCCTTTATTTTTTAATTTTGTACCCAAAGGAGTATTACTTGTTGGAAAAAGAATTTCCCATACTTATACTGAAAATGATCAGGAAAAGGTAAAAGAGTCAGCGCTTACTTTGGAGAAAATACTTAAGGTGTATTCATGAACTTGATGCTGGGGGAAGGATATGGACAGGGAATTTCAATTAACGCAAAATGAACTAACTGATTATAAATTTGCCCTCGATGCATCATCGATTGTCGCAATAACAAATGCCAGGGGGACCATAACTTATGTGAATGACCAATTTTGCCAAATTTCAAAGTACTCAAGGGATGAACTTCTAGGGCAGGACCATCGCATTTTAAATTCAGGATTTCATTCTAAAAGTTTCTTTAAGGAAATGTGGTCAATAATCGGTTCTGGAAAAGTGTGGAAGGGAGAAATTCGCAACCGTGCTAAAGATGGTACCTTTTATTGGGTGGATACTACCATTATTCCCTTTTTAAATGATAAAGGAAGGCCTTATCAATATTTAGCCATTCGCTATGAGATTACTGAAAGAAAACGAGTGGAGCAAGAATTGCAAAAAATGATGACTAAGATCATTGAAGTACAAGAAGAGGAGCGTAAACGGTTATCGAGGAATTTACATGATGGCATCGGTCAGAATTTATATAGTCATCTCATTACGATTAACCGCTTGCTCTCTGAAATGGACCATCCATTGCTTCAACAAATGCAAAAGGAAGCCACTCAATTGATTGAGGAAATTCGTGATATTTCTTGGGAGCTGCGACCTTCCGTATTAGATGATCTTGGACTTGTTCCTGCGATTCGCTCCTTTCTATCACGTTTTTCAGAGAACTATGGCATTGATGTTTATTTTGAATGTGTGTTAAGCTGCCGTCTCGATATCAATATTGAATTGACCATTTACCGTATAATTCAGGAAGCATTAACGAATATTCGAAAGTATGCAGACGTATCTGAGGCAACCGTGACGGTTAGAGAGATAGATCACACAGTAAGAGTGATGATTGAGGATAAGGGGGTAGGCTTCGAGCTTAGCTCTCAGCCACGTGGAGTGGGGCTTTTCAGTATGGATGAACGAGCCAGGGCTGTTAACGGCGAGCTCACGATCAATTCTACTCTTGGAAAAGGAACAAAGATCATATTAGAAATCCCAAGCACAAGATACGAGAACAAGTAAAAGAACCAGACAAAATCGCCTGGTTCTTTTTCTTTAAATTTTAAATGAACTTTTCAAAGAAACAATTCGGTTAAAGACTAGTTTATTGACGGTTGTATGCTTTGGATCTACGTTGAAATAACCATGTCTAAAGAATTGGAACTTATCATGTGGCATACTATCTTTCATGTTAGGCTCAACAAAACCTTGCAATACTTCAAGTGAATTTGGATTTACATTGTCCAAGAATGATTTTCCTTCATCGCTATCTTCATCCAAAATCAGCGGCTCATATAAACGGAACTCAGCAGGCACGGAATTAGTTGCCTCGACCCAATGAATCGTACCTTTTACTTTACGACCAGTAAAGCCGGTGCCGCTCTTCGTTTGTGGATCATACGTGCAACGTAGTTCAACCACTTCGCCGTTTTCATCCTTTATCACTTCCTCACATTTAATGAAATAAGCATGCTTTAGGCGTACTTCATTACCAGGGAAGAGACGGAAATATTTATTTGGCGGGTTTTCCATAAAATCATCTTGTTCGATATAAATTTCACGGGAAAATGGAATCTTGCGCATTCCCATTTCTGGTACCTCAGGGTTAATCTCAGCATCTAATAATTCAATTTGTCCCTCAGGGTAATTAGTGATAACCACCTTTAAAGGCTTCAGGATTCCCATTGTCCGCGGTGATTTTAGTTTCAAATCTTCTCTCACATAGTGTTCGAGCATTTGGGAATCAACTGCGCCAGAGCCTTTTGAAACACCTGTTTCACGGACGAAATTCCGAATCGATTCAGGAGTAAAACCTTTTCGTCTCATCCCTGAGATTGTCGGCATCCGCGGGTCATCCCAGCCATCGACAAATCCTTCGTCCACCAATTGCTTTAGTTTACGTTTGCTCATGACGGTATTTGTTACATTTAAACGGCCAAATTCAATTTGTTGCGGCTTGCTTTCCATTTCGCAATTTTCCACGATCCAATTGTATAACGGACGTTGATCTTCAAACTCAACCGTACAAATGGAGTGGGTCACATCTTCGATCGCATCCTCAAGCGGGTGGGCAAATGCATACATTGGATAAATACACCATTTATCTCCTGTGTTATGGTGAGTAGCGTGAGAAATCCGGTAAATAACAGGATCACGCAAATTAATATTAGGAGACTTCATATCAATTTTAGCACGAAGAACTTTCTCGCCATTGGCAAATTCTCCATTACGCATTCGTTCAAATAAATCTAAGTTTTCTTCAATTGAACGATCGCGATAAGGACTATCCTTGCCAGGTTCGGTTAAGGTACCTCTGTACTCACGAATCTCATCAGCAGATAGATCGTCGACATAGGCAAGTCCCTTATTAATTAAGAGAACGGCACGCTTGTACATTTCCTCAAAGTAATCAGAAGCGAAATGTAAATTATCCCATTCAAACCCCAGCCATTTCACATCTTCTTTAATCGAATTAACATATTCAATATCTTCCTTTAGCGGATTCGTATCATCAAAACGTAAGTTTGTTTTCCCATTAAAATCATCGGCAAGTCCAAAATTAATAATGATGGATTTAGCGTGTCCAATATGTAAATAACCATTTGGTTCTGGAGGGAACCGTGTCACGATTTTATCGTGCTTACCTGATTCCAAATCCTTAATCATAATCTCTTTTATAAAATTAGAATTTTGATTGTCCACTCTATCCAACCTCTTTCACAAATCTATTTATTAATAAATACCATAAATATTGATATTTTTCCATTGTTCCCATCAAATCAACGGAAAAATAAGCATTTGCATTAGTATTTGATTTGTATTTAAAATGATTTAAGGCTAAAATATATTTTTGTAAATAGGAAAGGGGAATTGTGATGATTAACCTAGGAACTGTTGGAACTAGTTGGATTACAACTGCCTTTATTGAAGCTGCCAAACATAGCGGGAAATTTCATCTTGCAGGTGTTTATTCGCGAAACGTGGATAAAGCTGAAAAAATGGCTCATACATATCAAGCTGATACATTCTTTACGGATTTAGAAGACATGGCGAAAAGCTCAGAAATTGATGCAGTCTATATCGCTTCACCTAACTCGGTTCATTATGAACAAGCGATTACTTTTTTGAAAAATAAGAAGCATGTTATTTGCGAAAAACCAATTTTTTCAACGACCGCAGAACTGGAAGAAGCGCATCGAATTGCCGAAGAAAATGGGGTATATTTATTCGAGGCAATTCGAAATATCCATACTCCAAACTTTGAAATCTTAAAAGAAAATCTGTCAAAGGCTGGGAAGCTTCGAAGTGCCATCCTGCCATATATTCAGTATTCTTCCCGCTATGATATATTTTTACAGGGAGAAGAACCAAATATCTTCTCTAGCAAGTTCTCTGGAGGAGCATTAGTAGATTTAGGGGTGTATCCGCTATTTCTAGCAATTGGTCTTTTTGGAGAGCCTAAGAAGGCTAGCTATCACCCTGTGATCCTAAGAAGTGGTGTCGACGGAAGCGGTACATTGGTTCTAGAATATGAAGACTTCGTTGTGACTGTTCTTTGTTCCAAAATCTCTCACTCGGTAATGCCATGTGAAATTCACGGTGAAGCAGGAACCTTTGTATTACAGGATGCAGCGCCAATCTCTGAAATAAAGTTTTATGACAGCCATACAAAAGAAAGTGACATCTTCAGTGTTGTCCAGGAAGAGCAGGATATGGCTTATGAATGCCTTACTTTTGCTGATATTATCGAATCAAAGAACGATACGAAATATAAGCAGTTGAAGGAATTAAGCCAAATTGTCCTTCGAATCACAGAGGGTGTAAGAAAACAAAACAATATCGTCTTTGCAGTTGAGAAATAGATAGAGATTTTTTATAAAGGACAGTAAAGAGCAGCTTATTATTAAAATGAGCTGCTTTTTCAATTATCACCGGGTGCCCATTTTTTTCATATACATAGTTAAAAAGATAAATGGGGTAGTATGTATGTCTAAAGAGTTGGAGAATTGGATTCAATACCTTCTAACTTTATCAAGGGCGGTATATCTTTATCCTGCAGCGGTAAAAGAAATTGGCGGCAGCAAATGGGGTTATATTGATAATAAGGGAAAATTCGTTCTCTCTCCCATCTTTGAGGATGCGCGGGATTTTCAGGAAAATGGACTAGCGATCGTCGAGAGCAATGGTCTTTTTGGGATCATCAATTCTGATGGCTATTTTATTGTAAAGCCAAAATATGAATCGATCCAAGCTTTTTCGGAGGGGCGGGCAGCTGTTATTGACGACCCAGGCTTTAACGTAATCGATGAAAGCGGCAAGGAAGTGACTTCGAAGCCATACTCTTTTATTTCAAGTTACAAGGAAGGAAGGGCTGTGGCTGCGAACACTAACGAGGCTGGTAAGTATTTATATGGTTATTTAAATCGGTGGGGGAAGGAAGTTATACCATTATCCTATGAATCTGCTGATGAATTTATAAACGGCAAGGCACTCGTAAAACTTCAGGATGGCAGCTATGCTTTAATTGATTTAACCGGAAGAACCATAATGAAATTTTCCTATCCTTTTGTAGATAGCTATGGTGATGGATTGCTAGCTTTTAAGGAAAAAGAGGACGGAAAATGGGGATATATCGATGAAAAAGGGAATGTGGTCATTAAACCTCAGTTTTCAGGGACAATGCCGTTTGAAGCTGGTTATGCGATCGTAAATATGTCGGATAATTATATGGATAAGTACGGTCTGGTAGATCGTCAAGGGAATTTTACGATTAAACCACAGTACAATACGGTGCTTTATCTTGAAGAAGGGCGTTATGCTCTCGGAAAGGCAGAAAAACCTGATAAGCCATATCTTCCTTCGAAATATGCTCTTGCTGACGCAAAGGGGCATATTTATACTGGGTTTATTTTTAATGGTATCTCACCGTTTAAAGATGGAATTGCCTCCGCCTATGATGATCAATTTACATTCTTTATTGATCAGAAGGGGCGGAGAATCGATCATCTTCCAAAGGTTAGCGGCAGTGGGACACTATCGTTTGACAAAACATTAATTAAAGGAGATATCGATTTTCGAATTCTTTATTTTGATAAAAAAGGTCAGGTCGTTTGGAAGCAAAATCATTTTATTCCATTGAGCAAAGAAACCGCCGTGATTGAAAATAAATATAAGCCAAATAAAGATTATTTAGTTTACTATCCACAGCTAAAAGGGATTGAAAAACAAGAAGAAGTAAATCAGAAACTCAAGGACCTTTCAGCCGTGAAGCCGATTCCTCCCCATACACAGCTTGATTCTAACTATGTTGGTGACTTTAATGTTTCGTTTTATAAGAAAAACCTGCTGGTTATCGAGATCAATGGTTATGACTATCCTTTTGGAGCTGCACATGGGATGCCCGTTAGAAAATATGCTCATATAGACCTCAAAACAGGTGAATTCTATCAATTAAAAGACTTATTTAAGCCTAGTGCTGATTATGTAAAAACCATTAGCGATATCATAGCTGATCAAATTAAAAATGACGAAAAATACTCATACGTTTTTCCTGATTCCTTTAAAGGGATTCAACCAGACCAGCCGTTCTTTATCAGCGAGAATGCCCTAAATATTTATTTTTTCCCTTATGACATCGCCCCATATGCTGCAGGATTTCCAACCTTTACAATTCCATTTGAACAAATCAATCACATTATCGCTAGGAACAGAAGCTTTTGGAGATCGTTTCATTAATTGACAGTACCCCCACAAGAAGATATTTTTGAGGTAGCTTGATTTTTAATTAGGGGTGAGCGACTGGATGAAAATTTATGATATTTCAAGAAGGCTTGAAAATGGCATGCCGGTATGGCCAGGAGATACTCCTTTCCATTATGAAGTTTCATGGTCAAAGCTGGATAGTGGTTCAGTGAATGTTGGCAGCATGACAATGAGTGCCCATACGGGTACACATGTAGATGCTCCATTTCATTTTGATGATAATGGGAAAAAAATTATGGAACTGGATCTGGATTTATATGTTGGAACTGTACGAGTAATTGATATGATCGGCAAGGAGAGCATTGGTGTGGATGATCTCTCAGGAATAAATCTTGAAGGCTGTAAAAGGGTAATATTTCGTACGCTAGCCTGGGAGAATCCTAGAGAATTTCCAGAAAGGATTCCTTATTTAAGAGCGGACCTAGGGCCATTTTTAGCAGGGAAGGGAATTCGTTTAATTGGGGTGGACCTACCGTCTGTGGATCCACTTGAGAGCAAGGATTTATCGGCGCATCATGCTTTAAATAAAAATGGCATTCATATCTTAGAATCTGTTCGTCTGGATGATATAGACCCTGGTGATTATGAATTAATTGCTCTGCCGCTTCCCCTCGTTGAAGCAGACGGAAGCCCAGTAAGAGCAATACTGCGAACAATTCAGCTATGAATAAAAGCAGCGTGAACAATCACGCTGCTTTTTCTATGATATCCCAAACATAAAAGCGAGATAGCCAGCCAGAATAACGAGCAGGCTCATCATTAATGACAGGATTTTCGGTGCTTGCTTGATAAAAGTGAATATTAATAATCCTAAGAATAACAGTGCAAGGACTATTAAGGATATTGACCCTATTCCCGGGGAAAACTCCAATGGGAAGATAATTTCTCCAGGATGGAAATAGCTGAACAGCTTTGAGGCACCCTCTGCTTTCACCATTGAGTTTAATTCATGTGGTGGTGAAGCTTGTCCAAGAGCTCCTGTAATGGAAAAGACAAGCAAAACCACGATACTTTCTAGCTTTGCCCAAGGTATCGGATTGAAATTCATATCACTTTTTATACGTTTTCGAATGAATAAGCTATTGATAACCGCAAAGGCAAGTAATGGTAGTATTGCAAGATGCTTAATTAATAATGTTTGCCCATAGGAAATGGCTGTTACACTTACATACTCGGATAACTCCATATGAAAGGTCATTAAAGAAATCCCTGTTAACACAGTAATAAGTAAGCAAAAAAGGGCAACAGGTGAAAACCATTTTAAAAACTTTTGCCAATTTTTGTGATTTCGTGAAAACCAGCTGGCAATGATCAAAATTCCAACCCAAGTGGTAACGGCTAAAAAATGTAAACTATGAATGAGAAAGCCTGCCCACTTCGACAATGAGCTTGCATGGCTTGACCAGCCAAGGGCAGCGATTAAGATTAAGGTAAAAACCAGCCCATTTAAGGCAAACAATGGCTTACGTTCAATCTTGATTGGGATCAAATAGATGAACAAAATAAGTGAGAGGATCCCCGTTATCATCCATGACTTTCCGACTTCAAAATTGGTTAACACTGATTGAATCGTATAACTTAAGCCTAAGTCTTTATATAGATAGAGAACAATCTTTAAAACCGGTAAGAAGGAAAAGACTGCTATCCCAAGTGTTGCCAAAAGCAGCACAGCTTTAGGAATTTTAACTTCGGGACGTGCAGTTTCGGGAACCATGCTGATGATAAAGCTTCCAACTAAGAGTGAAAAACAAAGATAGAGGAAAGCTTCACTAAGTATTCCAGCAATCCACATTAGGCTTGCTTCCTTCTAAAAATGAACCAATAGCTTACAAAGCCAACCATGATAATGAGGCCAATTAACCCTGGGATAATATAATTCATCATTGCTGGTTCCTCAGACTCAGCTTCTTTTTCAACGGCAACCTGCTCCGTCGCAGTATCATTCCTTACATTTTCTGTTGTAGTTTGTGAATCGGCTGAAGTAGTTACCACAGTCTCACTTGCGGCAGAGTGTTCTACAATTTTAGGAAGCTGAACCGTGAATGGGATATCTCCTTCAAGCAGATGTCCATCTTCTCCGATTATCTTCCAGTGAATCGTATAAGCACCATTAGCAAGTTCGTTTTCCACATTAGTGAGTAATTGATTTCCATTAATCGTAACCTCTGGAAGAGAAACCTCTGTACCATTTGCGTCAGATAATGTGAAAGAGCTCGTCGGCTCTATAGCTGTTTCAAAGTTAAGGGTGATATTTTTAAGTGGTTCGGTAATTACTTCTCCATTTTTAGGAGTAGAATCTTCTATATGGGAATGAGCAAAAACATTTGCTCCAAATAGAAAGAACAGTAGTGATGAGATAAGAGTGATTTTTCTAAACATTGTTTTCAACTCCATTATAGTGTTATCTTGATGTTCTCCATTTTACCACCTTTTCTAGAAAGTAATCTCACTTAGTAAATAATGTTCACAATTCGTTCAAAAACAAAAATTCAATAACCTTGATGTATGTCAATTTATACTAGTGGAATTCGAAGTAAACTAGAGAAAATACATTAGATAATAAGGGAGATTGTACGATGCATAACTTTCAAATAGAGGAAAAAAGGGCGATTCTTGATATTCGCGAGCGAGTGTTAAAAGGAGCGCATCCGCGCCGGGAAATTTTAGATTTTGTGAAGAGCTCCCCTATAGGAACCATCTTTGAGATCCATTTACCCCATCGCGCGGAGCCACTTGTTGCTAGCTTCCAATCGTTAGGCATGAATGCGATTGTTAACGAAATTGAACCTGGTCATTTTCGGTTAATGGCCATTAAACTCTAAGACTTTTTAACAGTCACCAGATAACTGTTTCAGTTGGTCCAACTCTAGAATCTTTATTCTTCTCTGTCCATCCATATGGATAAGTTTTTTTGAAACAAACGACAAGAGCTTTCTACTGACTGATTCTGGGGTTGTTCCGATAAAGCTAGATAAATCCTTTTTTGTTATGGGCAATTCAAATGTCTCATTCTCAACGGCCATTTTATCGTGGAAAAGAAGAAGTGCTCGTGCTAATCGCTGTTCTACCTCCAAAAGACTCAAGTTCCCAACCGATTCATCTGCCTCATAAAGCCTATCATTTACTGCCAGTAAAAAACGATAGGATAATCCAGAATTATTTTCCATCGTTTTTAAAAAGTCATTTTTATCAATAGAACAAATCACCGTTTGCTGTGTTGCCTCTGCATTCATATAATGTTTTTCATCTCGCAATAAGGAAAATAATCCAAAGAAATCTCCTGGAAAGAGGAGCCGAACAATTTGTTCCTTACCTTCTGCTGAGGTTTTCGTCAACTTAATTAGCCCCTCATTGACAACGAATAAGGTCTCAGAGCGTTCACCTTCTCTAAAAATAAAAGCTCCTTTTTGAAAATTTCGACTGCGGGTTACTTTTCTCAGTTGTTGAAGATCTGACTCCTTCATTCCTTTAAATACTGGAACGGTGGTAATACAGGATGATTCATGTGAGCAATGTTCACAACACATAGATTTCTCTCCTCTAAACGGATTTTACCTATATTTTATCGTGTTATCACTGTCTTTGTAGTGATTTGTATCAATGACTTGATGTAAATCAAGGAAAATGAGAAAGATTCGCATTACAATGAAAGAAAACAAGAGGTGATCAAAAATGAGTGCTGATTGTTTAATTGTATATGCGAGTATGACTGGAAATACCGAGGAATTAGCAGAACTGATTGCAGATGGAATTCAACATGTTGGGGCTAATGTTGAAATAAAGGATATTTTAGAGGCTGATGTCTCTGGGCTTGAAGACTATGATGGAATTCTCCTTGGTGCATACACATGGGGAGATGGGGAATTACCTGATGAGGTCTTAGATTTTTATGAAGAAATGGATGGTCTTCATTTGGCAGGAAAATTTGCCGGTGCATTTGGTTCGTGTGATTCAACTTATGAGCATTTTGGCAGAGCGGTTGATCTATTATCTGAAAAATTACTGGAATTAGGTGCTGAAATCCTTGAATGCTTAAAAATTGAGCACGCACCGACAAATTTAGAAAAGGAACAATGTATCAAGTTCGGAAGGGAATTTGGAAAGAAACTATTAGCGAAAAAGGAGCAAATATCATGAGTATGATGGAACTGGCATTAAATGATATTGCATGTACGAGTTGTATTGGCAGAATTAGAAAACGTATGAAAACATACGATGGGGTAGAAAAAGTAAGAGTCGTTTCTGGAAGTGGAAAAATTGAAATTGATTATAATGAAGAGAGAATTCAACCTGAGGAAATTACCAAAAACATAAATAAATTAGCCATTCGAATATTTGACTAATATCCTTCTCCTCCCGGCAAAATAATTAGTATTAAGGGAGGAATTTTTTTGGAACATAACCAGGATAGCAAGTTTGAAGAGACATTTCTTCCAATGACTTCGATTGGGAGTGGGGTTGGAATGACAGTATTGCCTGACTTGTATTGTTATACCAATCAAATCGTTAACCTCGCCTTGGTTAGCACGAAAGGTGGTTTTGTACTGGTTGATGCGGGGATGCCAGGGGCTGCCGAAGAAATTAAAGAGTTGATTACGGAACGCTTTGGAGAACATGCTCGTCCTCAGGCGATTGTGTTAACACATGGACATTTTGATCATGTCGGATCTTTGGTCGAGCTTTTAGAGGAGTGGCGTGTCCCCATTTACGCCCATGAACTGGAGTTGCCTTATCTAACGGGGAAAAAAGATTACCCACCAGGAGATCCTGGTGTTGATGCTGGATTAGTGGCGAAAATGTCACCGATGTTCCCTAATCATGGGATTAACATTGGGGATCAGGTGCAAATGCTTCCTGAGGATGGATCGATTCCCGTTATGCCTGGCTGGAAATGGATCCATACACCGGGGCACACTCCCGGCCATGTGTCGCTGTTTCGTGAGCAGGACCGAGCGCTTATAGCAGGTGATGCCTTTGTTACGGTAAAACAGGAATCCCTGTTTAAAGTCTTAACACAAGAGCAAGAGATTAGCGGTCCGCCGAGGTATTACACGACCGATTGGGATGCAGCTTATGAATCAGTGAAAAAACTGGAGGCATTAAAACCTGAGATTGCCGTGACTGGGCATGGGGTGCCAATGACAGGTGAAGAGCTGAGGAGGGATCTCAAGTTTTTAGTAGAAAACTTTGAAGAAATTGCTAAGCCGAAAAATAGCCGGTATACAAATTAAAACCATTCCTAATTGGGAGTGGTTTTTTTATGGACACTGCTCCTATATTAGGTTAGTATCAGATGCGTATGTGGTTATAATAAGAGAAATGAGATTAATAAAGGAGTTCCATTATGATAAATACGTTAAAACCAATTTTGCAGGAAGCATGGGAGAAGTCAGGATTTCAAACGCCGACTTCCATTCAGGAAGCAGCCGTTCCGATGATTCTAGCTGGCAAGGACTTAATTGCAGAATCACCAACTGGTACAGGAAAAACTCTTGCCTATTTGCTGCCATTATTAAATAAAGTTGAACCTAACTCGCAATCACTCCAAGCTGTAGTATTAGCATCATCACAGGAATTAGTGATGCAGGTGTATCAAGAATTTCAAAAATGGTCAGAAGGAAGTGGAATTCGCGGAACTTCCATTATTGGCGGTGCAAATGTCAAACGCCAGTTGGAAAAATTAAAAAAGCGTCCACATGTTATTTTTGCAACACCTGGAAGACTTTTGGAGTTAATAAAGCAGAAAAAAGTAAAAATGCATGAAGTAAAAATGGTAGTTCTTGATGAGGGTGACCAGCTGTTAACAAAGGAACATTTAAACACAGTCCAAAGTATTGTCAAATCCACCATGGGTGACCGTCAAGTTGTATTATTCTCTGCAACCATGAAGCCAGAAACGGAAAAATTGGCGAAAGAAATGACAAAAGAGCCAGAAGTACTTCGGATTGAAAAAGATGAAATCGCCTCCTCAGGTAAGGTTGAGCATATTTATTTCATGGCTGAACAACGTGATAAAATCAAGCTTCTTGAAAAAATTGCCCGTTTAGAAAACGTAACATCATTAGCATTTATTAACGATATTGGTGAAATCCAAATATTTAAAGAAAAATTGCTTTTTAAAGAGTTGTCGATCGGAATTTTACATAGTGACATGAAGAAATTAGAGCGTCAGGCAGAGCTAAAAGCCTTCCGAGATGGAAAAATGAAAATGCTAATCGCTACCGATGTTGCTGCAAGAGGATTAGATATTCAAGGTATAACCCATGTCGTTCATATTGATTTTCCAAAGGATATTGCCCAATATGTGCACAGGGCTGGAAGAACAGGGAGAATGGGTGCAGACGGTACGGTCATTTCCTTAGTTACCGACCGGGAAGAAAGAGAATTAAAACGGTATTGTCGCGAGCTCGATGTTCCACTTAATAAAAGAATATTTTATAAAGGTCAAATTGCTGTAGAAGAGCAAAAGGCGCGTCGATAAACAGGCAGTGGTGTAAACCACTGTCTATTTTTAATAAAGGATTTACTCTTTCTATTCTAGAATATAATAGGACAGGAGGGGAAATAGCTTGGAAAATAAAAAATTAAAAGAGTTGCAAGATCACTGGCTTGAAGAGATAACAATTAGTCAGATTCAAGAAAAGCTCGAAAGCAGCGAGCTGACATCTAAAGAGCTTGTCATGATGTATTTACATAGAATATCGGTCATTGATAAGAACATCAATTCAATCCTTGAGGTGAATCCGGATGCGTTGCAGATAGCAGCAGCGCTCGATGCCGAAAGGATGGCAACTGGCCCGCGTAGTCCATTGCATGGAATTCCGGTATTAATCAAGGATAACATTGATACCGCTGATAAGATGCACACTAGTGCGGGATCCCTAGCGTTAAAGGATTCAATTGCTTTAAGAGATTCATTTGTCGCAGAACAATTACGTAAAGCTGGAGCCATAATTCTTGGAAAAACAAACATGACAGAATGGGCGAACTTTATGGCGGTTGGAATGAAGGGAGGATATAGCTCCCGTGGTGGTCAGGTGCTAAATCCTTATGGACCAGGAAAATTTGAAGTTGGGGGTTCGAGTTCTGGATCAGGAGCAGCGATAGCAGCCAATCTTGCTGCCGCTTCGGTCGGCACGGAAACGTCAGGGTCAATCTTATTTCCTGCCTGCAAGAACTCAATTGTAGGGATCAAGCCAACTGTTGGCTTAATCAGCCGCAGAGGAATTATTCCGATTTCGCATACGCAGGATACGGCAGGACCAATGGCACGGACAGTGGAGGATGCTGTTATCCTTTTGGGTGCATTAGCTGGAAGCGATGATGAAGACCCTATTACAAGGACAAATCCACTAGGTAATATTGATTTTACAAAGTATTTAATCCCGAATGGGCTCGAAGGAAAGAGAGTTGGAATTGCTTGGGAAGGATTTATTGATGTATTTAGTCAGGAGCAGTTAAAAGCAATTGGTGATGCCATTACGATTTTAAAATCCTCTGGGGCAGAAATCATCGATAATATCGAAATTCCTTCTGCTAAAGTAAAATGGCCATACTATGTGCTGACCTACGAGTTTAAGCCAGATTTAAATGGTTACTTAAATGGTCTTCATCCATCCGTTTCTATTCGGACTCTTAAAGATTTGATTGAATTTAATAAGCAAAATGAAGAAAAGATGCTTAAATATGGTCAGGCTATTTTGCTTGAATCTGAAGCGACTAGTGGAACATTAACGGAAGAAGAGTATGTAAAGGCATTAGAGTTTGATCATTATCATGCAACTGCGGAGGGAATCGATTATGCTCTTAACAAATATAATTTGGACTTGATTCTTTTCCCTGGTGAGGAAGGTTCAAACATCAGTGCAAAAGCAGGTTATCCCACAATAGCTGTACCAGCTGGCTATACTCCTGAAGGTGAGCCGGTGGGGATTACTTTTGCCGGAACTGCTTACAGTGAGCCTGTATTAATTGAAGCGGCATACGGTTTTGAACAACTGACGAAGTATCGAATAGCACCTGTTCTTGGGCAAGAATAAGTTCATTTATTTACACTCATACTATTGATGATTTCTTCGAAAAGGAGATGATGGTGTGGGAAGAACGAAGCTAGGTAATGCTAACGCCCAGCGCAATAACAATCGAAAAAAAGCGATGAAGACCGCGGAAGAACTTGTTGAGTTTTCAACAGGTGAGGATTTAAAACATAACCGTCCAAAAGGTAAATAACAAAACGCCTCCTACATTTGTGTGGGAGGCGTTTAAATATTAAATTTGTAAAAGAAACGCTCAAAATTGTAAAAGAAACACTCGAAATTGTAAAAGCTCCGTGGAAATTTGTAAAACCTCAACCAAAATTTGTAAAACGACAACTCGTGAAATACCATATGTGCCCTCTAATCACTCATCCGCAACATTTTTCAACGCCCTTAATGCAGGACCTTCGATGACATCCCCTGCATACGAGAAGCGAGAACCGTGACATGGGCAATCCCATGTCTTCTCAGCATGATTCCATTCGCATTCACATCCAAGATGGGTACAGGTTGTATCGACAATATATAACTTGCCATTCTCATCTTTATAGGCTCCAGCTCTTCTGCCATTATGCATAACAACAGAGCCTTCGCCAATTTCTAAATCTCCCGCATCCTTAGGGACAAACTCAAGCTTCCCTTTGATCAGATGCTTAGCAACGTCAAGGTTCGTTGATACAATCGATTTAAAATCAGGGTCCGCATGGAATCTGGAAGGCGAGTAGAATTCATGATAGGGGTTTTCCCGTTCAGTAATATAATCAGTCAAAAGATGACCAGCAAGAACACCAGAAGTCATTCCCCATTTCTTGTAGCCAGTCGCCACCAAAACACGTTGTTTATTCGATGTTATTGGCCCGATATAAGGAACTTTGTCCAAAGGTACCATATCCTGAGCCGACCAGCGATAGTGATATTCATTAAGATCAAAAACCTCTTTGGCGAAGTCTTCTAGGGCGGTAAAATGTCTTAGAGTGTCAACCCCTTGTCCGGTTTTATGATTTTCTCCGCCTAAGATTAGTAAATTCCCACCATCAATCGGTGTGTAACGGATAGAACGGGAAGGACTGTCAGCGCTAATATACATTCCGCCTGGGTATTCTTTATCCGTTTTAATTCCAATTGCATAGGAACGGTCTGCATACATTCGGGCAAAATATAATCCCGGTTTATCATAAAAAGGAAAATGGGAGGCAATGACCACATGCTTACAGGTAATTCGCTGCCCATCCTTCGTAATCACTTTTGGCTCTGACGTTTCCTCGTCTTCAAGATCAACAGCAACGGTATTTTCATAAACAGAACAACCTCCTTCAACAGCATCATCCAGCAATCCCCGCAAAAATTTTAACGGGTGATACTGCGCTTGATTTTTCATCATCAGCGCAGACTTGATCTGTATATTAAAAGGAATATTGCCCACCAAACCGCCATCAATTCCCAATCTTTGATAGGCTCCCCATTCCGTTTCAAGTTTTTGGGCATAATGGTCAGAAACAGCGTAAACATAAGCATCCTGTTTACTAAAATCACAATCAATTGCTTTTTCACTGGCTGTTTTCTCAACAAAGTGAATGGCACTTGATAAGGAATCATAATACATTTTTGCCTGTTCTTCACCAAAATGGCTAATGATTTCATCGTAAATTAAACCATGCTGTGCCGTGAGCTTGGCTGTGGTATGACCTGTAGTACCATTCAAGATCCCACCAGCCTCAATGATCGCCGTCTTTACCCCTTCCTTAGCAAGTAGATAGGCTGTCGTGATCCCAGTAATTCCCGCACCAATAATTGCAACATCAACCGAAATATCTTTCGTTAATTTTTCAAAAGCAGGCAATTCAATTTCGCGCCAATAGGTTCTAGGAAAATGATGTTTTTCTTCCGGTGAGCTCATGCGTATTCCTCCAATTGATATATTCTCATGATTAATTTTTCCAAATATGAAAAAAACATGTGGGCTTGGAAGACTATATAAATTGGCAAAAAATTTTGATTGACGAAAGAGTGGGGTATTGATATTTTTTAATATAATAACAATTTTGCGAATTTAAAAAAGGGTGGCAGATATGGGGAAGCGATTCGAGACAGAAATTTTGCATGGCAAAAAAAATAACAGAAAAATAGCTAGTAAGGTATCACCAATTTATCAGACATCTGCTTTTACTTTTAAAGATCTTGATGAATTGGAAGGTTTCTATCATGGAAATGGACAATATCTTTATTCTCGAGTTGGAAATCCAAATACGGATGAGTTAGGAGAAGCTGTTGCTCGGCTGGAGGGGGCGCCAGAAGGTGTTGCTGCCTCTTCAGGATTATCTGCGATTCTTGCAGGAGTACTGGCCGTAGCACAAAATGGAGACCATATTATCGCGACGGATGATTTATATGGCGGCAGCTTTCACATGCTGAAAGAAGAATTAAGTCAATTTGGCATTGAAACTACTTTTGTCTCCTTCCAAAATCTTGCTGAAGTGGAAAAGGAAATCAAAGAAAATACGAAACTAATCTATACAGAATCGATTACGAATCCTTTATTAAGAGTGGAGAATCTTGAAGGAGTTGTCAAACTAGCACGAAAGCATCACCTTGTTTCGCTTGTTGATAATACCTTTGCTACTCCATATCACTGTAAACCATATCCAATCGGGATTGACCTAGTTGTCCATAGTGCCACTAAATATATTGGCGGGCATAGTGATGTAACCGCTGGTGTGCTTACCGGAAGAGCGGATTTAATTGACCGTGCTCGTACAAAAATTGCTAACCTAGGTGCGAATCTTAGCCCATTTGAAGCGTGGCTGACATGCCGTGGTTTAAAAACGCTAGGTTTAAGAATGAAAGCCCAATCGAGTAATGCGAGAAAATTAGCCGATGCACTAAAGAATAATCGCTTTGTTAAAAATGTGTACTACCCATTCCAACAAGATGAAAACGGCTTTGGCGCAATGGTTACGATTGAGTTAGCAAAATCAGTAGATATAAACCAATTTTTCCGTTCATTAGCATGGATAAAAATTGCACCAACCCTGGCTGGTGTTGAAACAACGGTTTCTCACCCCGTTACAACCTCGCACCGTTCATTACCGGCAGAGGCACGAGAGACCTTAAAAATCACCGATGAAGTTGTTAGGATTTCTGTTGGAATTGAACATGCTGAGGATATTATTGCACAGTTCGAGCAGGCGATTGAAAAAGCTTTATAAGGGAACAAAAAGAACCTTGCGATAGTGGCAAGGTTCTTTTTGTTTACTCTTCATCATTATTCAGAGGATCAATTCGTTTAGCATCTTCTGAATTAAGACTTCCTCTTAAAAAATACACCAGCGTACCGCCAACGAAACCAAGACAAATGACAAAACCGATGGTTGTTACCCACCACTCTGCCATTTCAATCCCCCCTTTCTAAATATATATGCGAAAGGGGGAATGAATTTGTCTTATTCCTTTTTCTTTAATTCTGCATAATAATCTACTTTCTTTATGTTTACGCCTACAAAGGTTTCGATAATAGACTGGCCACCGGCAATAGAAAATATCAAAATAAAAACAAACGTTACCCTGGGGAATAAAAGGTACCCGCCGCCTAGTAAAATGGCACTCCATACACCAGCACACCAATAGCATTTTAATAAATAGCCAAACATGGATGTAGGCACTTCTTTTAATGTTGTGCCATTCGCTGTCTCCACTTTTACCTTTTTAACAAAGGGCCTTCTGATAAACTCTGTAATTTTATCGAAAACAATTAAATGGGTGAGGCGATAGCTTGCCAAAATCAGCATACAAAAGGTAATCCAAGAAATCTCTCTCACATAAAATCCTCCGAAATATCTCATTTATCTTATAGTTTGTCCAATGCCAAATTTTATTTGAGAATTTCCTGTATATTTTGAACGCTAAATCAAAAATATATATTCGGAGGAGGATTTAAAATGAAAAAATCTTTTTGGTTTAGCCTGATGTTTTTGCTCTCACTACTTTGTATTCCAGGCGTTTCCTTTGCTCAGTCAGTCTATACAGTTCAGCCAGGCGACTCACTTTGGAAAATTGCAGTCCGCTATCAGGTTGGAATTTCAGAAATCATCGCCGCGAACCCACAATTTAGAAACCCTAATCTGATTTATCCAGGGGATAAAGTAAATATCCCGAATTTGGATACTGAGAAAAGTATTGAAAATCAAGTGATTGCTTTAACCAACCAAGAACGTGCTAAGCACGGATTAAAGGCTTTAACTCAGGATTGGGAGCTTTCAAGAGTGGCTAGGTATAAGTCAATGGATATGCGCGATAAAAACTATTTCAGTCATACCAGTCCTACCTATGGAAGCCCATTTACAATGATGAAGAATTTTGGAATCTCGTATCGTTCTGCAGCTGAAAACATTGCTGCTGGTCAGACGACTCCACAAGAAGTGGTTCAAGCTTGGATGAATAGCCCAGGACATCGTGCCAATATTTTAAGTGCTAACTATACCTATATCGGTGTTGGCTACGCAAAAGGCGGATCACAACGTCATTATTGGACACAAATGTTTATCTCTAAATAATGTGAAAAGGTCAGTTCCAAAAAACAGGGACTGACCTTTTCTACGTCTTAAGACCGATATGAAAATAAAGCTAAGGCGCAATTATGGAAATATAAGAAAAAAGGTAAGATGAAATCAAGATAAAGAAAGGAGGAAACAAAATGAAAAAATTTGGTTTACTTTTAGCAGGTGGAATCGCGGCCATCATCTTACTCTCAACATTAGGTCCGATGATCGGTTTGGTGATTGGTCTGGCAGTTCTGTACTATATCTTCAAACAATTTCTTAAAACGGAGTCGACAGGAGCAAAAATTGGGCTTGGAATAATCGGATTTTTCGTCCTGATGGCTTCTATCCATAATGCTCCGGCGATTATTGGTGTTGTTGCTGCATATGTTCTTTATCTTGTATATAAAAACTGGAATCGCAGTAAACACACTACTATTAAAGAGGAATCTGATCCATTCGTAAATTTTGAGAAACAATGGAATGAATTAAATAAATAATATCTGAAGGAGAGAAAAATAATGACAAACTTATTTACAAGAATTAAGGATACAGTAATGGCTGACTTACACAATGCCCTTGATCAAAAGGAAAAGAAAAATCCAATTGCCTTACTTAATCAATACCTTCGCCAGTGTGAGCAGGAAACAGAAAAGGTAAGTAATCTGGTAGAACGCCAGTACACGTTGAAAGATGAATTTACAAGAGAACATACACAAGCGGTTCAGTTAGCTGAAAAAAGAAAGTACCAAGCAGAGGTTGCCTCTAAAGCTGGTGAAATTGAGCTTTATCAATTTGCATCAGCTGAATACGAGCAGTACCAAAGCCGTGCCGAACGCTTAGCTGCTTCACTTGAGCAAGTAAATGGGCAGCTTGGCGAATTAGAAAGAAAATATGAGGAAATGAAGCATAAGTTAAAAGACATGCATATCCGCCGTTTGGAATTAATGGGTCGTGAAAATGTAACCCGTGCAAATCTCAGAATGAATCAAGTGTTAGAATCTAATACAGGTGCTGATAAAGCTTCCTCACGTTTTCAAGAAATCGATAACTATCTTGATCGCTTAGAACAGCAAGTAAATAGTTCATTTTATCGCAGCACGATTGATGCAAAGATTGCTCAATTAGAAAAAGACATGAAATTAGAAGAAAGCAAGTCCACTTTATAATCTAAACGTGGTATTCTAAAAAGGCGTAGAGTTGCTGCGCCTTTTTACACATAAAATAAAAGGGAGGGTGGGCCGAATGAAAAAAAATACAAAAAATGATTATACGGGATGGCTGGTTATAATTGGAGTCGTCGTTCTACTGCTAGAAATATTATTTTTCAACAGTGGTCTTATTTTCTCCCTTTTATTTTCAGGTGGATTGATTTACTATGGCAGAAAAAAGGCCGGAAGAAAGAGCGGGAAATGGCTTTTTATTGCCGGAATGGTTTCATTGGTCATTAGCGTATTCAGCATGATGACATTCAGATTTTTATTACTAGCTATTTTACTTCATCTTATTATTCAATATTATCAGACAAAAAAGAATCCTAATAAACTTTCTCTAAATATTAAGGAAGCGGCGGATCAAATTCCACAGGAAGAGACGATTATTAAGAGCAAGCCGCTATTTGAAAATATCCTATTCGGACAGCAAAAAACTCCTGTCGGTGTCTATGAATGGAATGATATCAATATTCAGTCTGGAATTGGAGACACCATTATAGATCTTAGTTATACAGTTCTTCCAAAAGGAGAAACGGTTATCTTTATTCGTAACGTATTTGGCAATATTCACATTCAGGTACCATATGAAATTGAGGTCAGTGTTCAACATTCTTGTATCGTCGGTTCGACAACTGTGTTTGAAAATCATCAGTCTCAAGTATTTAATCAAGCCTTTCAGTTAAAAACGGGAGGTTACGATCAGGCAGAGCAGAAGGTGAAAATATTCACATCCATGATCGTCGGGAATTTAGAGGTGAGCCGGATATGAGTTCAGTCCAAAGACAAATTGTTTGGAGTATCGGCTTTTCCTTGATAATAACCTTAGTTGTCACAGCTTCCTTTATTAACGTTTACTCGGTTGCCAACTTTTCGAAATTATGGGAAGAAGAAATTATGGACATCCCATTCGTCGTTTTCATTCCCGTTTTTAGTATTGCATTAGGAATTATTCTAGGGATACTATCAGGACTTTTTTGGAGACGTCAGCTCCAATCTATCGAGAACTCCTTGCACCAGCTTGAAGAGGGTAGACAAGCGGAAACAAAAGAAAAACCTGCGATTTCGGAAATGCAGGCGATTGCAGAGCGGATTGAAAAAATTGGCAAGCAAATGTCAGAGCAGGCCAAGCTTTCACAGCGAATGGCAACAGAGAAAGTTGAAGATCAGGAAGCAAGGATTCAAGAGATCATCGAACAGGAGCGCAACCGGCTCGCTCGAGAATTACATGATTCCGTCAGCCAGCAATTATTTGCTGCTTCGATGATGATGTCGGCGATTAATGAAACGAAGCAGTCCGCTGAAGAATCTGTGGAAGCAAAGCAATTGAAAATGGTAGAAGAGATGATCCATCAATCACAGCTTGAAATGCGGGCATTACTGCTTCATTTACGTCCTGCTGCCTTGAAAAATAAATCCCTCAAAGAAGGAATCGAAGAACTGTTAATCGAATTATCACTAAAGGTAACAATGGGAATTAAGTGGAAATTAGAAGACTTCCCTCTAGATAAAGGGATCGAGGATCATCTATTTCGAATCCTGCAAGAATCTGTTTCGAATACGCTCAGGCATTCCAAGGCGAAATTGCTTGATGTATTAATGGTCAAGCGGGATAACCTAGTAATATTAAGGATTGTTGATGACGGTGTTGGTTTTGAAGTTGACAACATGAAGGCGGGATCGTACGGAATGCAAAATATGCATGAGCGGGCCGTTGAAGTAGGCGGTACATTAAAGGTAATCAGCGTGAAAAATAAAGGAACAAGGCTAGAGGTAAAGGTTCCAGTGATGGGTAATGGAGATGGTGCTATATGATAAGAGTAGTTTTTGTCGATGATCATGAAATGGTTCGAATCGGAGTTTCATCTTATTTGTCTGCACAGCCTGATATTGAAGTAGTGGGCGAGGCAGCAGATGGGAAGATAGGTGTGGAGCTAGCCCTAGAACTAAGACCTGATATCATATTGATGGACTTAGTGATGAAGGAAATGGACGGGATTGAGGCCACAAGACGTATTATTGAAAAATGGCCAGAAGCAAAAATCATCATTGTCACAAGCTTCCTAGATGATGAAAAAGTATATCCGGCTTTAGAAGCTGGAGCAACAAGCTATATGCTGAAAACATCCAAAGCAGGTGAAATCGCCAATGCAGTAAGGGCTACATATCATGGTCAGTCTGTTCTCGAGCCTGAAGTAACAGGAAAAATGATGATGAAGATGAGACAAAAGACTAATCATCTTCCACATGAGGATCTCACTAGCCGGGAAATGGAAATATTATTGCTGATGGCAGATGGAAAAACAAATCAAGACATTGCTGACGAGTTATTTATTGCTTTAAAAACAGTCAAAACCCATGTAAGCAATATTTTGAGTAAGTTGGACGTACAAGACCGAACGCAAGCGGTTATCTATGCCTTCAAACATTCTTTAATAAAATAATTCGTTGAAAAGGTCTTAAAATGGCCTTTTTTCTTTTTGCAAAAATCCTCTACTAATACTAGGACTTGTCTCATAGGTTAATAAAGAAAGCCTGGGATAGAGGGGATTTGAGAATAATGGCTATTTTCTATAAAGGAATTTTCTTTTTAGCGGCGTCTGCCTTTTTAGGCGAGGGTGTCGAGTTTTTAATGAATATGATTCTCGCAAAAGAGCTGGGAAAGCATGGTTTAGGGTTATTTATGTCGATTATGCCATCCATCTATTTAATTGTGCTGCTCGCTAGCTTCGAGCTCCCGGTTTCGATTTCTAAGTTTATTGCCGAAAAAGAAGAAAGGTTTCATCGCAACATTCTTTATCATGCCATTACGATTACCATCATATTTACGTGTTTTCTGCTGTTAGCAGGAACAATTATCATTCCGTTTATTCCGGTGTTCGACGGGTACCACCCATTGACAAAATGGCTTGTGATTGTGTTAATTCCCGTAATTTCCTTTACCTCTGTTGCTAGAGGATATTTTATGGGCAAGCACCAGATGGGGAAAATTGCCGTTGCCAACTTCTTACGGAAATCGATCCAGCTTGTCTTGCTGTTTGTCATGTTTCGACTCTTTGAATTTGATACGGAAGCCGCCGTGTTAATTGCAATTGCCACCTTTATCGGCAGTGAAATTGCCGTCTTTCTTTACTTAGTCTATATGTTTATCATTCAATTTCAGCATCTGAAGCGGATGCCATTTTCTAATTTGAATCGCAAGGTTGTCCGTAAAAATTTAATGTCGGTATCGGTACCAACAACAGCACTGCGCTTATTTTCGGCTTTGACAGGTGCGATTCAACCTTTTTTAATTAAGGCTGCATTGGTTCGATCGGGAATATCTGACACTATTGCAACAGAACAATTTGGGATGCTGATGGGGGTTGCGGTAACGATTGGATTTTTCCCGGCGTTTATCGCCCATTCCTTAATGATTGTTCTTATTCCTGCGGTTTCAAAAATTTATTCGGAGCGGGATTATTCTACACTGCAAAAAATGCTCTCTCAGGTGATGAAGCTGACCTTCCTTTATGGGATACCAGCGATGGTTGTGTTCTATCTATTTGCGGATGAACTCACTTCCATGTTTTTTGACTCCTCGACAGCAGCAGTGTATTTGCAAATGCTTTGGCCCTTTTTCTTATTTCACTTTTTCGTGATGCCGATGCAGGCATTTTTAATCGGCCTAGGGCTGATTAAAGATACGTTTATTCATTCGATTTGGGCAACGGCCGTTTCTTTTGCCATTATCATCCTGTTAGCTTCCAGGCCAGAATGGAGGATGGAGGGTGTCATCATCGCAATGAATACTAGCTCTGTGCTATTGGCGTTGATGCATTATTTAAGTATCTGTAAGAAAATTGGTGTTTCGATTTTTTTAAAGGGTATTGTCCAAAAAAATAGTTAAAAATTTCATGGATAGTGTAGGGGTTAGTGATTCTACTTCCGTCTATTTAAGTGAGGATCATTAATCCGGAGGAAGGATGTAAGAAATGAATAGTCATACAGATTTATTTGAGAGTATTGTTATGGAACATGGGAAATCCATTTTTAACTATATATATTCGCTAGTGAAACAAAAACAACTTGCTGAGGATTTGTATCAGGAGGCACTATTATCTGCCTATTTGGCGTATACGTCGGTGAAAGATACAACAAAAATAAAAAACTGGCTGTTTACGATCGCAGGAAATAAGTGCCGTGATTATTGGCGGAAGGAAAATAAAACGAAGCAATTTTGGAAGGAAGAGGTTTATACCTATTCTTCAGCAGTGGAGGCACCGCCTTTACCGGAAGATGAGGTATTACATAGGGATTCAGCGGAACAAATGGCAAAGAAGGTTAAGGATTTGCCAGAAATCTATCAATATCCAATTTATTTATATTACTACCAAGATTTCACCCTGATTGAAATCTCGAAGCAAAGTAATCTCCCAATCTCAACCGTCAAAACAAGAATTAAAAGAGCCAAGGATCGCCTGCGTCCGAAACTGCAATCATTGGCATAGAAAAAGCCGGGGAAAACCCGGCTTTTGTTTGTTAATCCTTACTAGATAGGATTCCAAAGATCCGTAAGATACTGACGAAAAGGTTAACAAAGTCTAAGTATAGATTCAATGCCATTAATGGTACTTCTTCTGCTGTTACCCCATAATGCTTCATCCGGCTGATGTCAAATAGGACATAACCACTAAAGACAAGAACTCCGATGAAGGAATATGCAAGCATCCCGGTGCTGCTTAATGGGATGAAAATATTAAAAATGGAAATCGCTACTAAAGCCAGTAAAGCTGCCAACAGGAATCCACCTAAAAATGAGAAATTCCTCTTCGATTTTGCCGCATAAACTCCTACTCCCGTAAATACAACCGTTGTCGTACCGAATGCCATCATCACGACATTTGCTCCAGCCGTCGCTGCATAATAGGCAACAATTGGGTAAAGCGTAATCCCAGAAATAAAAGTGAAAGCATACAAGAACGTATAAGAGATCGCCTTTTTTCTTCTAAAGAAGATGACTACCAGCAGCATGACAACTTCTAGGATAGCCAATGGTAAAAATAAACTAGGCGGTACGAACATACCTGCCATTGTTCCAAGAAACGCAAAGGCAAGAGAAAGGGCAAACGTTCTTAAAACGGATGGCATAAATTCAGTTGATGTTTGTGGATACAATTTTCTTCACCTCAAAAGTATTAATATATATATAGAATATACGATTTGAGGGTCAAGATGTTTCATTTTTTCTCGAAAAATCTTTTTCTTCTTTCAATAAATCCCTAATTTCCGCCAACAATACCTCTTTTTTATCAGCCTGTACTACTTCTTTAGCTGGTTCCTCTTTCTTTTTGAAGCGATTGAGGAATCTAATAAATAGGAAAATCGAGAAGGAAATAATTAAAAAATCTACAACGGTTTGGAGAAAGAGGCCATAACTTAATTTTGCTTTGCCAACGGTTATGGCAAGGCTTTTAAAATCAACGCCTCCCAAAAGTAATCCAACTAAAGGCATGATAACATCGTTTACAAGAGAGGATACTATCTTTCCGAACGCGCCGCCGATAATAACCCCGACAGCGAGATCAATAACATTTCCACGCATCGCAAATTTTTTAAACTCATTTAACATAATGATAAACCTCCGGTAAATAGTTTTGTCAATTGTACACTATAGGATGATCGTAGTTCAATCCAACAATTGGACGATTGACAGTTAGCAGTTTCTTTTTTATAGTAACTATGTTACTAAATATTTTACCTGTATGTACGGGAGAGGTTCATAGCGGACACCCTCTATAAAAAACTATGGAATGGAGAATTCAACCATATCCTTAGGATATGGTTTTTTGTTTTTTAGAAAGGACCGTCTCCTATGATACGGAAAATTAGGAGGATTATTAAATGGCAGGAAGAACGGATGCAGAATTAGAAGGTGTTACACTACTAGGAAATCAAGGGACAAAATATTTGTTTGAATATACTCCGGATGTTTTAGAGGCGTTTGATAATAAACACCCCAACCGTGATTATTTCGTAAAATTTAACTTTCCAGAGTTTACAAGTCTTTGTCCAAAAACAGGGCAGCCAGACTTTGCCACTATTTATATTAGCTATATTCCTGATGAAAAAATGGTTGAAAGTAAATCTCTTAAGCTTTACCTTTTCAGCTTCCGTAATCACGGAGATTTTCACGAGGACTGCATGAACATTATCATGAATGACTTAATTAAATTAATGAATCCACGGTACATTGAAGTATGGGGTAAATTCACCCCAAGAGGTGGAATTTCGATTGATCCGTACTGCAACTACGGCAGACCGGGAACAAAATATGAGCAAATGGCCGATCACCGCTTAATGAATCATGATTTGTACCCTGAAAAAATTGATAACCGATAAAAAGGAAAAGAGCAGCTCGATTATTTATAGGAGCTGCTCTTTTACTATTAAAAAGCCCAGTTGCCGCCTCTAAACACTGGTTCAACCTTGCCATCTGCTGTAATACCATCGATGTCCATCTCCGCCGAACCAATCATGAAATCAACGTGGGTAATACTTTCATTGAGTCCATTCTCCTTAAGCTCTTCAGGAGACATTTTTTTGCCGCCTTCAATACAGAATGCATAGGCACTGCCAATCGCAAAATGGTTTGAGGCATTTTCATCAAACAGGGTATTGTAGAAAAGGATGTTTGATTGGGAAATTGGTGAATGATAAGGAACGAGTGCAACTTCCCCAAGATAATGGGAGCCTTCGTCAGTATTGACCAGACGCTTAAGTATTTCTTCGCCTTCTTCGGCTTTCACACCAACAATTTTTCCATTCTCAAATGTAATCGAGAAACGGTCAATGATATTTCCTCCATAGCTAAGCGGCTTTGTGCTCGCAACGATTCCGTTTACACCCGTTCGATAAGGAACAGTGAATACTTCCTCAGTCGGCATATTGGCCATAAATTCAACACCATTTTCATTTACACTGCCGGCTCCCACCCAGATATGATTTTTCGGGAGTTCGACAGTTAAGTCGGTTCCTGGTGCTCTATAATGAAGTTTTGCGTAACGCTTTTCGTTTAAATAGTGTACTTTTTCATGAAGAGTTTCATCATGCTTTTTCCAAGCTTCTACTGGGTTATCAACGTCCACTCTAGTAGCTTTAAAGATGGCTTCCCAAAGTAATGAAACTTGATCTTCCTTTGGGGCATCAGGGAATACCTTGGCAGCCCAAGCAGGAGATGCAGCGGCAATAACCGTCCAGCTAACCTTATCTGATTGGATAGCTTGGCGGAATTTAGTTAATGCTTTTCCAGTTGCTTTTTGGAAATTGGCAATTCGGTCAGGATTCACACCCTTTAATAGGTCAGGGCTTGCAGAAACAATGGACATAAAGGCAGCACCCTGTTCAGCTAATTCCTCTTGTTCTTTGGCACGCCAGACAGGATATTCATTGAAGGCATCATCTGGGGCAAGGTCGTACTTTGTTCTTGATACGACGTCGTCATTCCAGTTTACAACCACATTCTTCGCACCAGCTTCGTAGGCACTCTTAACTACGAGACGGACAAAGCCAACTGCATCCAAAGTAGCCGTAACCACTAATGTTTGCCCTTTTTGAATATTTACTCCAACCTTTACGGCCAGTTCAGCGTATTTCTCAAGGTTCTTTTTGAATTCACTCATGATAAAATCTCCTTTGTCAGAATCTTCGTAGTTAATTGTAACTTTTTTATAGAAAAAAAGCCAAAAAAATAGTAGAGATTCCGCTCTCTACTGTAATTTGCTTCCGTATACTTTTATATTAAAATAAACACCTGCAGAAAATAATACTAGAAATGTAATAATACCTGATAATGAAGTAGGAGACATAAAATGTGATAGTTCCACCTATACCACCGTCCTTATAATAGAAAACCTCTACAACATAATTATAATATTAAAAGACATAAATGTGAACAATTTAGTACAATTTTTCAAAAAGTTTTTGAACGAAAAAAGGATCCCTTTTAGGATCCCATCGCTGATTTCTTTTCAAATAAGTGAAACATTAGCCAATAAATTGCGGCGCTTGCTAGTGCAAGTAGAGTAAGTACAAAAAATGTCCATCCATATCCGATCCCGACGGTTAAGGGAATAGATAAGGGGGCAATGGTTCTACTGATGGTGAATCGTAAAGACGCAGCTGCAAAATATTGCCCTCGCATATGTTCAGGTGCTAGTTTACTAACAAAGCTTTGTTGAATACCAGCGCCCATTAATTCAGCAAATGTGAAAACAGCCATCGCTAAAATGAATCCCCATATCCAATGAGTTTGGCTAAAGAGAACAATCGATATCGCATAAACCACAGACGAAAGAACAAAAACATTCCGCTCTTTGAACTGATCCATCCATTTCGTTACCATAACGGTTAGTAAGGCAACGAGGAATCCGTTCTCAGCAAGAACAATTCCAAAGGCTTGCTCTCCTTTGACCGTAAACGACCACTCACCGATGGAAAAGATGGTCTGCTGTTCAATGACATCTTTCATATAAACAGGAAATAATAAATCTAGCTGCATAAAAGTCTGACCTGCTAATACCCCGGCAATGATAAATAACAAAAAAGTTCGATCCTTAATAATTAAGGAATAATCCTTAATCTGATTGAGGAGGAAATAGTACCATTTGCGATCACCATCAATCGCCGTCACTTTTTGTACCGGTACCGTTTCTCTTGTCCATTTTGCAAGGATGAATCCAAGTAAGATACAAACAATGCCGGCAATGAGTAGAAGTTGGAACCGGTATTGGACATAAAAAATGGCTCCAATAATCGGACCAATGACAACCGCAATATTAATAGAAGTATAAAAAATGGCAAATACACTGCTGCGGTTTTTCTCATCGACAACATCGGCTACCATTGCCTGGCTTGCAGGCCAGTAGAAGGAACCAAATACACCGGCAACTGCAAAGGAAATAAACCCTATCCATGGTGAATTTAGTAAAGGTGAACTAGCAGCGGCAAAAGCTAAAAATGAAAGTCCCTGCCCGATAGCGGATAGAACCATCATCCTTTTTCGGCCGAATCGATCCGCGCAATATCCTCCCATCAGATTGGCGAGTACTGAAAAAAGCTGTGAAAATACTAATAAAAACCCTGCTTTACTTTTACCAAATTCGTCTGCAAAATAAATCGTCAAAAATGGAAAAAACATCCAAAAGGTGATATTCATCATCGCTTCACTAAACAAGCGAACCTTTAAATTAGGATCCCAGTCTCTAATTCTCATGTTGAAAGTCCCCATTTCTAATTTCATAACTTTTTCATCATACTATCCTTATGGAAGAAAATACAAGAAATATGAATGCGGTCTCATCTTTGAGTCATCAGAAAAACTGATTCGATTGTGTACGTATGCTATAGTTAACTTATGGAATTTTGAAAGGATGTTTAAAAGATGGCAAAAAGTGTTGTAATTGCAGAAAAACCCTCTGTCGCACGTGATATTGCACGTGTTCTTAAATGTACTAAAAAAGGCAATGGATTTTTAGAAGGTGATAAATATATCGTGACCTGGGCATTAGGTCACCTAGTCACACTTGCAGACCCAGAAAACTACGATATGAAATATAAAACATGGAATTTAGAAGATCTTCCGATGCTGCCTGAGCGATTGAAATTGACCGTCATTAAGCAGACAGGAAAACAGTTCAATGCTGTTAAAAGTCAACTGACTAGAAATGATGTCAATGAATTCATCGTTGCTACAGATGCAGGTAGAGAGGGGGAGCTGGTTGCACGATGGATTATTGATAAGGCTAAAGTCAATAAACCGATTAAGCGTCTTTGGATCTCATCTGTTACAGATAAAGCGATTAAAGACGGTTTTGCCAACTTGAAGCCTGGTAAAGCTTATGAAAATTTATATGCATCGGCTGTTGCACGTTCAGAAGCGGACTGGTATATCGGGCTGAACGCAACACGAGCCTTAACAACGAGATTCAATGCCCAGTTAAACTGTGGCCGAGTCCAAACACCGACCGTAGCGATGATTGCAGCACGTGAGGACGAAATCAAAAATTTCAGAGCTCAGGTCTATTATGGTATTGAAGCCCATACTACGGATAATTTAAAGCTTACTTGGCAGGATGTAAAAGGAAACGGCCGCAGTTTTGATAAAGATAAAATCGATTCGATTGTGAAAATATTAGGCAAACGGAATGCGGTTGTAACAGAAATTGAGAAAAAGCCTAAGAAATCTTTTTCACCTGGTCTCTATGACTTAACAGAACTTCAACGTGATGCAAACAAAATATTTGGATATTCCGCAAAGGAAACATTAAATATCATGCAGAAGCTGTATGAGCAGCATAAAGTGTTAACATATCCTCGTACGGATTCCCGTTATATCTCTTCAGATATTGTAGGGACGCTTCCGGAACGATTGAAAGCATGTGGTGGTGGAGAATATCGTTCACTTGTAAATAAGATCTTAAAAAAGCCGATCAAAAGTACAAAAGCATTTGTGGATGACAGTAAGGTATCAGACCATCATGCGATTATTCCTACTGAAAGCTATGTAAACTTTTCGGCGTTCTCGGATAAAGAACGCAAAATCTATGACTTAGTCGTCAAACGATTTTTAGCGGTTTTATTCCCAGCATTTGAGTACGAGCAATTAACGCTGCGTGCGAAAATTGGGGATGAGAATTTCGTTGCGAGAGGAAAAACGATTTTATCAAACGGTTGGAAAGAAGTATACGAAAATCGCTTTGAAGAGGAAGAATCAGCTGATGAGCTGAAAGAACAGATTTTACCTCGAATCGAAAAAGGCGATACATTAAACGTGAAATTAATCGCGCAAACGTCAGGTCAAACGAATCCGCCGGCACGATTTAATGAAGCGACATTGCTTTCGGCAATGGAAAATCCAACAAAGTATATGGATACAAAAAATAAACAATTAGCAGAGACGTTAAAATCGACGGGGGGACTTGGTACTGTTGCCACACGTGCAGACATTATTGAAAAGTTATTCAATTCCTTCCTAATTGAAAAGCGTGGCAAAGATATTCATATTACTTCAAAAGGTCGTCAATTATTAGATTTAGTTCCTGAAGAACTAAAATCTCCTACTTTAACGGCTGAATGGGAACAAAAGCTTGAGCAGATTGCTCAAGGGAAGTTGAAAAAAGATGTTTTTATTCGTGAAATGAAAAACTACACAAAAGAAATCGTTTCTGAAATTAAAGCGAGTAATAAAAAATACAAGCACGATAACATTTCCACAAAAAATTGCCCAGACTGTGGAAAACCAATGCTTGAAGTAAACGGTAAAAAAGGGAAAATGCTCGTTTGCCAAGATCGTGAATGTGGACATCGTAAAAATGTTGCACGAGTAACGAATGCCCGCTGTCCGCAGTGTCATAAAAAACTAGAGCTTCGTGGTGAAGGTGAGGGCCAAATCTTCGCCTGTAAATGTGGATATCGTGAAAAATTATCTGCTTTCCAAGCCCGACGCAAAAAGGAATCTACTGGTAAAGTAGACAAACGGACTGTGCAAAAGTATTTAAAAAACCAGAACAAAAATGAAGAGCCAGTGAATAATGCATTTGCAGACGCATTAAAAGGGTTGAAGTTTGAATAATACTATTTGAAAGGAGGGCTAGCGAAGCGTCCCTCCTTTCTCTATCTTTCATATGTTATTGTGCTAAAGTGTTATCGTGCTAAAATTCTGAATATTCTATTGACAAATAAGCTTTTCTTCTCGTACAATAATTATTACTATAATAAGAAATTTGAATGGACTGATCCCATATGAGGAAGCGAAAAATAAATCAATATCCATTTATAAAAGAGGCTGGACTCCTATTCTAATCTGAAAAGGAATCCAGCCTCTTTCTTTATTATACTAAAGTGGTAGAGGAGAGAGATGAAATGATCACACTAACGGGAAATAGTTTAACTTTAGAACAAATGAAGGATGTATTATACCGCAAGCAAAAGGTAAGCGCTTCAGATAAAAGCATGGAAGCTGTTGCCAAGAGCCGCTCAGCAGTGGATCGTATTGTAGCAGATTCTAAAGTGGTTTACGGGATTACGACAGGGTTTGGAAAATTTAGCGATGTGTTAATAGACAAGAGCGATGTTCAAGATCTACAGCTTAATTTAATTCGTTCTCATGCATGTGGTGTAGGCGAACCCTTTCCGGAGATTGTTGCGAAAGCCATGGTTCTTCTTCGAGCAAACGCACTGTTAAAAGGTTACTCAGGCATCAGACCACTTGTAATAGAAAAACTCTTGGAATTAGTGAATAAAGACATTATCCCTGTGATTCCGCAGCAAGGTTCTCTTGGTGCGAGTGGTGATTTAGCACCACTTTCTCATCTTGCTTTAGTTCTAATTGGTGAAGGAGAAGTATTTTATCAAGGAAAACGAATGGATTCTCTTTATGCTCTTCAACAGGAGGGAATTCTTCCCGTTACATTAGAAGCAAAAGAGGGGCTAGCACTTATTAATGGTACACAGGCAATGACGGCAATGGGCGTTGTTGGCTATTTGGAAGCGGAGCAGTTAGCGTATGAAAGTGAATTAATTGCCTCAATGACCATGGAAGGCTTGAATGGAATCATCGATGCTTTTGCTGAAGAAGTCCATATTGCGAGAGGTTATCAGCAGCAGATTGACACAGCAGCAAGAATTCGCCGCTACTTAAGTGATAGTTTATTAACGACAGAGCAGGGAGAGCTCAGGGTCCAAGACGCCTATTCCCTTCGATGCATTCCACAGGTTCATGGGGCTTCTTGGCAAGCATTGGACTATGTAAAGGAAAAATTAGAAATAGAGATGAATGCAGCGACAGATAATCCATTAATTTTTGACGATGGAGAAAAGGTCATTTCAGGTGGTAATTTTCATGGTCAGCCGATTGCTTTTGCCATGGATTTTATGAAAATTGCTGTTGCTGAGCTGGCAAATATTGGGGAACGGAGAATTGAAAGACTTGTGAATCCACAATTGAATGATTTACCTCCGTTTTTAAGCCCTGAGCCAGGTTTACAATCCGGAGCGATGATTATGCAATATGCAGCTGCCGCACTTGTTTCGGAAAATAAAACACTCGCACATCCTGCTAGTGTCGACTCCATTCCATCCTCTGCTAATCAAGAAGATCATGTGAGCATGGGAACAATCGCATCCAGACATGCGTATCAAATTATTCAAAACACAAGAAGGGTGCTTGCGATTGAACTTATTTGTGCCATGCAGGCTGTGGAATTCCGTGGAGTAGAGAAAATGGCGAGCCAGACAAAAAGATTATATGAAAAAGGAAGAGAAGCAGTCCCGACTATCAAGCAGGATCGGATTTTCTCTAAAGATATTGAGAAGGCAGCAGAGGTCTTGAAAGAAATGGATTTAACGAAACTAATACAGATTATTGATAAAGTAAAATAAACAACAGGGAGTGGTACGCCACTCCCTGTTATTCCTCTTCGACTCTATTTTTAAACGCTTCCCTCGTGACAATAAACTCTTCGTCTCCAGGTGCTTCTTCAGACCTTTTCTCCTTTATGATATCCTTTTGGAATTCTCCAGGATGGTTTTTCTTTTTATGGTTAAAATGTTCTCCACGTGCCAAAATCAACACTCCTTTCGTCTTCGAATGTATCATTCCCAAACAAGGAGTATTTATTACAGATAAAAAAAGAAAAACGGATGTATAGACAATTAATCTTCGTGACCTTTTTCTCTTGGCTTTTCAGGACCGCACATTTTATCAAGTAGAAAACCAAAAAACACAATAAAAGCAATGGGAATTGAGAAATTTAACACATGAATAAATGTCATATTATTCACCACCATCAGGCTAATATTTTTAATATTCCGTTTATTTTTAATAGTGCTTCTATTATATGATATTTGTCACAAATTAGACAAATATTTTTAGAATTAATCTTTGTTTTTATGAATTTGTTCAATGAGGTTTTGCAGAAATTTCGACTTAAGTTCATTGTATTTTGCATAATTCTTCCAAAAAAAATACATCCAAAGGGGTTCATCCAGGAAATGATAAAAGTATTTTGTTGATTTTTGGGAGAAATTGTATAATTAAAAAGTATGAAAATTTGAATTGTCTGACAAAAAACTACAACTTACAAAAAAGGGACTATATATAATTAACTTAGTAATTCGGATTGAGTAAATAGGCCTATTGAAATGACAAAATAATCCGTTGGCTATAAGTGGGTTCATTCAGAAAAAGGCAAACCTTTTGAAAAATAGGGACGCAAAGCCGAGGATCTAAGGCAAGAAAGCTTGCTAAGATGGCCGGGCTGCCTGGAATACGAAAATGTATTTTGGGAGTGAGTTTTGATGTTAATCAAAGAGATTATGGCTGATGGTGTGGATACGGAATGGCTGGCACTCATTTCAGAAGCAAAAGAGTTAGGACTAACGCAAGAGTTGGTTAGAGAATTTCTTCATCGGAACGAAGTAAAAGAGGTGTTAATTCACAATGGATAAGATACATAGGAAAAAAGAAAGCATACTACTAAAATGATGTAGTGTGCTTTCTTCTTTTAAATATTCATGTTATTCATTATTATTTTGATTTATCCGCCATTTATTAAATTCTAGGAAGTCACGAAATTGTTCTTTTGAAACACCCGAATTCATAGCCTCTTTAACAAGATTCATCCAATCACTATCTAATTCCTCTTTATCTATATGTTCATGGATTAAATGGTCAACAGGAACATGCAAAACGGAAGCTATTTTTTCTAAAAACTGAATCGAAGGATTTCTTTGCAGGTTTCTTTCAAGAGAGCTTAAATAAGACTTAGCAACTCCTGCTTGCTCTGCAAGTTCGGATAGAGACATTTTTTTTTCTAAACGAAGTTTTTTTACGCGGTCACCGATCATAAGTCTCACACACCTATTTTTTAAAAATATATAAATTAATCTAAACTTTGATTACAATCTAGCTCCAGCGCCTAGGGGCTCGGGTCATAAGCCAATCCGTCAAGAAGGTTAAAGAGCGCAACCTTCTCGCCGGCTCGTCTTATGCCTGTCGCCCCTGGACAAGGCGCTTCCGCTTTTTAGTTTATCTCCAATAATTTTATCAGAAACAAATGAAAAGTTCCATATTAAGAACATGTTTATTATTCTAAAAATGAAAAATCTATTTGGGAAAATATCTATTGATTGAAGTAAAAAGAGAGAGGATATCCCTTTGAAAAAATTCCTCTTTAACGATACTATATTAAAGAGTGTCTCCCATTTTGTATTTTGGTATTATCCATTATTATTAATATCTTAGATTATCAAGAATGCCAATCATTCATACAAATATAAAAAAGGCAGGGAATAAAATGATTGTACTTAAATCGAAGAGAGAAATTGATGCCATGAAAAAGGCTGGAGAAATTCTCGCTTCATGTCATAAAGAAATTGCAAAAATGATTAAACCGGGGATTACTACTTGGGAAATTGATGAGTTTGTTGATGATTTTCTTGAAAAACAACAGGCAACTCCAGAACAAAAAGGGTACAAAGGTTATAAATATGCCACCTGTGCAAGTATTAATGACGAGATCTGTCATGGCTTCCCAAGAAAGGAACCATTAAAGGAAGGCGATATTGTAACAGTTGATATGGTGGTTAATTATAATGGTAGTTTGGCTGATTCTGCTTGGTCCTATCCTGTTGGAAAGGTTTCGAATGAGACGGAGCATTTATTAAAGGTAACGAAAGAAGCGTTGTATAAAGGGATTGAACAGGCAGTTCCTGGTAATCGAATCGGAGATATCGGACATGCAATCCAAACGTATGTTGAAGGAGAAGGCCTATCAGTCGTACGTGATTTCATTGGTCACGGTATCGGAGCGGTTATTCATGAAAAGCCAGATGTGCCACATTACGGTTTACCTGGAAAAGGTCCAAGAATTAAAGAAGGTATGGTGTTTACAATTGAACCGATGGTAAATATCGGAATGTATCAAACGAAGATGGATGCAAACGGGTGGACGGCAAGGACAATTGATGGTAAGTACTCTGCCCAATATGAGCATACTATCGCGATTACAAAGGATGGTCCTATCATTTTAACAGCACAAGAATAAAAAAACAGATCATACTCGATCTGTTTTTACTTGTTTTTGCGCAGGTTTCCTAGTTCTTCCACTAGAGCTTGCATTTCATTGGGGCTAAAAGAAGGCTTCTTCATGACCATATCATAAATTTCTTTTAATTCCTCATACATTTCTTCGTCAAAATGTGAAGGTTTGATGGCACCGAGGTTTAGAACCTTTAGTTTTTCTTTTATTTGTTCAATCATATACTCGACATTTTCAGTGGTTTTTTGTGATAAATTCATACCGTCACCCTTTCCGAATTCCTAATTTCATCTTTTCATGTAAACTAGTATATGTCAATCCTAACTTGTTTTTCATCTTCCGTATGATTTTTGAAATAAAAAAGACGAGAACCCTTGCTTTTGGAGGCAGGCTTAACGCAAAATAAATGTTGAGAACTTTCTATTCATTTAATTGAAAAAATAGGAATTATAAAAATGTATTCGAAGGAGAGGTTAAAATATGAGTGAAAACAAATTTTGGAAAGGTATGCTATACGGAGCAATAGCTGGTGGTGCATTAAGTCTTTTTGATAAAAATACCCGTCAAATGATGAAGAAGAACGTGTCAAAAGTATATCAACAAGTTTCCTATGTAGTTAAACATCCTTCTGAGATCAGTGATCAGGTAAAAGAAACGGCTGTAAAACTAAAAACTACGTTTGAGCAGGTTAGTGATGACATATATTACATAACAGGTAAAGTGGACGAGCTTCGTGAGTTAACTCCAAAGGTAAAGGAGATTGTGAAGGATACACAAGAAACCTTTTCCAAAGAGGATGATTCCCTTTACGATGACTTATTGAAAGAGGTTGAGGTCAAAAATTAAGCAAGTAAAGGAGGAATGTAATGGGGAAGGCAGCTAATGGTAATGTACGTTCATCTTTATTAAGATTGCTTTGGCATCGAATTGAAGAGGATGACGTTCCAGGACTATCCGCCCAGTTGGCCTATTTTTTTCTTCTATCGTTATTTCCGCTCTTGATTTTCATTTTTACCTTAATGCCATATCTGCCTATCCCTCATCACGATATACTGGGAGGAATCAAAGAATTTGCACCGCCGCAGACAATGGAATTGATAGAGAAAAATGTTTATTACGTCATGAATCAGAAACATGGTGGGTTGCTATCCTTTGGGGTTATCGGAACGATTTGGTCTGCATCAAATGGTATTCATGCTTTAGTAAGAGCTTTTAACAAAGCTTACAATGTAAAAGAAAGCCGCTCCTTTATCGTCTCGAGAGCAATGGCGATCGTACTGACAATCGGGATGATAGTGGTATTTATTGTCGCGGTGATACTGCCGATTTTTGGAAAAGAAATTGCGTTATTTCTATTTTCACATTTAGGTTTTACAAAAGAGTTTCTATACATTTGGGATATGTTAAGACTAGTTGTCAGCGCCCTGATTTTATTTCTGATTTTTACGGGTTTATATTGGATTGCTCCCAATATTAAATTACGCTGCCGAAGTGCTTTTCCTGGTGCAGCCTTTGCAACCGTTGGCTGGATTGTTTCGTCCTATGCCTTATCATTTTACGTAAGGAAGTTCAGTGATTTTTCGCTGACATATGGAAGTATTGGCGCCATTATTGTTCTCCTCATTTGGTTATATATTTCAGGATTTATTATTATTCTTGGAGGAGAAATAAACGCCTTTTATAGTGAAAAGAATAAAGAAAACTGTTAGAAAATCCTCCTGATTTTCCCTTCATGAAAACTGCTCATTTGCAAACAATATAAGTGGGGAATAATGAGCAAGAGGGGGGATCACAATGACCAAACATACAAAAAAAGATGGCGGTACAAAGCAAAAAGGTAAAGGCAGTAAAGGTAATAAAACATCAGGTTCAGCAAATGGATCGAACGGATATCACTAATTAGAAAAGCTCCAGCGCCTCTAGAAGCTGGAGCTAGACAGGAAAAACCGGACTCTTATATTAGGAGTCCGGTTTTCATTTATTTTTTAAGAAGTCTTAAGCTATTTAGGATAACTAAAATGGTACTACCCTCATGCCCAATGACACCAAATGGTAAATCAAGTAATTGAAAGAAATTAGATGAGATTAACAACATAATGACAGTAATGGAGAAGATAACATTTTGCTTAATAATTTGATTCATTCTTTTAGATAGGTTTATCGCTTCCGCAATCCGTGGCAAATCATTTTTCATTAGCACCACATCTGCGGTTTCAAGGGCAACATCGCTACCTTCTCCCATCGCTATTCCCACATTCGCGATGGCTAAGGCTGGGGCATCATTTATCCCGTCACCAACCATGGCAATTGTTTTATAACTTGTTTTCAATTGTTTTAGCTCGGCTACTTTATCTTCGGGCAAGCATTCAGCGATAAACTGGTCAACTTGACATTCTGTTGCTATGACTTTGGCTGTTTTTTCACTATCACCAGTAAGCATGATGGTATAAATGCCCTGTTTTTTGAGGTGTTCAATGGCATGCTTTGTTTCTTCTCTGACAACATCCTTTAACGCAATGAAACCAGAGAGGACCTCATTGATTTGGATAAATACAAGTGTATTTCCTTGGTTAGCTAAATCCACTACTTTGCCTTCCGCAAAAGAAAGAGCTGCTTCCTTACCTACAAAATCCGCTTTTCCTATTTTCCAGCTTTCTCCGTTCATTTCAGCTTTCACGCCCCATCCTGAAACATCCTCAACGTTTTGGGGATGGAGGAGATCCTGGTTAATCTGGGACTTCACATGCTTAACAATCGCTTGAGCAAGAGGATGATTCGAATGATTTTCAATCGATGCTACTTTCCATAATATTTCATCTTTATTGAGTCCTTCTATCATTGTCACTTCGGTTACTTCGGGCTTTCCTTTCGTGAGTGTTCCTGTTTTGTCAAAGGCAATTGCCTTTAAATGACTAAGATTTTCTAAATGAACGCCGCCTTTTACTAAAATACCGCGTTTTGCCCCATTAGAAATAGCTGATAAGGTTGCTGGCATGATGGAGGCTACGAGTGCGCATGGTGAAGCCACAACCAGTAATATCATTGCCCGGTAAAACGACTCCTGCCATGTCCAGCCAAGTAAAAAATGGGGAAGGACCATCATCAGCAGGACAACAGCTAGAACGATTTTTACATAAGAACCTTCAAAGCGTTCAATAAAAAGCTGAGAAGGCGATTTTTCACTCTGTGCGGATTGAACCAGCTCAATAATTTTTTGAAAAAGCGTCTCACTACTTGCTTTTGTTGTTTGAACGGTAACGGCTCCAGTTAAATTAACCGTGCCTGCAAACACTTCTGCCTGGATTCCTTTTGAAACAGGGATAGACTCTCCTGTTATTGCAGCTTCGTCGATATTTGTTTGCCCATGAATGATGACCCCATCAGCTGGAACCCGTTCTCCTGGCTTAATAAGAATTTCATCACCAATCTTTAATTCGGAAACAGCAACCCGTCTTTCGATTCCACTATTAATTAGCAAAGCTTCCTCAGGCTGTAGTTTCATTAATGATGATATCTCTTTGTGACTTTTATTCATTGTATAGGTCTCTAATGCGCCACTTACCGCAAAAATGAAAATGAGGATTGCCCCTTCTGTCCAGTAGCCAATAATGGCTGACCCTATCGCAGCAAAAATCATCAACATTTCCACGTTTAATTCCTTATTTTCATAGGTTGCTTCAATACCTTCTTTGGCTTTTGCAAATCCCCCAATGATAAAAGCCAATAAATACGCAATAATCGAAGCAGGACGATCATCTAGCGAATCTAAAATCCAACCAGCGGCAATCAACACTCCGCTTAAACCAGCGGCAATCAATTCGAGATGCGGTTTCATTTTTTCAAACAAACTAACCTTTGGCAGTCCTTTTATCAGCCTCTTTGCTTCAGAACTCATTTCTCTTCTCCCCCTTTTTTTCTTTTTAGCATGGATTCAACTGTCTACACTTGTAAGCAAGTGCTAAACTTTTTCTGTCTAATTGAGAAAAATAATCAAAGTCATTACCCCTAAAAAACACGAAAGCTGTCATCGGATTGATGACAGCAAAATTTCTAACAAACAAGCTATTTAATTAATTTCATTTTATCATATAAACTATGCCTAAGATATGAAAATGCTCCATAAAATAAACATTATGAATTTTGTTGTTCAACCAATGAGTAGTTTCTTTTTCCAAAGATAAAAATAGTAATTGATAAGATCAGCAGCATGGTACTAATAATATAAAAGAAGCTAATACCTTGAAAATATTGAATGAATAGTCCGCCAATAATCGGTCCGCTCAAGCTTCCAAGACTAAAAAAGATTCCGCACAATAAATTTCCAGTCGGTAAAAGGTTCTTCGGGACTAAGTCTGTCATGTAACTAATCCCTAAAGAAAAAGTTGACCCAACAACCATCCCTGAAAAAAGAAAAGATATGAGAAGACCGACCTTGGATTGCTCGAAAATACTTGCAGAAGTAAAGCCGATAAATCCTAGCAGGAGGACAATCACCAAAATATTTCTCCGACCGTATTGGTCACTAAGAACGCCTAAGGGTAGCTGGGTGATGATCGTTCCAATAGCAAATGCCGTTAAAACGAGTGAAACACTGGATACATCGATATCCATCCTTAAAGCATAGACGGGAAAGCTCCCGTTTAAGGAAGACTCTAGGAATCCATAACAGAAGGGAGGCAGGAAGGCAACCCATCCATATTTCATAGCATGACCGAAACGTTTGATTGTGTTGATAAAAGAATTCATTCCTACTTCTTGTTCTGGAAAATCATTCTTAAGTGTGAATACAAATAACCAGCCTACGAGACAAAGAATAGAAGAAATGATAAAGGGCAGGGCTTCATAGACATTAACTAATGGCGTCATTAATGGCCCGGCAGCAAAGCCAATTCCGAAAAATAATCCATATAAAGAAATATTCCGTCCTCTTTTTTCTTTCGGAGAGGAGGAAGTAATCCAGGTTTGTGTCGCAAAATGGAGGGAATGATCGCCAATACCAATGAGAAGCCGCAGACAAAACCAAAACCAAAATGATTTCCATAATGGAAATAATGCAAGTGCAGCTACAACTAGTGCCCCGCCAAAAACAATGACCGGTTTATATCCATATTTTCTTAAAGGCATTTCCATAAATGGTGACACAAGCAGGATTCCAATATAAAGTGCGGTAGCATTTAAACCGTTTAAAAAGGAAGAAACCCCGCTATTTTCAAAAATGACGGCAATTAGCGGCAAGAGCATTCCTTGGGAAAAACCTGATATGGCAACAATCCCTACTAATATCCAAAATCGAAAATGGTCTTTATTCATATACGTATCCCCGTTTTTAATCAAATGAAGTTATTTTGAAAGTCTGTCTAGCTTCTAAATGATGGTACCCGAGATAACGATGAATTGGCAAGTAAAATCTTGATTACACTTTTACTAAGTGGAAAAATAGTGTAACCTCATTGTTGTGGTAAATTTATCTATATATGTAAATTTTACTTATTATTCTTTTAGGAGGGAAAATAGTGGGGAAAATATTTATGCTAATGACATTTATTGGCGTACCACTTTCAGTCATAGGAACTCTCATGCACTGGCCTAGCATGGTTCTGTTCGTGATTTACTGTCTTACCATTATAGCTTTAGCCAGTTACATGGGGAGAGCAACCGAAAGTCTTGCCGTCGTTGCAGGCCCGCGGATTGGCGGGTTGTTAAATGCAACCTTTGGAAACGCGGTTGAATTAATTATCTCAATCTTTGCTTTAAAGGCTGGATTAGTTGGAGTGGTCCTCGCCTCGTTAACCGGTTCAGTACTTGGTAACCTTTTGCTTGTTGCTGGTCTATCGTTTTTTGTCGGGGGATTAAAGTTCAAGCGTCAAACCTTTAATGTTCATGATGCCAGACATAATTCAGGCTTGCTGATGTTCGCTGTTATCGTTGCTTTTGTTGTCCCAGAAGTTTTCTCGATGGATATGAATGAGACGAAAACATTATCACTCAGTATAGGAATATCGGTTATTTTAATTTTACTTTATCTTGCGGCACTATTTTTTAAATTGGTAACCCACCGAGGGGTTTATCAAAGTGAGAATGAGGCACAACATCATGAAGAAGAACCAGAATGGGGAAAAGGGAAGGCAATTGGTGTCCTTTTGGTTGCAACATTAGCTGTAGCCTATGTTTCGGAAAACTTAGTCCATACATTTGAATATGTTGCGGAATCCTTTGGCTGGACAGAACTATTTATCGGGGTCATTATCGTCGCTATTGTCGGTAATGCTGCCGAACATGCTTCTGCTATTGTTATGGCGTTTAAAAATAAGATGGACATAGCAGTAGAGATTGCGATTGGATCGACATTGCAAATTGCGATGTTTGTTGCGCCTGTCCTAGTTCTCATTTCTCTTTTCTTTGAAAAAACAATGCCACTAGTGTTCACGATGCCAGAATTAATCTCGATGGTAACCTCCGTACTTCTGATGGTTGTAATCTCTAACGACGGGGAATCGAACTGGTTTGAAGGTCTAACCTTACTGGCTGCTTACTTTATTATGGGCATCGGATTTTTCCTACTGTAGAACAAGTAGCGGATGAGGCTAGATCTGGCCCTTGGCAAAACAAGTTCAATATAAAGACTCTGAGCTAAAATAGCTCAGAGTCTCATTTTTTTATTGATTCCATTTTCAATGTAAGGGTAAAACCTTTCTAAAATCATGTAGTATTCAAATTCGGGAAAAAATCAATCGCTTACATTTGGGTCCATCCATCACCAACCTTCATGTTTAATTATGATAGTAAAACACGAGTGTTGAATTTCATATTCGAGTGGAATCCCTACCTCCTTAATGGTATATGGTTCGATTGATTACTGCCCTCCTTTTATTAAGTTAATTACATTATACATCATAGTTAGAATTTTGTAAATGTTCAGATTATTATTTTTGATTGAAATTATTTGCGACAATGGATAAAACTTTTCAACTCCGAAAAAACTATGAGCAGACTAATATCTGCTATTTTTTGAAAGGAGTTTTACTTAGTGAAAAAACTTATCCTTGTTCTTCTACCACTGCTTTTCATGCTGATTTATTTGCCTACAGCATCTGCTGAAAAAGCGGTTGAAAAGGAAGTGGTCAAAACAGAGCCGGTTAAATACCAGGTACCGCCGTCTGTTCGTAATATTACAAAGGAAAATACGTATCCGAACTCAACTCAAGATTTACCGACCTTGCAGCCAAGTGATCTAACAAAGAAGTTAATTGATTCTTCCAAGGTGAAAATTGAAAATCCCGATCTGATTCGGATGCTCAATGAATCCAGTGTGAATAGTACCCCTTTTGCACTAGGGTATCGTGCCATTGTTTATTTAGGGCAATGGCCATTAAATTACGAATCAACGGAGACCTCTCCAAACTGGGAATATCAAAAAATCAATACGAATTATTATGATAATCGCGGTGGAAAAGTCCCTTATCAGATTAAGTATGTTCAGGAAGCCCAAAAAATTGTCCGCGGCGGGTTAACAGCAAAAATTCCGAATGCTGAGGATGTAAAAAAGATGATGCTGTTAAAAGCGATGGAAAAGACTCATCTTCCGCTCTCTTTTGATACTATTATTGGGGCTGGCACGAAAAATGACCATGTCTACAATATTCCAGTCAATCGTTTAGGATATTTATACGCTTACGCGCCAGCTGTAAATGAAAAAGGAAAAGTTACCTATGGCGAAGTCTATTTAATGCTAAAAGGGAATAAAAAGCTAATCGTGATTAAAAACGTTACTTCTCAAGGAATAGGTGCATGGATTCCGGTTCAAGATCATGTTTCCTTTGGATTTGCAGCATCTGAACGTCCAAGGTGATCTTAATTTGTAAGACTCCTCCAAAGCTGGCAGGAGTCTTTTTACTAAAAAAAGTTGCCATTGATCGCAGCATTCGATAGGATGAAAACGTAATATGAAAGGAGATGGTTATTTTGGGAAGTCCAACACATGATAAAAATTCACAAGTTACTTTTTTAAAGAGTCGATTAAATATGTTTCTAGATGTACTAGATGCAATTGATCCGGAGGATGCGGATCTTGACGATATTGACAACTTAATCCGAATGATTGATGATATCGAATCAAAATGTAAAGAATTCAACAATCGTGAAGTTCCCGAGTCTGTTTAGTAACAGGCTCTTTTTTTTGGAAAAGCTTACACTTTAAAAACTGTGATTATAGGAGTATAATAAAGTCGTCAAATAATTGTAATTTTTAAATAGATTAGGCATGGGACAAGGGGAAAGGGGAACTTAATTGTGAATATCGAGAAATTTCAAGAAAGCATGTACAAGCTGGTTGTTGAAACTTCTACAAAGCTTCCAAAGGACGTCCGTCGTGCGGTTAAAGCGGCTAAGGAAAAGGAGAGCGCCGGAACACGTGCGGCAATGAGCCTTGCTACAATCACCAATAATATTAAAATGGCAGATGAGCAAGTATCGCCTATCTGTCAGGATACAGGCTTACCAACCTTTAAAATCAAAACTCCTGTTGGTGTTAACCAATTAGAGATAAAAGAAGCTATCAAGAACGCAATCGTTATGGCAACAAAAGAAGGAAAGTTGCGTCCGAACTCAGTCGATTCTTTAACCGGTGATAATAGTGGCGACAATCTTGGGGTAGGATTGCCAGTCATTAAATTTGACCAATGGGAAAAGGATTATATTGATGTCCGCTTAATATTAAAGGGCGGCGGTTGTGAAAATAAAAACATACAATACAGTCTGCCATGTGAACTAGAAGGACTTGGCCGGGCTGGACGAGACCTAGATGGTATTCGAAAATGTATTATGCATTCGGTTTACCAAGCACAAGGACAAGGCTGCAGCGCTGGTTTTATCGGTGTTGGAATTGGTGGTGACCGTTCATCTGGATATGATTTAGCAAAAGAACAGTTATTCCGCTCTCTTGATGACGTAAATCCAAACGAAGACCTTCACAAGCTGGAAGAGTACGTATTGGAAAATGCTAACAAATTAGGAATCGGCACGATGGGCTTTGGTGGCGAAGCAACATTACTTGGTTGTAAAGTCGGTGTGATGAATCGTATTCCTGCAAGCTTTTATGTATCAGTTGCCTACAACTGTTGGGCTTTCCGTCGGATGGGTGTAGCAGTTGATCCAGTTAGCGGTGAAATCAATGAATGGATGTATCAGGAAGGTGACTTCATTGATTTTGCCCAAACAGAAGCAGAAAAAGAAACGGCAGCTGCGAGTGCAGAAGACGTGATAACCCTTCAAGCACCAATTACCGAAGAGCAAATTCGTGAATTAAAGGTCGGAGACGTGGTACGGATTAATGGAATGATGTACACCGGCCGTGACGCGATCCATAAATATTTATCGGATCATGATTCTCCAGTTGATTTAAATGGCCAGGTGATTTATCACTGTGGACCGGTCATGCTTAAGGATGAAGCAGGTGAGTGGCATGTAAAAGCGGCAGGACCTACTACGAGTATTCGTGAAGAGCCTTATCAAGGCGATATTATGAAGAAATTCGGAATCCGTGCGGTTATTGGGAAAGGCGGAATGGGACCAAGGACATTGGCAGCTTTAGCAGAACACGGTGGCGTTTATTTGAATGCCATCGGTGGTGCAGCCCAGTATTATGCAGACTGTATCAAATCTGTAGAGGGAGTAGACCTCATGCAATTTGGTATTCCAGAAGCAATGTGGCACCTCCGCGTCGAAGGCTTCACTGCCGTCGTCACAATGGACTCACACGGAAACAGCTTGCATGCTGATGTGGACAAATCATCATTAGAGAAATTAGCACAGTTTAAAGAACCGGTTTTTAAATAAAGATGGAATATTGAGGGTAGACACGGGTTTGTGTCTATCCTTTTTTTGTGTTTTTGGATATATTATCCTAAAAGTGTAATGAGGGAGCGTTCGTTTGTAGTAATTGGGGTTGAATTTGTAGTAAGTTAGGTTGGGTATCCATTATTATCCAAAAAATGTAGTGAAGGAATGTTAATTTGTTGTAAGTAGGACTGGATTTGTAGTAAGAGGATAGTATTTTGGAGTAAGTTAGATTAGGTATCCAGTATTATCCAAAAAATGTAGTGAGGGAATGTTAATTTGTTGTGAGTAGGAGTGGATTTGTAGTAAGAGGTTATTATTTTGTAGTAAGTTAGGTTAGGGAGCCAATATTATCCAAAAATTGTAGTGAGGGAGTGTTAATTTGTTGTAAGTAGGACTGGATTTGTAGTAAGAGGTTATTATTTTGTAGTAAGTTAGGTTAGGGAGCCAGTATTATCCAAAAAATTTAGTGAGGGAGTGTTAATTTGTTGTAAGAACCCTATACTCTGTAGTAAGTAGAAGTTGTTTTGGGGAAAAAGTTCTTAAATTTAATAATTTGGACAAAAAACTCACTGAATTTGGGTAGGAATCATAACAATTGTATTGAATATTATTTAAAATGAAAAGGGAGGTATTTTATGTTTCTAAAAGATCTAGTTATTCCCGAACAATTACTCAAGGCTGAAGCTTTAGAGAGACGAATTATTCCTCAGCATGAGTCAATGCCAAGTTTAAAATCAATGATCAAATCTTTAAGATCTGGATATAATGGTGAAAAGACAATCCAATACTACTTAAGTCAAATACCACCTCAAAAGTATCAAATCCTTCATGATATCAGGCTTCCACTTGCATATACATTCTTCCAAATTGATGCAATTCTTTTATCCCCCAAAAGCATACTTTTCCTTGATGGTAAAAATCACTCTGGCACCTTACATATTCAAAAAGATCAAATGATTCAAGAATATTTGGGATCTAGAGAAGTTTACGAAAATCCATTTTCTCAAGCCGAACGTCATAAAATTCAATTAAGATACTGGCTAGATCAATACCACTTTCCACAAATACGAATTGAATATTTAGTTGTGATTACAAAATCTCATACTGAAGTTAAAATAAGCACAGACTATCCCGAAGCAAGAGCAAAGATATGTAAGGTGCATGATCTGCTTAGAAAGATTGAGGAAATGGAAACAATTAAAATTGCCCCCCATAAGCAATCCATAGAGAAAATAGGCAGTCTCCTTTTAAAAGATCACACTCCATTGAAAAAGGACATCCTACAAATGTTTCATATAAAGCAATCCGATATTTTTTCAGGCGTCCATTGTCCAAATTGCTTGTTTCTCCCTATGATTTACCATCGGAAAATGGATATGCCCATCGTGTAAGTTTGTTTCCCAAGATGCTCATATTAAAGCAATCAATGATTATTTCTTATTAATGAAGCCCAATTTCTCCAACCCTGAACTGCGAAATTTCCTCCAAATCCCATCATCAAGGGCAACAACCTATTTATTATCCCAATTAAATTTCCCTCATACTGGAGAAAAGCGGGGTCGTATTTATTTTCAGCCATAATTTTTCCAGTTATGTTTTCCCTATGAAATCAAACAATAATAAAAACAAAAATAGGGGGAACATGGATGAAGAAAATATTGTGCATCCTTAGTTTGCTGCTGCTGATGGCCCCACAGTATGGTTATGCGGTATCCAATAAGCCCATTCATTGGGGGTTTAAAAAGGCAGTAAATGAAGTGCCACCAGAGGCAGGGGAAGAGTACGATGAGTTGTTGGAAAAATATGGGTCATTTTATAAAGGAAGCCCGGATTCAAAGACAATTTATCTTACCTTTGATAATGGCTACGAGCAGGGATATACAGGGAAAGTCCTTGATGTTCTAAAAAAAGAAAAAGTACCGGCCACTTTTTTCGTTACAGGACATTATTTATTATCACAACCTGAACTTGCAAAGAGAATGGTCGATGAAGGACATATCATTGGAAATCATTCTTGGCATCATCCCGATATGACGCAAATTAGTGATGCTAGAATTCGTGAGGAGCTGCGGAAAATAAAGGATAAAACGAAAGAGCTCACGGGTCAAAAGAAAATGAAGTATTTGCGTCCGCCAAGAGGAGTTTTCAGTGAGCGAACGATGGAGATTGCCAAGGAAGAGGGGTATACCCATGTATTTTGGTCGCTGGCTTTTGTGGATTGGAATGTGAATAATCAAAGAGGATGGCAGTATTCATATAACAACATCATGAAGCAAATCCATCCGGGTTGTATAATGCTTCTACATACGGTATCTAAGGATAATGCGGATGCTTTAGAAAAAGTCATTAAAGATTTGAAAAAAAGAGGATATAAATTCAAAAGTCTTGACGATTATCCCAAGCAAAACTAAGCCGAATTCTCTGTGGAATTCGGCTTTTCCCTATGAATCATGCTATAATACGGGGAAAATGACTTCCAATGCTGATATTGGAGAAGTATTGAATAATTTGGAGTGAACGAAATGAAAACGGAGCAAGCTGTTAAAATCAAATTAAACCAGACATTCCCGTTAACGATTAAAAGACTAGGGATTAACGGAGAAGGTGTCGGTTATTTTAAAAAGCAGGTCGTATTTGTCCCGGGCGCTCTTCCTGGTGAAGAGGTCGTGGTTGAAGCAACCAAAATTAACCCAAAATTTGCTGAAGCGAAAATTAAAAAGATCAGAATTAAATCACCACACCGTGTTCAGCCGCCTTGTCCCGTGTATGAGCAATGTGGCGGATGCCAGCTTCAGCATCTAAAATATGAGCAGCAATTAAAAGAAAAACGTGATATCGTTATCCAATCTCTAGAACGACATACAAAGTTAGATATCGAGAAATTAGATATTCGTGAAACAATTGGCATGGAAGACCCGTGGGGTTACCGCAATAAGAGCAGCTTTCAAGTAAAAGCGAAGGATGGTCAGGTCCTCGCGGGATTATATGAGTTAAACTCTCACCAGTTGATTAACATTGAACATTGTGCTGTTCAGCACTCGCAAACAACAGAAGCAGTTAATACGGTAAAAGGAATTCTCGAGAGTTTAAATATTCCCATTTATAATGAAAAAAGCCGCAAAGGCATTGTTCGTACGATTGTAACTCGTGTTGGCGTACAATCAGGAGAAATGCAAGTCGTGTTAATTACTGCTCAAAAAGACTTGCCGAAAAGCGATCAGATCATTAGCGAAATTCAAAAACGATTGCCTAATGTGAAATCGATTATGCAAAATATCAATGGCCAAAAAACGTCGCTGATTTTTGGAGAAGAAACAGTATCGCTTGCTGGGGAAGAATTTATTCAGGAAACATTAGGGGATTTGCAATTTGAATTGTCGGCCCGTACTTTTTTTCAGCTAAATCCGATTCAAACCGTTAAGCTGTATAATGAGGTCAAAAAAGCAGCAGCTCTAACTGGATCAGAGAAAATCGTCGATGCCTATTGTGGGGTTGGGACAATTGGACTTTGGCTGGCAGACCAGGCTGCTGAAGTTCGCGGGATGGATGTAATCCCAGAATCAATTGACGATGCCAAGAAAAATGCAAAGCGTCATGGATTCACCAATACGAAATATGTACCTGGTAAGGCAGAGGAGATCCTGCCAAAATGGGTAAAAAAAGGCTGGAAGCCAGATGTTATTGTAGTTGATCCACCAAGAACAGGGCTTGATCAGCAGCTTCTACAAACCATTTTGCAAGTAAAGCCAGAAAAACTGATTTACGTTTCCTGTAACCCATCAACATTAGCAAAAGACATACAAACCTTAAGTTCTAAATTCGAAGTCAAATACATTCAGCCAGTGGACATGTTTCCTCAGACAGCACATGTTGAAGCTGTCGCGATGATTGCATTAAAATAAATTGATGAAGCTCTATCCAATCGGATGGGGCTATTTTTATTATATTAGAATAACAATTGCGATTTTGCGTTTTTTTCTTTTCTCCGCTTTGAGAAACAAGAAATTGAAAGAAAAACCTTGTATTTTGTCGAAATGCTATTAATTATTATTATTCATTTACTAAAAAAATAGGCTTTTTGGTCTATTGACAAAATCGACAATTTTTTTAATGAAATAAATATTAGCTTGTTAGTAGAATAATACAGTTATATAATGTTGCTTGGGACGAGTTTGCTGGCTCTTTTATTGATACAACGCTACATATCACTACTTATTCCAAAAAGGAAGTGACTTAATCAAATATACCTAGACTTATAGATTTAGAGAAGTCTTTTAGAATAATGCAGTTTATTGTCGAATCATATGTACCGATCAGGGTGTATGAATTTTGTCATCTGTCATAAAACGTTCAAACAGCAAATTCCCCTAAAAGTTGTAATTTCCTGTGCTGAAATTACAGTAATACAACTAATGAGATTTTTATGAAGTCTAAAAGGAGGAGAAACATGAAAAGAAAGCATAAAAAGAGTTTTAGTATAGTCACCACTTCTGCTTTGCTCTTAAGTTTATTGTCACCTGTTGGTAATATTAATGCCCAGGCTGAAAGCGCTTTAGTGGCTAAAGATTTGATTATTTCTGAGTATATTGAAGGTAATAGCTTTAATAAAGCGATTGAGCTTTATAATGGTACTGGTCAAGAAATTGATCTTACTGGCTATAAACTTGAACTTTACAACAATTCTAGCACTGCAACAGAAGGCACAAAAACAGCTAGCTTCACTTTGAATTTAGATAGCAAACTTGCTAGTGGTGATGTATATGTACTTGCTCATCCTGATGCAAATGCTGAAATCAAAGCCCAAGCAGATAAGTTAGACAAAACAGTTATTAATTTTAATGGTAATGACCAAGTTGTTCTTAGAAAGAAAGATACAGACGTAGTTGTTGATTCAATTGGCCAAGTTGGTTCAATAGCAAACGTATTAGCTGATGTCAATTTAATTAGAAAAGGTACTATTACTACAGGTGATACCAATATCACTGACGCATTTGAGCGTCTTGTTGAATGGAAAGTAATAGCTACTCCTATTAATAACGCAACAGATCTTGGCAAACACACAATTGGTGAAGAAACTCCAGCACAGCCTACACCAGAAGTACCAGTAATAAATATTGGTGAGGCACGTGCAAAAGCGGTTGGTGAAGATGTAGCAATCGAAGGTATTGCCACAACTAATTCAGGTCTTTTTGGAGCAGACGAGTTATACCTGCAGGATAATACAGGCGGTATGTTTGTTTATAGAAGTACTGCAAGCGTAACCAAAGGTGATAAAGTAAAAATAACTGGTAAATTAGCAACCTACAAGTCACAACTTCAGCTTGTACCAACAGATGTTACAGTCGTTTCTAGAGGGAATGCTCTACCTGCACCACAGATAGTTACTGTAATTGGTAATGATACACAAGGTGAGTTGTTAAAGCTTGAAAGAGTAACAATTGATTCAATGACTAAGGATAGCTACGGAACTGCTACTATTGAAGGAACTTTAGCTACCGGTCAAAAAGTTAAAGTTATCCAAGATAATCGTGCTGGCGCGACTTATGATGATTTAATCAAATATTACAAAGTAGGCGAACTGGTTCATATAACTGGTATCGGTTCTGTTGATGATACTGGTTTTCATCTAAAAACAACTGGACTAGATAGTTTTGACCTAGTTAACAAACCCGCTGTATATTCAACTACTGAGCAAGGTGTTGTAGCTCCTGGTGCTAAGATCGAATTGAAATCTGGCACAGGTGGAGAAATCTATTACACAGTAGACGGTACTATACCAACAATTGAAAGCGCTAAATATGTTGAGCCAATTGTATTAACTAAAGAAGGCGAAACAACGATTAAAGCGGTTGCTGTTAACGATGGAAAAACAAGTGAAGTATTTAGCTTTACTTATAAAATTCTAAATACAACAGGCGTTAAAATCCATGACATCCAAGGTAAAAGCCATGTATCTGATTACAATGGTGCATCTGTTGCGGGTATTGAAGGTGTTGTAACTCATGTATTTGGTAGTAGCAGCTTTGTTATTCAAGATGTTGATACTTTTGATAATGATCCTGCAACTTCTGAAGCAGTTGAGGTTTCAAAATCCGGTCACGGTGTAACCGTAGGCGATAAGGTAACTGTTGATGGAAAAGTAACTGAAACCGGTAGTGGAGCAGACCTTTCTTTAACTAAAATTATTGCAACTACAGTTAAAAAGGTTGGAACAGAAAAAGTAACTTTACCAGCACCACTTGTTGTAGGTAAAGACATCATTCCTCCAACTAAAGTGATTGATAATGACAATATGACTAAGTATGAACCGGCAGAAGATGGAATAGACTTCTGGGAATCTGTTGAATATATGCGAGTTTCATTACCAAAACCAGTTGTTGTTGGACCTCCATATTCAAAAGATATTCCACTTGTTGTTCCAGGTACAACAAACAACACATTTAACAAAATGGGTGGTTTAAATATTGCGGCAGATGATTATAACCCAGAAAAAATTATGCTGGATAACGCTGGAGATACCTACGGAACTGGCGATAAGTTTGATGGCGATGTAATTGGTGTTGTCACATATGCAAGCACAGGCTACCAAATTGCAGCAGATAAGACAAAACTGCCTAATCTCATTAAGTCAACTATTACACCAGAAAAAACGTTTATTGAATTTGACAAAGAAAAATTAACAGTAGCATCATATAATATTGAAAACTTCTCAAATAATCCGACGAATACACCTAATGAAAAGGTAGAAAAAATCGCTAAATCATTTGTAAATGATATGAAAACTCCTGACATCATTACCCTTATAGAAGTTCAGGATAATGATGGTGAAACAGATTCTGGTAATGCGGATGCGACCGAAAGCTATAATCGCTTAATTAGCGCCATTAAAGCAGCAGGCGGTCCAACTTACAAATGGACTGATGTTACCCCAGAAAACAATAAAGGCGGCGGCGCACCTGGCGGTAATATTCGTGTTGGATATATCTACAATCCAGAACGTGTATCTCTAGTTGAAGGCACAAAAGGAGAAGCTAATAAAGCTAACTCTTGGACTGAGGCGGGTAACTTAACATTGAACCCAGGTGTCATTAATCCTGAGAAATTCTCTGGTACACGTAAGCCATTAGCTGCAGAGTTTGAGTTCCAAGGACAACGTCTAGTAGTTATTGGAACACACTTAAACTCTAAAGGTGGAGACCAATCTCTATGGGGAGCAAATCAACCTCCAGTATTGAGCTCAGAAAAACAACGTATAGAATTAGCAACAGAAATCAATAAATTCATTAAAGACGGTCTTACTAAGAACCCTAACCTTAACGTTATTGTTGCTGGAGATATGAATGATTTTGAGTTCACACCAGCTCTTACAGCACTAAAAGGCAAAGAGTTAACAAGCATGATTGAGCAGGTTCCAACAGAAGATCGTTTCTCTTACTTCTTCGGAGGAAACAATCAAGTATTAGACCATGCATTGGTTACAAACAATCTAGTAGGTAATACAAAAATTGACATGGTTCATATCAATGCGAACTTCACTGAAGCACAAGGACGAGCATCTGACCATGATCCATTATTATTACAAATCGATTTCCCTGATTTATCAATCATTCACACGAATGATACACATGCTGCATTAGAAAATATGCCTAGAACTGTAACAGCTCTTAAAGACTTAAGAGGGACAGTTCCTGGATCACTTCTGCTACACGCTGGAGATGCATTTAGTGGGACATTGTTCTTCAATGAATTCCAAGGTGAAGCAGACTTAAAATTAATGAATTTAATGAAGTTTGATGCCATGACATTTGGTAACCATGAATTTGACCTGGGATCTTCGGCACAAGGACATCAGAAGTTGGTTGACTTTGTTAAGGCAGCTAAATTCCCATTCTTGAGTGCAAACGTTGACTTCTCTCAAGATGCTAAGTTTGCAGGTTTACAAAATGATTCCATTGTAACAGAATATGAAAATGGTAAGATCTACAACGGAATCATTAAAGAAGTTAATGGTGAAAAAGTTGGTATCTTCGGTTTAACAACTGAAGAAACGAAAGATATTTCAAGTGTTGGTTCTGTCGCATTTAAAAAATATATCGAAAGTGCTAAAAAGGCAGTAGCTGCCCTAGAAGCTCAAGGCGTGAAACGCATCGTTGCATTGACTCATATTGGATATGACGATAGTGCTGCTTATGATAATGATTTATTACTAGCTGAGCACGTAGAAGGTATTGACGTAATCGTTGGTGGACATACCCATACAGCATTAACTAAACCAACAGTTGTTGCTAAGGACACAACACCTACTGTAATTGTTCAAACTGGTAACTCAAACAGCAACCTTGGTGTTGTAAATGTTGAGTTTGACGAAAAGGGTGTTGTTACCAGCCATAATGGTAAACTAATTGCAATTGATTCTAAAATTGCTGCAGACCCTGAAGCAGTTCAAGTATTAAAACCATACCAAGACAAAGTGAATGAGGTTTCTAATAAGGAAATTGGTGTATCAACAACAAATGCATTAGAAGCACCACGTACTAGTGGCGATAATACTAAACCAAGTGTACGTAAAAATGAAACAATTCTAGGAAACTTAATTACTGATGGAATGCTTAAGAAAGCAAGATCATTTACGAAGAAAAATGTCATTATGGCATTACAAAACGGTGGAGGAATTCGTGCTGCAATCCCAGCTGGACCAATTACAGTTGGTGAAGTTATCACAGTACTTCCGTTTAATAACACACTTGCAACCATGGAAGTAACAGGTGCTGAGCTAAAAGCAGCATTTGAAGTTTCTTTAGGTCAATATCCATTAGAAAATGGCGGATTCTTACACGTTGCCGGTGGTAAAGTGGTATATGACAAAACGAAACCAGCTAAACAACGTATTGTATCTGTATCTTATTTAAATGAAGCTGGTAAGTATGTAGAAGTTCAAGACACAGTGAAGTACACAATTGCTACAAACGCCTTTACTGCAAAAGGTGGAGACGGCTATGATATGTTTGCTAAAGCTTATGCTGAGGGCCGTGTAACTGACTTAGGACTTTCTGATTGGGAAAACTTCCGTGATCATTTAGTAAGCCTAGGAAGCAACGGAATTCCAACAAAAGTTGAAGGCCGTATTATTGACGTTACTGAAGTACCTCAAGTACCAGGTGAAAACCCAGGCCAAGGTGAAAACCCAGGCCAAGGTGAAAACCCAGGCCAAGGTAAAGATCCAGTTAAACCTGAAACACCAAAAGAAGTTAAACCAGTAGTAACTAAAAAAGGTAACAAATATTCAGTTAGTGAAAGTGCACTTAAGAATCTTGAGAAAAAAGCAAACGTAGTTGTAGCGGTTGATAATAAAACAAATGCAACTGTAGAACTTACAAAAGCACAAATTCAAGATTTGAAAGCTGCGGGTGCTTCAGTCGTAGTAAGAAATGGAAATGTTGATGTACAAATTCCTGCTTCTATCCTGCCACTTGAAGAAAATGTTGATATTATTGTGAAGAAAATGGCAGTAAAAGGTTCTCTAGGTGTTTATGACTTTACAATTGAAGCAGATGGTAAAGAGTATCATAAGTTCAATGAAAAAGTTAAACTTACTTTCAAAGTGGATCCAAAGCAAATTAAAAATCCTAAAAATGTAAAAGTTTATTATTGGAATGAAAAGGATAGTAAATGGGAAGTGATTGGTGGAGAATACAGTAATGGTGAAGTAACAGCCTATACTGATCACTTCAGTACCTATGGTGTATTTGAAGCTCAACCAGATTCTACTCAGGTCCCAGTTCAAGCAAATCCGGAGCTTCCGAACACAGCAACAAACAGCTTTAACTTGTTACTTGCAGGATTTGTATTTGTTTTAGTTGGTAGTATACTATTCTTCGTTAGAAGAAGAAATACTGTAGCAAATTAATATGTAAGAATTTTAAGAAGGAAGGCGTACCAATTTAAGGTGCGCCTTTTTCCTCGAAATCACGCCGATTAAAAAACGGAATCGTGTAGAAAAAGTTGCTAAGAATGAACAAATGTAGATAATAATAAGAGTGCCTGTTACTATAAGGTGACAGGCACTAGTTTTATAAAACGGAGGACTCAGTATGGAAAATAACGATATATTAATTCGATTAAGATATGCACTGGAATTGAAAAATAAAGAAGTGGCAGAGATTTTTAAGCTTGGCGGTGTGGACGTATCCGTGCCAGAGGTAGTTAAGATTCTCGCAAAAACGGATGAGGAAGTGGACGAGCAAATTAAATGTAATAACAGTATGTTCGATTCTTTTTTGAACGGCCTTATTATTTATAAAAGAGGGAAACAAGAGCCGAAACCCGGACAGCCTGAAACGCCTGAACAGACCTCAAAGATAAGCACAAACATCAATAATCTCCTGTTAAAAAAAGTGAAGATTGCACTGGCATTAACAACTGAGGAGATGCTCGATATTTTTGACAAAGCAGGAATCACCGTAACAAAAGGAGAGCTCGGTGCTTTATTAAGAAAAGAGGGTCATAAAAATTATAAAGAATGCGGCGATAAATTCGCGCGAAACTTCTTAAAGGGATTAGCGATTAAATACAGGGGATAAACCATGATACATACCTATTCAGGTAAAACCATTCGTTTTGAGATAAAGTACAAAAACCGTTCCTCCATTGGAATATCGATTGATAGCTATGGAAATATTGAAGTCCAGGCTCCGAAAGGAACACCTGATACGAGAGTGATTCAGTTAATGGAGGATAAATGGGACCTTATTCAAGAAAAATTACAAGAAATACAGAATCGATCGCGCGGTCCACAAAAAAAGATCTATGAACATGGTGAGAACTTTCTTTATTTAGGGAATGCCTACCCGATACAGATTATTCATGACAAAACTCTTGAACAGGATCATGTCGTGTTTGAAGAAGAAAGACTTTATATTTTTGTGAAACAAATGGATGATGAGAAAATCAAACAAGCCTTAAAACGATTTTATTATCAGCGGTGTAAGGCTTTAGTGGAGAAGAGCATCTCCTCCTATCAAAGGAATTTCAAAACAAAGCCACGTTCTATTAGGATCTCGGATAGCAAAACGACATGGGGAACCTGTGACTCAAAACAACAGCTAACGTTTAATTGGAGACTGGCAATGGCACCACGTGAGGTCATTGACTATGTAGTAGTTCACGAAATGTGCCATATGGTTCATTTGAATCACGATCGCTCCTTTTGGCGGCTTGTTGGAAAAATAATGCCTGATTATAAGGCAAAAGAAAACTGGTTAACATTATCAAGCTGGAAAATGACAGTTTAATTTCTATATAAAGAATCCCCACTTATATACTGTTAAGTGGGGGTGTTTCTTTTAATAATATTTTTACTGGAAACATTTATTAATTTTTGTATATTCATAAACTCTCTCAATTGAGGGTTTCTATCCCAATTAATCTGCCTTTCTTTATATCGATTTGCGGTTGATAAAGAATAGTAAATTCTCCTTGTTCTAAACCTTTTCTTAATCCTATTTCAAGCATTGTTTTTCTAGATATGCCTTCGTTTATTTCTGGATTGAAAAATTCAAAATATATATTCAGTAAAATTGGATAAAATAATCATTATGGGTTTGTATGCTCTCTATAGTAGAGAAGGATACTTTTGGATGAGGGGATAATATACATCATGTTTATTGAACTTTTGAATAATCTTACACTTACAACAGTATTTTTAGTTATTGGGGGAATATACTTTGATAATAAATCGCAAAAGCAGATATTAACTCTTAAAAGTAAATATTGGATTGGAGTAATATCAGGGCTTTTAGGTGTTTTATTATTAGCCAATGCCATTCGCGTAAGTAATGATGTGATAGTGGATTTACGGTATTTAGCCATTCTTCTTGCAGCACTTTATGGTGGGAGTGTATCTGCCCTTCTATCTGCTGTGATTATTGGTATTGGCCGCTTAACCATTTACGGTATTAGTACTACGTCCATGATAGGTGCTATCCTTTGCATAATCATTGGTCTCGTTTATACATACATTGCCAGTAAGAAAATATCAAATTTACAAAAACAAGTTTATATGAATGCTTTTGGTGTGGCTTTTCTATCCCTATTCATCTATCTTTTAGTAAACGATTCTAAGGATGCAATCATTGTATTTGTTTATTATTGGCCAATCTCGTTAATAGCTGGATTTTTTACTTATTTTGTGGTTGATTTCATAAAAAGATTAAATGAAAATAGCCGATATCTTGCCCGATTTCGGGAAATCGCTGAAAACTCTACAGACTTAATTTCCATCCATTCTTTTTGGGGAAAGTACCTTTACCTATCACCTTCTTGCAAAAGCATACTACAATACGAAGCAGAGGAGTTAGTGGGGAAATTTCCAAATCTACTTATCCATCCAGATGATTTTCCATCGGTTCAAAATGCATTTTTTGATGTGATTCGTTCATCAAATGAATTAACTGTAAGGTATAGGATGAAACAAAAAAGTGGAAATTACATTTGGCTTGAAACGGCTATTAAAAAAATGAGGGAAACAAAAGAAAAACGTGATGAAATCATTTGTATTTCAAGAGATATCACGGAACGAAAAAAGTTTCAAGAGGAATTGAAAGAAAAGAATCGTTTATTAGAAAATCTCTCGAACTACGATAGCCTTACACAAATTCCTAATCGTCGTTATTTTGACCAAACAGTAGAAAAAGAATGGACTCAGGCAGTAGAAAATTCCACACCCATTTCCTTGATCTTATTTGATATTGATTATTTTAAAAAATACAACGATACATATGGGCACCAACAAGGAGACGAATGTTTAAAGATGGTAGCTAAGACAGGACAGTCCATTTTAATGCAACAATCTGGGATCATCGCCCGTTATGGTGGGGAAGAATTTGTCGTGCTCTTACCTGAAACCTCTCAGTATGGTGCATTTAAAGTGGCGGATTCCTTAAGAAAGTCTATTCAAGCAATAGCTATTCCTCATGAAAACTCTAAGGTTATGCCGGTAGTAACAATCAGCGTTGGCATCTCGACAATCCTTCCAAAACAAGGTGATTATGTGCAAGAGTTACTTAAGCAATCTGATTTAGCTTTATACAAAGCAAAAGCCGATGGTAAAAATAGAGTGGTTGTTTATCAAAGTCTCTCCTAAAGAGAGATTCCTCCCTATTTGTTTGAATAATCTATCGTTTTGATCAGTTAATAATTTTCGTGGAAATTATTTAAATATGTAGTATGATATTTGATAGTGATGTAGTTCTAAAGTAGGGTGACTTTTGGAGGATAATGACCTTGGGGAAAATGTATGTCATTCGGATAGATAAAGAAAATAACATTTTGTATGTAAAAGTTAGTGGTACTTTTAATGAGGAAGATGCACTGGGATACATGAGTGAGTTTCAAACAGCTGTTAATACAATTGATCCACCTCGGTATACATTAATTGTTGATGGGAATGGGCAAGAAGCAGTGGATCATCATCTTCTAGGTGATTTGAAATTTGTTTTACGGCTTTATTCTGCGGCAAATTTTAAAAAAATTGTGATAATCAATCCAACCTCTTTTGAATCAAAAGTTCAGGTGGATGCATGTGTAAAAGAAATTAATTTCAAAGGGACCTTTGTAAATACCCTGGAGGAAGCTTATAGCTTTATTCATGCAATTTAATAATAAACAAAGAAGGCAATCTCACTATTTTAGTAGTGATGTTGCCTTCTTTGTGCTGGAATGAGATCCTATTGAATGACACCTGATTCAGTAATTTTTATTTCTGGTTTTATTTTTACGACAAGTTTTTGATATTGATTTTCTTTCCAATTTTGATAATCAAAATTTCTAGTTTGTGTTTTAATAAAGTGCCCGAGCCCAACTGGGTCGATACTCTTATCTCTAAATCTTTGTATTAATTTTAAGCCTTCCTTACTCGTATCTTCTTCAAATTGTTTTGCTAATTGACGAACCACCTTCGGGGTAATGTCCTGGCCAGTAAATTCTTCAATAATTCCATTTATTTTTAAATGGATTGTGATTTCATACGGATCTCTTTTTGTTAGTTCGAAATTGTGGCTGGATCGAATACTCCTAATCGATGCTTTCCCACTGTCAATTTTTACTTCGTGCATCCCTTGACTGTATTTGTCGACGAGTAGTTTGAAAAAAAACATTTTCTCTGCGGGAATGAAATCAACCATTTTCCCTTGATTAAAAAGAGATAATCCGTTTATTTCCAATTTGTTAGAAGCAATTTTTTTAAGTTGTGGAATATAAGGTGATTCTCCTTTTTGATAAAAATCCGAAAGAAATAACTGAAGATTTGATTTCGGGAGATCATCTGCCTTCATATTATGCTCCAGTAATTTTGAAATATAGGTTGCATTCCCTCGAATCCCGTACTGACCTTTAAGTAGATCATGTGCTTCGCCATCGACGACGGCTATATTGAGGCCTGAGCCAACACCGGGATCCCTTTGAAAGGCATCGATTAATGCGAGAATACCATCCTTCTCTGCTAAACTCTTACTAAATAGCACAATCTCAAGACTCCCTGTAACAATCGGGTCGGCTGCTTGCCTTTGAATATCTTGGAGAATATCCTTTTTTATCTTGGCTTTTGCGGAGAAGGTATTGTTTTTAGGTGCCTGATCCGGCAGATAGACAGGAACTAAGACTGTACCCATAATATAACCTTTTTCAGCGCTGTCAAAGCCGATTCCTTCAATTAGATTAATATCATCAAGTACCTCTTTCCTAACACATCCGATTGAGATGCCGATTAGAAAAATACAGCAAATTATTTTAAGAATCCTGTTCACGCGTTCTCACCTTCTTTGCTATGAGCGTCCCTACAAATAATAAAGGAATGTAAATTAAGTTAAAATAGAGCCCTATCTTTGCTGTTATATCTGTTAGAAAGTTAATCTGATCCCTGGTTGAAATAAAACTAGTTATAACTAAACACAGAAATCCAATCCCCCAAACTGATGACCTTTGTCGTATCGAAAAAATCACCTTGCCAAGACGGCTGGCACACCATAAACACATACATAAATTTGGTAAAATAATTAAACACCAGTTTGCAATTCCGATGTATTCAAAACGTTCAACAAAGGGTAATTTAATTATTTTCCACATGGTTAAGGTGGGCCATACGTTTTTTTGCAATTGACCCTCTGAAAAATAGGCGAAGGTGACGATGGCTAAGTATAAGCAGATTAATGTGGTATATAAAACTCCCAAATGTGCCCATTTTTTTGCCTTTTCTGGTCTTTGAATAAATGGATAAAAGAATAATATCGTTTCAAATCCTAAGATCGTCAATGTCATATCACGGCTGCCAAGTAGCAGTTCTTTTGGTGAGTGATCAAGAATCGGAAGTAAATTGGTAAAGTCTGAAAATGGAAAAATGATAAAGAACAATACAAATATATAGAATGGTAAAATCACTGAAAAATAAGCAATCCCGGTTATCGATCGAAAGCCGCCACTTACAATATAGATAGATAGGATTAGGAGTACTACCGCAAACCAAAAGGTGTTTAATTCTTGAAACATCCATACTTGAACAATCTCAATATAATTTCGCAGGACCGTTATGGTTAATAACATGAAGTATAAGATAAAAATGGAACAAATCATCTTTCCAACTTTTTTTCCAAGGATAAATGTATGAATGGATACCATATCACCATTTGCAATATGAAGCATTTTAAACATCATCCACATTAGAATATGAATGACTAAAGCTGTGATCAGAATGGATATCCATGCATCATAACCGGCAGACTTTGCAATAATTCTTTGAAAACCAAGGAGACCCACACCGGCCTGCATGTCGTGGATAAGAAAAAATAGGAGAAAAGGTGATATTTTTTTGTTCTCTGGGACCATGGAGTTCATAATCTGTTACCTCTATTCTTCTATATCTTTCTTATCCTTTTTTGTTTTAGCTGGGAAGCGGTAGGGCTGCTCTGTTTGTAATAGAAATGGCCGTTTTCTTTGTTTATCAAATGACAACCGAATAAAAGCATCCTTTAAATCTTGTCTCCTTGGAGGGTACAATGGTTCAAGGTAGGGTCTTCCAAGAGAAGTAAGACGAAGAAGATGGCCTAGTAAGAAACAAAAGGAGATCACGATCCCTAATAACCCCCACAATTCTGCAAAAAATAAAAAGGGAAACCTGAGCAACCGAATGGTATTACCTATTCTGTAAACAGGTGTTGTAAAGGAAGCAAGGGCTGCTAAAGCAACGAAAATTAATAAAATATTACTTGTTAGACCTGCCTCAACGCTCGCGGTTCCGATAACAATTCCTCCTACGATACCGATTGTTTGGCCAACCTTAGTTGGCAGCCTGGCGCCGGCTTCTCTTAAAAGTTCAATGGTCAGTTCAAGGAATAGTGCCTCCAAGATAGGAGGAAAGGGAATCGCTCTTCTTGAGGCGACCAATGTACCTAATAAGTCTTGAGGAATTAACTCATAATGATAGCTTAGAGTGGCTACATAAACAGGTGTAACTAAGACAGAAAACATGACAGCAAACAGTCGTACTAAACGAAAAAAAGAAGCTGTAATCCAGTTGATATAATAATCTTCAAATGAACTAAAAAATTCTACGAGTGTCGTTGGTGTTATTAAAGCATGTGGTGAACCATCGACTAGGATTGCGACTTTTCCTTCAGTCAGGATAGCGGCTATTCGGTCTGGTCTTTCCGTATCAAGAAGTTGTGGAAATGGTGAATTATGATTATCTGAAATTATTTGGACGATATAGGAGCTGTCGGTAATTTCATCAAATTCAATATCCTTAAGTCTCTGCCTAACGGTATTTACATTCTCTTGATTCGTAATGCCGTCTATATACAAAATGGCTACTTTTGATCTTGAGAGAGATCCGACGATTAGTTCCTCGATAACAAGTTCCTTAACTGGAATTCTTTTTCTTATTAAATTTAAATTTTGATCAAGTGATTCAACAAATGCTTCCTTAGGTCCAATGACACTGAATTCTACTTCGGGGAGACTAACATTTCGCCCTATTTCCTTCTTTGCTCCGAAAAAGCAAAACTGATTTTCTTTACCACTTATCTTTAATAAGATATATCCATTGAAGAGCTTTTTCTCGATTTCGGCCATATCCTCTGAAATACTTACATCTGCAAGCGGGACAATTTCCTTAATATCTTCTAAATGTCTAAATTCCTCTTCCAATAAATAGGGGAGAATGCTTTCTTGGAGAGTATTTTCATTCACAAGTGTGGATACAAAAGTTAATGAAAAACGGACCTTTGTTTTGTTGTTAAAAAACTCCAGGCATTTATAGTCATAAGATTTATTTAATATCTTATCTAAACTTTCCTTATCATTATTTTTACTCTTAAATAAATTAAACATAGTTTTTCTCCTTCAGTGGATGCACATAGTATTGCCAATAATGGAAGGTTTATGTTAAATAGATTAGATGAATACGTAAAAAACACCCTAGTAATTGCGAAAGTGGCTGAACTAGGGTGTTGTTCTAATGCGGTTTAGCGATTATGAAAGTAAACAGTTAACGCATCCATGATTTTATTGGCATTATCGCTCGTTTGAATATTATAGTGATCACCATCTAATGAAGTTGAAAAAGTATTAATTCCTTGGTTTCGTAAAAAGGAATCAATGTCAGTAATGTTTTCTCCCTGGGTTTTTAGAGTTTTATGACCAACAAAATTCTCATTAACATAAACCTCGTATTGATCCTCATTTAATTTTACATTCGATTCGTTTTGAGGATTACCTGTGTTTAAAGGCGTGAAAATGATACTATTACTGGTATTTTGATTAATCAACTGACAACCTCCATTCATGATTTATAACATTACTTTTTCCATGAGAAATAAATATATCCCTTGGTTACTGAATGGATATCATGAAAATAAAAAGAGAATGATAAAAGTGGAAAGGGGGATTTGAAAATGTTTAACAGCAAAAATGAGGAAAAGGAAAAACTTGAGGAAGTCCTTAAACACTCCATTGAAATAGAAGAGGATTTAATGCGCACCTATCTCATTACTGCAGAACGTGTACATGATGATGATGAACTAAAAGAGCGTCTCGAAAACTTTGCCGAGGGAAATGCAAAAAGGACAAAACAATTAATAGATGAGCTAAAAGATCATGAAAGCTGAGGGATTCCCGCGGCTTTTTTATATAGAAAAAATTTTTGAAACTCCATTATTGTAAAAAACGTCTATAATAAGAGTGGAATCATTATTTTTCTAAACAAGGAGAGTCACTTATGAGTTTTAAACGTTTTTTTAAGACAGGTTTATTAGCATTGATTTTATTACTAAGTAGTTCTAGCATGGTTTTTGCCTCCAACGGAAATGATGAAGAAAGTATAAATGAAAAATTTGGCCTGCCAATTGTCGTTTATGGGGAAGCATTATCTCCAGCGCAAAATGAAGAAGTAAGAAAGCTCTTAGAAGTAACAGACACGAGCAAGGTAAAGGAAATAACGGTTACGGGAGAAGACTTAGTCACCTATATTAAAGGTGACAGGCACTCGAATATGTACTCCTCAGCTAAAATCACCAGAAAAGACTCGGGTGAGGGGCTTAAGATTAATCAGGTAACGCCTGAAAATATCACTGAGGTTACCGATGAAATGTATGCCAATGCTTTATTAACGGCAGGTATAGAGGATGCGGTAGTGGATGTAGCATCTCCTGTAAAAGTCAGCGGACATTCTGCCCTTGTTGGGATTTATAAAGCGTATGATGCAGGTGAAGGAGCTGGACTTGATAAAGATCGAACAGAAGTTGCCAATCAAGAATTGGACCTAGCGACTGACCTTGCTAAAAAAGAAGGATTGGATCAAGATAAAGTAAGTGAACTGTTGACAGAAATTAAAAAAGAAATCGCAGAACAAAATCCAGCGACAAAAGAAGAAATAGAAAAAATCATCGATGATAAGCTCAAAGCATTAGGAATTAACTTAAGTGCGGAAGATCGTCAGCTACTGATTGACCTGTTTGAAAAAATGAGAGACTTAAATATCAATTTTGATAATGTTAAATCTCAACTTGAGAATCTATCCCAAGATATCCAACAACGAATTGAAGAAGCAGTCGGAGATAAGGGATTCCTTCAAGCTGTTTCAGATTTCTTTAAAAATTTGTTTGATAGCATCAAAAGTATTTTTTCATAATGAGAAAAAGCTGTCCTTCGCTGGACAGCTTTTAGTATGCTGAGTAGGTGTGAAAAATGAATGACCAATATTATGATGCACTCTTAAATATTAAAACAGTGGGAGTTCAAAAAGGATTTAGTGAGTCTTTGCATTATCATCGTTATGAGCCTACGCCCTATAGTGCATTGGAAAGGCTATTCGCCGATTATGAATTACAACAAAGTGATCAGATTGTTGACTTTGGCTGTGGTAAAGGGAGGTTAAACTTCTTCCTTCATCATAGGTTTCATATGACCGTAATGGGGATTGAAATGAATGAAAGCTTTTTTCAGGATGCACTAGAAAACAAAAAACGTTTTTTGGAGAAGCATAGGAAAAGAAAGGATAAAATTCACTTTCTTCATTGTAAAGCAGAAGAATATGAGATTCAGCCAGAGGATAATCGATTCTATTTTTTTAATCCATTCTCCATCCAGATCTTTATGAAAATCATAATAAATATTTTAGGCTCTGTAGAACAATTCGAACGTGATATTGAAATAATCTTGTATTATCCATCAGAGGATTATATCTTTTTCCTGGAGAATCAAACTCCTTTTACACTTAAGCGAGAGATTAAACTTCATGGTATGTACGAACAAAATGTGAATGAGAGATTTTTAATATACGAAAATTCGTATTAAAGGATTAAAGCCCTCGGTGTCATGGAGACAATTGAGGGCTTTTAAAATTGAGGGATAATAATGAGGTTAGAGCATTTCTTAAGCTGCTCATATCGCTTTCTTGTAACCATTTGTTTGGAATCTTCATAAATTCACAGTGACTACTGTTTAAATAGCTATAGATAATTTGAGCTTCATCAATTTCGTCTCTGCTTACAGGTGGATTTACAGTAGATTGATCAAAGTAGGTCATGTTTGCCGCAAGATGTTCAATATTTGACGGATGTAAGACATACTTATCACTGAATAGAATTTTATTCCGCTTAATAAGGAACAGCTTAAATGTGCTTTCATTTAAAAATTCAATCACGGCTATATTATTATTTTCTTCCGTAAAGTCAATGACTTTTTCTTTGTTTATAAGAAAATTAATTGCACTTATATAATCTCTATACTTTGCAGCTGTTTCAAAATCAAATTGCTCCGCCGCAAAATCCATTTTTTGTTCCAATTCATTGAGCATACCCAAGTCCTGACCAGAAAGTAACGAGATGATATTTTGGATTATTTTGTTATGCTTGTGTTTAATAGGACCGCCTAAACACATACCCATACATAGACCTAAGGAATGATTTAAACAGGCTGTGCCCTTTTTCGAGGGGTTACTGCAAAGAATTTTAAAGTTTTCTTTTAACGAAACGATTGCTTTGTCCACTGTGTGTCTGCTTATAAAGGGACCAAAATATAATTTCCCCTCTCTACGGATGGGGTTGTTAGTGACTTCTATTTGATGGAGTTCTCGGTCCAAATGAACCACTATATAAACATACGAATTTGAACTTTTCATTTTCTTATTAAATAAAGGTTTATGCTCCTTAATCAATTTACATTCAAGCATAAATGCTTCAAATTCTGTATCAGTAAGAATAAAATCAAAATCTTTAATGTTGCTAACCATTTTCTTTATTTTTTGCGGATGTGCTTTTGATTTTTGAAAGTAGGATTGCACCCTGCGCTTTAGGTTTTTTGCTTTTCCAACATAAATAATCGTTTCCTGTGAATCTTTCATTAAATAGACTCCGGGGGTAGAGGGGAGTTGTTTTACCTTTTCTTTAATTGTCATTTCATTCTCCTCCCTATCTAATTTCTCTTCCCATCATAAAAGAAAAATCAGGAGGTCTGCAACATTCAAGTGGATCTAGTATATAAAATACCTAATAGGACAAGCATGACGATATCTAATCGAGCATGGAAAGCAAATTGTATTATTCCTGTGTTTATCAAGGGGAACTTTGTTAATAGAAGAGCGGCAATCATAATCCCTATTAAGGGAATAACAGCATTTTTCACATTACGATTCGTTAGGATCAAGATTCCACAAATAATTTCTAAAAATGCAACTACATGCAGCATGATAGATGGATAAGGTAATCCTAATCGGACAAAGGTATTAGCTAGGTCTTCACTGATTAATTTTAACGCACCAGAAGTAATGAAAACGTACGCGACAGCGTAGCGAATGAAGCTAATGACAGAAAGCGAAGTATTCATGATTTATCTCCTCCTTTGCTATAAATGTATGCTGAAAATAGGACAAACAATGACTAATGATAAGGAAAATGTGCATACTATCAACGGAGATCATTACATATGAGGAAAACAAAGAGGAGGAGGAAGCTCAGCTGGAGCTTCTCCTCCTTCGATATTTTTTAGCGGAACATGACATTTATCATGTATTAGGCATGACATGTGTGTCTGCAAACATGAGGTTCATTCAGCTATACTAAAATTACTAAAATTAGGAAGGGAATAAATGCGATGATGGAACAAAAACAAAAACAGTTGCGAAATCTAGTTGCTCCTTATGAAAACTCAACGACAAAAGCCAGTGTATGGCAATTAGTTAATACAATGGTACCATTCTTTGTCCTTTGGTTTCTTGCTTATCAAAGTCTGTCAGTATCCTATTTGTTGACACTTGCAATCTCGATAGTTGCGGCAGGATTTTTGGTGCGAATATTCATTATTTTTCATGATTGTTGTCATCATTCCTTCTTTAAGAATCGGCAGGCAAATAAAATACTTGGAATGATTACCGGCGTCTTAACACTTTTTCCATATAGTCAATGGCAGCATGAACATAATGTTCACCACGCTACAAGTAGTAATCTTGATAAACGTGGTGTTGGCGACATATGGGTTTTAACTGTCGAAGAATACATGGCGTTATCGTTTTGGGGGAAGCTGCAGTATCGACTATATCGGAATCCGTTCGTTATGTTCGGGTTAGGTCCAATCTATCAGTTTTTATTAAAGAATCGCTTTAATCGAAAAGGGGCACGTAAAAAGGAACGGATGAATACGTACCTTACAAATCTTTTTATCGTGGCATTAGTCAGCTTATTTTGCTGGACGCTTGGTTGGGAGTCGTTTCTATTAGTTCAAGCTCCAATCTTTCTAATCTCAGGTTCATTGGGAATTTGGCTATTTTACGTCCAGCATACCTTTGAAGATTCTTACTTTGAAGAAGACGTAAACTGGGAGTATGTGAAAGCGGCAGTAGAGGGAAGTTCTTTTTATAAACTTCCAAGGCTTCTCCAATGGCTGACTGGGAATATTGGCTACCACCATGTTCATCACTTAAGTCCAAGAGTCCCAAATTATAAGCTTGAAGAGGTCCATAACAGTACGCCACCATTACAAAATGTACCGACAATCACTTTGGCAACAAGTTTAAGTTCTTTAAAATTCCGCCTTTGGGATGAAAATGCGAAAAAATTTGTTAGCTTTAGAGAGCTAAAAGTACAAGTCAAGAATAATAAAGTACTTCGACCGGAAAAAGCATAAATATCATCTCAGCCCCAATCCAATTTGGGGCTATTCTTTTAAAGGAAAAATGGGAAATGTGTTACTATTGTTTATAGATAGGTATTCTAAGAATTAATGAGGTTTTAACTGTGATAAAAAGGTATTTAACATTTCAAAAGAACAGCGGAATTTCTCCTTATATTTGGACGATTTTATCCATATTGCCGTTTTATTTTATTTTCCAACAATCTTCTCCGATTAAAATTGTTGTAGGAATTATCCTTACGGTTCTGTTTTTTATTTTCTATCGAATTGCCTTTATTTCTAAAGGATGGCTGGTTTATTTATGGACATTTATCCTTATTGGGATATCGATTACTTCTACCAGTCTATATAGCTATGTGTATTTCTCCTTTTTCCTTTCTTATTTTATTGGAAATATTAAAGAGCGTATGACATTTTTGACGCTATATTTTATCCATTTAATCAGTACCTCTGCATCAATCAATTTTAGTATTGTCCAGCAGGATGAGTTTTTCCTAAAGCAATTACCCTTCGTTATTATCATTTGGATAAGTGTTATTCTGCTTCCATTTAGTATTCATAATCGGAAAGAGATGGGGCAGTTGGAAGAAAAACTAGAGGATGCAAATAAGCGGATTTCGGAATTAGTGAAACTAGAAGAGAGGCAGCGAATTGCTCGTGACCTGCATGATACTTTAGGACAAAAACTTTCGTTAATTGGACTTAAGAGCGATTTGGCAAGAAGATTAATCACCAAGGATCCTGAGCAAGCTCGCAATGAATTAAAGGATGTGCAGCAAACGGCAAGAACGGCATTAAGTGAAGTAAGAAAAATGGTATCTTCTATGAGAGGAATCCGCTTGAAGGATGAAATTGTCCGGGTAAAGCAAATTCTAAAGGCGGCAGAGATAGAATTTAATGGTGACCAAGATGTTTCCATTAAAAAGGTATCATTGTTAACAGAGAATATTCTCAGCATGTGTTTGAAAGAGGCTGTGAACAATGTGGTCAAACACAGCGGGGCAAGCGCTTGTTCCGTATCCATTGAACAATCATGGAAAGAAATTGTGATGAGAATTCATGATGATGGAGTTTTTAAAAGCAGTGATAATGCTGAATCGAAAGGCAGCGGGCTATTAGGAATGAAAGAACGGTTAGAATTCATTAATGGCAGCTTGGAACTATTAACAAAAGAAGGAACAACCTTAGTGATTAAAGTACCAAATGACGTAAAACCTGAGGATAGGGAGGGAGAATAAATGATAAAAATTGTAATTGCCGAGGATCAGCAAATGCTTTTAGGAGCCTTCGGTTCACTGCTGAATTTGGAAGACGATATGGAAGTAGTTGGCAAGGCATCGAATGGGGACGAAGCAGTTGAATTGGTCCGAAAGTTGAAGCCTGATGTTTGCATCATGGATATTGAAATGCCTGGAAAAACAGGTCTTGAGGCAGCAGAAGAGATAAGAGGGCAGGCATGCAAAGTCATTATTTTAACTACATTCGCTCGAACAGGATATTTTCAACGGGCTCTAAAAGCAGGGGTTAGGGGATATTTATTAAAGGACAGTCCTAGCGAAGAACTAGCAAGCTCTATTCGCAGTGTCATGGAGGGAAAACGAATCTATGCTCCGGAACTAATGGACGATGTCTATGGTGAAGAAAATCCCCTTACCGATCGGGAAAAAGAAGTACTAGAACTCGTCGCGAACGGAAAAAACACCCAAGAAATCGCTGACCAACTCAGCATCAAAACCGGAACCGTACGCAACTACATCTCAACCATCCTCGACAAACTAGACGTTAAAAACCGCATCGAAGCCATCACCCAATCGAAAGAAAAGGGATGGTTTAAGTAAATAGGTATCGATAAAGTGGTGACAGGCACCGCTCGTGGACACTGTCCACCCCAGATGGACACTTTGAAGGGTAAAAAGAAACAGAAGGAGTTTGGTTTCTGTTTCTTTTTTGCGTTCTCGGCATGATATAATTAGACTGAATATTATGTTTATTTAAATTAAGAAGGAGTGAGTGTTGATGAGTTTAGCTTCCCAGGAGACAGAGACGAGAGGAAAGAATTCTTATAGTTTTGATGAGTTTGTTTCGAGGCGTGAGAATCTTGATTGGTATCGTGATGACCCGTTTTTACAGAACGCAGTGAAGAAATTTACTGGTTCAGATTATGAACAGGTGCATGAAAAAATCCTCGCTTTTTCACCGACGGTTTCATCAAAATGGAATCAGCTGGCTGAACGAATAGCCAGGCCTGAGGTCCGACCGTATATGCTTCATTACGATGCGTTTAACCATCGAATTGATCGGATCGTTCGCCCAATGGAAGTCCATCAATTAGAAGGTGAAGTCTTCGGTGAAGGGCTGTTTTCGAGTAAGATGCCCCCTTGGGAAAGCTTTGTGAAACGAATGTTAACTCATCAAATTGGTGAAGGCGGTGTTACCTGCCCATTGACCTGCACCCATGGGCTAATAGCTTTGCTTGATCAATTTCCGAATTTAGAAATTCCTGAACTTCAAGATATTTTAATACATACTAAAGAAGGAATAAACGGAGAGTTTGCCATCGGAGCTCAATTTATGTCCGAAATTCAAGGAGGATCCGATCTTCCGGCAAATATATTGGAAGCGGTTCCAGACGGTAAGTACTATCGTTTATACGGAAATAAGTTTTTCTGTTCGGCAGCCCATGCGGATTATTCTGTTGTAACCGCTAAAATATCGGGCTCAAATAAAGTTTCAACCTTTATCGTGCCATCATGGCTTCCAGGCGATAAAGAGAAGGAAAAACGAAACAGTTATCAAATTAATCGGATAAAGTGGAAGCTAGGAACAGCAGAATTACCAACAGGAGAAATCCAATATGATGGGGCGCTGGCCTATCCAATCGGACCAAAGGATAAGGGAATTGCTGTTGCAGTAGGAATCGTCCTTACACTATCTCGTCTTGAAATTGGAATTGCCTGTTCTGCTTTTATGCTCCGGGCATCCAGAGAAGCAAATTTGTATGGTGAATTCAGAACTGTGTTTGGCAAGAAGGTAAAAGACTATCCGTTATCAGCAAGCAAACTAAAAGGAATTGAAAATGCCGCCCAAAGGACAACTGCCGGCGCCTTTAAAATTTATGATCTTTTCTTACGATTAGAAAAACCGCTTAATCCTGGTATTCACTCCGACCAGCCTATAGAGATTCGGAAACAACTGTTCAATCTTCGAGAGTTAGTGTTACTGCAAAAAATCTGTGCAACGAACGAAGGGGCAGAAATCTTACGTGATGCCATATCAATTTTTGCCGGACATGGTGTAATGGAGGAGTTTTCTTCATTACCGAGGATTTTCAGAGATGTTGTGGTGAATGAACAGTGGGAGGGACCTCGTAGTCTGCTGTTAACTCAGATTTATCGTGATATTCAAAGAGTGTCAGAGTGGTATTCACCGTCAGAATTTGTTAGTAATGTACTAGGCGGTGCCACCAAAGAAACGATACAAAATTTCTCCGGGAAGCTTGAAGATCTAATGCAAAGACCAGTATTAGGTGAAGTGAATGAAGCTTCCATCGAGGCAGCAGACGAATGGGATCGTTTTTGTGACTCCTTCTTTAAAGCTTACCAAGAAGTAGCTTTGGCCGAAATTAAATGAAAAATTATCGAAGACCTGTCACCTGCAGTGGCAGGTCTTTAATTTTTAAAAAATAGGCAAACTAGATGTTGACCTTAACGTAGCGTAAAGGTGTATCGTTAGATTATGAGGAGGTGATCGAATGGAATATACAGTACAAAAGTTAGCCAGTCTCGCAGGTGTCAGCACGAGAACTTTACGATATTATGATGAAATTGGAATTCTTAAGCCGGCAAGAATCAATTCATCGGGGTATCGAATCTATGGTCAGGCCGAGGTGGATCGCTTACAGCAAATCCTTTTCTACAGAGAGCTAGGTGTTGGGTTAGAAAGCATAAAGGATATCGTCACATCGCCTTCCTTCGATGGTGCCCAGGCACTGCGTGAACATCACGAGAAACTCCTCGAAAAGAGAGAGCAATTAAATTTATTAATTGCCAATGTGGAAAAAACCATAGCAGTAACAGAAGGGAGAATGAATATGTCTAATAAAGAAAAGTTTGAAGGCTTTAAGAAAAAGCTGATAGAGGATAACGAGAAAAAATACGGAAAAGAAATTCGTGAAAAGTATGGTGAGGAAACCGTAAATGCGTCAAATGCAAAAATGATGAACATGACGCAGGAACAATACGACGAGGTTACAGCGCTTGCGGATCAAGTCCAATTTACCTTAGCCGAAGCATTTAAAACTGGTGACCCCGCAGGTGAACTGGCACAAAAAGCAGTTGATTTACACAAGCAATGGCTCACCTATTATTGGAGTGAATACAGCAAAGAGGCCCATGCAGGTCTAGCGCAAATGTATGTGGATGATGAAAGATTTACAGCGTATTATGACAAAGAGCAGCCAGGTACAGCAGAATTTTTACGAGATGCCGTTCATATTTACACAGGAATGAAAAAGTAGAAAAAAATCACCCAACTGGGTTCTCAGGAATCATCCAGCTGGGTGATTTTTTTATCTAAAAACTATTAATGAATTTCTCAAGATAATATTTCGTAATCGCCAAATATTCCCGGGCATAGGATTTCGGAACGGCAACTAATGGAGTTTCTGCTGGCAGACCTTCAACCTTAAGTCCCTGATCCCTCGCTATGGATTTTGCACGATACAAATGAAAATCATTTGTTACAAGTAACCCTGTTTCAAAGTCATTAGTAAGTAGCTTTTTTGAAAATTTAATATTTTCGACGGTATCGGTAGATTTATCCTCAAGGAGAATCCTCTCTGCATGGATCCCAGCTTCCAATAAGCTATTTTTAATTGCTGCTGCCTCGCTGATATCTTCACCAGGCCCTTTTCCTCCAGAAGCAATCGCGATTGTTTCTGGATTTTTCTTCAAATATTCCGCTGCGGCTTCAATTCGATACTGCAGTGCCAACGATGGTTCAGTGCCCTTCACACGAGCCCCTAAAATGATCAGATAATCCCCATTATTAGAAGTTTCTAATTGGCTATGCTCTCTTATCTTCATGTGTAGAATGGAAAAATAAAGTATCAAACTAAAAAGTAAAATACATCCAACTATTAGTAAGCGTTTTCTCATGTTTATCATCCCAAATCCAATTCTAAAATATTATTCACACTCTTATCCTACCATAGTTTCCCAAAAAACAATTTAAATCTATGGAGCAAAAAAATCGTTTATTTCAATACATCTTGTTTTTAATGGGCTAAAGAGTAAAAATAGAGTGAATTATGTTAAAAATTTCACTTATTTGACAAATTACGCAAGAAGCAATAAAGTAATATATGTCATAATAATTATAAAATTTACTATATTATGATATTTCATTTTATTATTCAATTCAAAAAAAAATTATAAGGTAGGTGCAAATGTGAGTAAAAAACCTATTCTTCAAATAAAGGATTTAAAAGTGTCGTTTCAATCTGGGAAAAAGTTCGTCCCAGCCGTTGACGGAATCAGCTTTGAATTAAACGAAGGAGAGATATTAGGGATTGTTGGTGAATCCGGTAGCGGAAAGAGTGTGACCTCATTAACAACAATGGGATTAATCCCTTCACCACCAGGAAAAATTGAGAACGGTGAAATTGTATTTGAGGGAAAAGATTTAAAAAATATTTCCGAAAAAGAGTGGAGAGAAATTAGGGGAAATCAGATTTCAATGATTTTCCAAGAACCAATGACATCATTGAACCCGCTTTTCACGGTGGGAAATCAGTTGATGGAAGCCATTCGATTACATACAAAGCTTTCTAAAGCGGAGGCAAAACATAGAAGTATAGAGTTACTTAGATTAGTAGGAATTCCAAGAGCTGAAGGTATCCTCCAAGAATACCCACATCAGCTGTCAGGTGGAATGAGACAAAGGGTAATGATTGCGATGGCGATGGCATGTAATCCTAGGGTGTTGATTGCGGACGAGCCGACTACAGCACTCGATGTAACCATTCAAGCTCAGATTCTAGCATTAATGAAAGATTTAAATCAAAAAACAAATACTTCTATTATCTTAATTACTCATGATTTAGGAGTAGTTGCGGAGATATGCGAACGAGTGATTGTTATGTATTCCGGGCAAATAGTCGAGCAAGGTGATGTTCGAACCATTCTGAAAGACCCGCAACACCCATATACGAAGGGACTTTTAAAATCTGTACCAGATTTAAGAGGAAAAAAAGATCGTCTTTACAGTATACCAGGTTCTGTTCCGACACCGGGTACGATTCATAAGGGTTGTCGTTTTGCGGCCAGATGCTCAGAGGCTTTTGGAAAATGTCTGGAAGAGTCTCCTGAATTAATCAAAATGGAAAAACAGGGACATGAAGTAAGATGCTTCCTACATACATTAAATGAGAGGAGCGAAGAGTATGTCGGAATTACTTCTTGAGGTCAATGGCCTGAAAAAATACTTTCCAATTACGGGAGGAATATTAGGAAGAAAACAAGGTGAAGTAAAAGCTGTCGATGATGTTTCCTTTTTTGTGAAAAAAGGAGAAACACTCGGAATTGTCGGTGAAAGTGGTTGTGGGAAATCAACAACTGGCAGACTCCTTATGCGTTTAATTGAAGCGAGTGATGGAAAAATCATTTTTGAAGATAAAGAGATTACGAGCATGTCCAAAACAGAATTAAGGAAGACACGCCGTGATATTCAAATGGTATTTCAAGATCCGTATGCTTCCTTAAATCCTAGACATTCGATTGAACAAATATTGGAGGAACCTTTAATTGTTCATGGCATTGGCTCGAAAGAAGAACGCAAAAAACGTGTGAAAGAGATGCTTGAGGTTGTTGGTTTAAGTAGCTATCATGCCAAAAGGTATCCACACCAATTCAGTGGCGGTCAGCGCCAAAGGATTGGAATTGCCAAGGCATTAATGACAAAACCAAAGCTCATTATTGCGGATGAGCCAGTTTCAGCACTGGATGTTTCCATTCAGGCACAGGTGCTGAATCTAATGAAGGATATTCAAAAGGAATTTCAGCTTACCTACATATTCATCGCTCATGATTTAGGGGTTGTTCGTCATATTAGTGATCGAGTTGGTGTGATGTATTTAGGTAGATTAATAGAATTAGCAGATAGTGAAGAGCTATACGAAAATCCGAAACATCCGTATACCAAAGCCCTCCTTTCTGCTGTGCCTATTCCAGATCCAGATATCAAAAGAGAGACCATCTTAATTGATGGAGAGCTTCCAAGCCCGGCGAATCCACCGACAGGCTGTGCTTTTCATACAAGATGCAGGGAAGCAATGGAGATTTGTAAAACAGCAAGACCGAAGGAACACAATCTCAATGGTCATTTTGTTGCTTGTCACTTGTTTAACGAGTAGAAAGCAGCATTTATGATATAAAACAAAAAATATAGGGGGAAATGCGAATGTCGAGAAAGAGTTTTAAAATGCTTTTGATTGCCCTTTTAGCAATCAGCATGTTTCTAGTTGGCTGTAATACCAAATCCAATGAAGAAACAGGCGGTAAGAATAGTGGCAATGAAGAAGCAGGTTCTAAAAAGGATACACTTGTTTATGGCCGTGGTGGAGATTCCACATCTCTTGACCCAATCACAACAACAGAAGGTGAAACCTTCAAAGTAACGGAGAACATTTTTGAAACGCTTTTACAGTATGGGGACCAGGATACAACAGTTAACCCAGGACTAGCTGAAGAATGGGAAGTGTCTGAAGATGGATTAACTTACACTTTCAAGCTTCGTCAAGGAGTTAAATTCCATGATGGTACTGATTTCAATGCAGAAGCGGTTGTCTTTAACTTTAATCGCTGGATGAATGGAAACGCAGACAGCTTCCCTTACTACTCTATGTTTGGTGGTTACAAAGGGGAAGAAGGTCACGTAATTAAAGAAGTTACAGCTGTAGATGAGCACACAGTTAAATTTGTCTTAACTAGACCACAAGCTCCTTTCCTTAAAAACTTAGCAATGTCTCCATTTGGTATTGCCAGCCCAGCGGCTGTTGAAAAATTTGGTGACAAATTCCGTGAAAATCCAGTAGGTACTGGACCATTCAAGTTTGTTGAGTGGAAGCAAAATGACACGATTACTCTTGAAAAGAACCCAGAATACTGGCAAGAAGGCTTACCGAAATTAAACAAAGTTATTTTCCGTGTTATTCCTGAAAATACAGCTCGTCTAAATGCGCTTTCTAATGGCGAGATCGATGTCATGGATGGTCTTAATAACTCAGATGAAGCAACGGTTACGTCAAATGCTAATTTACAGGTTATCGAACGTCCATCTATGAACGTTGGTTATATCGGTTTAACAACAACTCGTAAACCATTTGATAACAAGCTTGTACGTCAAGCCATTAACCATGCTGTAGATAAGAAGTCAATCATTAAAGCATTCTATGGTGGTAAAGCAGAAGAAGCAGTTAACCCAATGCCTCCTTCTATCGAAGGCTATAATGATGCAATTGAGCCATACCCATATGATTTAGAAAAGGCCAAAGCATTACTTGCAGAAGCTGGCTATGCGGATGGTTTTGAAATTGATTTATGGGCAATGCCTGTAGCTCGTCCTTACATGCCTGAAGCACAAAAAGTTGCAGAGGTTATTCAAGAAAGCTTAAGCAAAATTGGTGTTACAGCAAAAATCCAATCTGTTGACTGGGCAACTTACTTAGACAAAGCTGCAAAAGGCGAATTTGATATGTTTATGCTTGGCTGGACAGGTGACAACGGAGATGCTGATAACTTTATCTACACTTTATTAGACAAAGATAGTATTGGAAGCAACAACTACTCTCACTATAGCAGTGATGAGCTTCATGATGTATTAATCCAAGCTCAAACAGAATCTGAACCAGCAAAACGTAATGAGTTATACAAAAAAGCACAAGAAATCGTCCATGAGGATGCTCCATGGGTACCGCTTGTACACTCTACGCCATTATTGGCAGCTGGAAAAGATGTAACAAATTACTTACCACATCCAACAGGATCTGAAGCACTTACAAAAGTAGAATTTAAATAATAGGTTCTAACAAAAGGGGAGCGAGCTTTGCCTCCCCTTTTGTTAACACGATGAAAGAATTCTATTCACTATCTTGAATTCTAGTATTTCTTGTAAAAAGAGGTGAAAAATCATGTTTACGTATACGGTTCGACGTATGCTGTCTTTAATCCCTGTATTATTCGGAATGACACTGGTTGTTTTTGCCATTATTCATGCGATTCCAGGAAATCCTGCACAGGTCATCTTAGGCCAAAGGGCAACCGCAGAATCAATTGCGACGTTAACGAAAGAATTGGGGTTGGACAGGCCTTGGTACATACAATATGTTGATTATATTAATAGCCTCCTCCATGGGGATTTAGGGACTTCCTTAAGGACAAGGGGTCCAATTAATGAAGAAATTTGGCCATTCTTGGCTGCAACGATAGAACTAACGGTTGTTGCAATGATAATCGCCGTTGTTATTGGAGTCAATGCTGGGATTATCAGCGCTTGGTTTTCAAAATCATGGTTTGACTATGTTGCGATGGTCCTTGCACTTGTAGGTGTATCTTTGCCAATTTTTTGGTTAGGACTAATGGAGCAATGGTTATTTTCGATTGAGTTAGGGTGGTTACCGACAACAGGAAGAGAAAATGTCAGGGATCCGATAACAGCGATTACAAATCTGTATTTGATAGATACCCTTATACAAGGAAGATTCGATCAATTTACAACAGTCATAAAACATCTCATCTTACCAAGCATTGCACTAGCGACGATTCCAATGGCAATCATAGCTAGAATGACACGGGCAACGATGCTGGAAGTAATGAAATCCGATTACATTCGTACTGCGAGAGCAAAAGGATTAAGAATGTTCTGGGTTGTTTACAAGCACTCATTAAAAAATGCCATCATCCCTGTTCTTACTGTTATTGGATTACAAATGGGGCTATTACTGGGTGGAGCGATTTTAACAGAAACGATTTTTGGCTGGCCTGGAATTGGAAGATACCTTTACGACGCCATTGCCTATCGTGACTATCCTGTCATTCAGTCAGGTATTTTAATTATTGCTGCAATCTTTGTCTTGATTAACTTAGTAGTCGATCTTTTATATGTCTTGGTAGACCCAAGGATTAAATATAATAAATAGGAGGGATCAATGATGGCTGAACTTGCAAAAAATCCTGTCGATATCACGGAGTTGAGCGTTCAGGAAGAAAAGCTGATTCCTCCGTGGAAAGAAGCCTGGTTATCATTCTGTAAGAATCGCTTAGCTTTGATCGGCTTGGGAATCGTTATCTTTTTTATCATCTTAGCAATTATTGCTCCAGTTATTGCACCATATAGCTTTAAAGAGCAAGATTTAACGAAAAGACTATTAGCACCTTCCAGTGAACATTGGTTTGGTACAGATGATTTTGGAAGAGATATTTTCTCGAGGGTCGTTTACGGTGCTAGAATCTCATTATGGGTTGGATTTTTCTCAGTATTAGGGTCCGTTGTTCTAGGTACAGCACTTGGAATCATTTCAGGATACTATGGACGCTGGGTGGATGCCATTATATCTAGGATCTTTGATATTATGCTAGCATTTCCGAGTATTTTATTAGCGATTGCGGTTGTGGCAATCCTTGGTCCATCCTTACAGAATGCCTTGATTGCGATTGCGGTTATTAATATTCCCAACTTCGGGCGTCTTGTTCGTTCAAAGGTTTTAAGTGTTAAGCAAGAGGAATACATCATGGCGGCTCGTGCAGTCGGAATGAAAGACTCACGTATTCTATTCCGTCACATCTTACCGAACAGTATTTCACCAGTAATCGTTCAAGCAACATTAGCCATTGCTACTGCCATTATTGAAGCGGCAGCGCTTGGATTCCTTGGTATGGGTGCGCAGGCACCAACACCAGAGTGGGGGAAAATGCTTTCTGATTCTAAACAGTACCTCATGCAAGCTCCTTGGACATTATTCTTTCCAGGGATGGCGATTATGCTGACAGTGCTTGGCTTCAACTTAATGGGAGACGGCCTCCGCGACGTTCTCGATCCAAAAATGAAACAATAACGAAAGAGACTCCAATGTGGGTCTCTTTTCTTGTCTTGTCCAACCTATGAATAAGCAAAATGCCCAAGGAATTCCAATGAAATTGGAATTTTTTTATTTTCCTTGCGAATACTAATCGTGACAATCTGTAAAGGAGATATGTGAATGAATTTTTACCCTTATGAAGAAGATTCATTGTTATTCTCAAAAAAATCAGCTAGGAACGTTTTTATCGTTTTAGTTGTTTTATTTTTTTCTGTCTATATCGGCTCTGAGCAATTTGGTTTTTTTGATATGGCATTATACGGGTATCTATGGGCAACAGTATTATGCTTTGTACTATTAACGATTCGAATCACTTCCTGGACACTCCGGCCTCCGACTAGAAGACTGTGGAAACAAGGAATCAAAATGATGTTCAGTGCAAAAGGTTTAGCGTTCGTCTTTAAAACTCTTTATACCAATATAGGAGAACAAAGATTTCTTAGAAGAAGATCCATGTATCGTTGGGCACAGCACATGTTCATTTCCTGGGGTGTCCTTTTTTCCTTTGCTATCACCTTTTCACTTGTATTAAATTGGCTGCATTTTGAGTTAGTCGAACCGAAAACCTACGCAGCTGTTGTATTTGGGATTCCGTTATTTCGAATGGGTGTGGATTCTCCGCTCGCCATTGCGATTTATCACGGGTTAAATTGGACGGGGATTGCAACCATCATTGGCTGCGGCATGGCACTTTATCGTAGAGTTACAGATGAAAAAAAACTTGTAGAACAATCAAAGGAATATGACTTTTTCCCTCTCTTTCTATTAATAGCGATCTCCATTACAGGTTCATTATTAACCGTGTCTGCTTTATGGATGGAAGGAGCATTCTATTTAGGGATTGCCCTTGCTCACCAGATAACTGTTATTGTTTTTCTTTTATATTTTCCATTCAGTAAGTTTTGGCATTTACCGCTTCGGTTTTTAGCGGTCATGGTGCCAATGTATCATTCTATGGCAGAACAGAAACCTTGTGCACGCTGTGGACGAGAGTATGCCACCGCTACTCAAATCAAAGATGTTCAACTAGCTTTAGAAAAAAGGCATTTATCCGTCCCAATTGACCATACCACCTTTCATTTCTCTGATATGTGTTCGGAATGTCGAAGAATAAGTCACCGCTTGGGCGGGTATGGTGCAAAAGTACAACTTGGACAGGCCAATCTTGTTTTAGAGCCAAATGGAAAAAATGGTCTTCAACTGAAGAAGGGAGGACAACAGTAGAATGGGTCATGCACAAAATAAGGATTATTCACAGAGAGATTACGATGCGATTTTACGAGATGGTGAAGAACTAATTTCTACCCATTGCTGTTTTTGCGGGATGCAATGTGGAATGAATATAAGGGTTAAAAAAGAGGAGCAAACCGTTGTCGGTGTGGAGCCAAGATATGATTTTCCAATGAATGGAGGACGGCTTTGTCCAAAAGGGGTGGCAGCCTATCGACAAGCTGAGCATCAGGAGCGAATTCTTCATCCGTTGATTCGGAAAAACGGTAAACTTGAGCAGGCAACTTGGGATGAGGCGCTGGATCTAATCGTTTCAAAAATCCAAGAGATTCAAGGGAAGTATGGGAAAGATGCCTTTGGAGTTTACAGCGGTTCTTCGATGACCAATGAAAAATGTTATCTCATGGGGAAATTTGCCCGGATTGGCCTTGGTACCAAAAATATTGATTATAATGGGCGGTATTGTATGTCATCGGCTTCGGTTGGTTTTAATCAAAGTTTAGGAATTGACCGCGGCGGAACGAATCCGTGGTCCGACATTAAGTTTGCCGATGTTTTACTCATTGCTGGCTCTAATACCGCTGAGTGTCATCCATTATCAATGCCTTATATCTGGGGGGCAAGAGATCGCGGGGCAAAATTAATTGTTGTCGACCCAAGGCAAACGAAAACAGCCCTTGTTGCTGATGTACATTTAAATATCCGTCCCGGAACAGATGTGGCATTAACGAATGGATTATTACATGTCATGATTGAGGATGATTTAATTGATCATGATTTTATCGCCAAGCATACAACGGGTTTTGAAGAGTTAAAGGAATTGGTGAAGAAATTTACACCTTCCTATGTTTCAGAGATTACTGGAGTGGAAGTTGAAAAAATTGTAACGGCCGCAAGGATTTTTGGTTCAGCTAAAAATGGATTTACGATGTTTGCCCGTGGGGTGGAGCAGCATGCAACCGGAACGGATGCCGTGTCTAACTACGTGAATTTATGTTTAGTAACTGGGAAATTTGGAAGAAAAGGATCTGGGGTAGCTACCTTCACAGGCCAGGGGAATGGCCAAGGAGGCAGAGAACATGGGCAAAAAACCGATCAATTGCCAGGTTTCAGAAAAATCACGGATCCAAAAGCAAGAGAATACATTGCTGGTGTTTGGGGTGTTGAAGAATCAGAGATACCTGGTCCAGGGTTATCCGCTTTTGAAATGCTTAAAGCACTAGGGTCGGAAGTTAAAGGGTTATTATTAGTATGTAGTAATCCGATTGTTTCATCACCGACCGTTGGTGACGTAGGGGAGCATCTAAAAAGTTTAGATTTTTTCGTTTGTATGGACTTCTTTTTATCAGAATCTGCCGAATTAGCAGATGTCGTTTTACCATCAACGGTATGGATTGAGGACGATGGGACCACAACCAATGTGGAAGGCCGAGTAGTGAGATTGAGAGGAATAGACCGCACCCCTGGTGAATCAAAACGTGATTGGAAGGTGATTTGCGAAATTGCTGAGCGGTTAGGCAGAGGGCAATATTTCCAGTTCAACTCTCCAGAGGAAATTTTTAATGAATTGCGCGTGGCGAGTAAAGGCGGAACGGCCGATTATTATGGAATTACGTATGAAAAACTGGATAAAATGCAAGGCGTTTTCTGGCCATGTCCAACTGAAGAATCTGAAGGTAAGCCAAGATTATTTGAGGACAAGAAGTTTAATTTCCCTGATGGTAAGGCAAGGATTTTAGCGTTTGATTACAAAGGGCCAAATGAGAAAACAAGTGAGGAGTTCCCAATCATACTCACTACAGGAAGGGTTGTCTTTCATTATTTAAGCGGGAATCAAACACGCCGGATTGAGACACTTAGAAATTTCTGTCCTGACCCATATGTGGAAATCCACCCGAAGCTCGCGGAAAAATATAAGATCGCAAATGGTGAAACAGTCAAGGTTTCGAGCCCTAGGGGGAGCATTGAACTAGTTGCGAAAATCACCAAAATCACGCGAGAGGATATGGTTTTTGTACCTTATCATTGGGGGAAATCATTGGCCATTAATCATTTAACGAATCCTGCTTTAGAACCAAAATCAAAGATTCCGGAATTCAAGGTGTGTGCGGTCAAGCTTGAAAAAATAGCCTCAAGTGCAGGTGAAAAGCATGGATAAGGTTTTATATATCGATTATGAGCGCTGTATTGGCTGCCGTGCATGCGTCATCGGCTGTGAGGAATGCAGCGGGCATGATCATTTATCACGAATGTTTGTGGATGAACTGAATCCTGGTGAGACAGTTGCAACATCCCCAACTCCCTGTATGCACTGTATAACACCTGCTTGTGCAGAATCATGTCCCGTGCAGGCTATCTCTATAGCTGCCGATGGAACCGTATTATCTGCTTCAATGGAAAAATGTATTGGCTGCAAAAACTGTACATATGCCTGCCCGTTTGGTATTCCAAGAGTAGATGATCAAAAGAAAGTAATGTACAAATGTGACATGTGCTATGACCGGACATCAAAAGGTAGACCGCCAATGTGTGCCAGTGTATGTCCGACGGATACGATTCGTTTTGTGGCTCCTGAAGAAATTAAAAATCAACCTCCTAAGCCCGTGCAGTTTAAATGGGACTTTGGGGGCACGATTATTGAAACACAAACAGTGATCGGTCTGCCAGATACTGAAACACACAGATTTGGATATAGAGAAGGCGATGGTGTTCAATCATGAGGAAAATAGAAGAATTTCTTCGTAAATTGTCTTTCAATATCAGAAGAGATAGAGAATTAGATTTAAATCGACGAGGCTTTATTGCTTCCACCCTATCGTTAATGGGGATTTTCTTTGTAAGTGCAACCCCTTTGGCGGTTCTATCTAAAAACCGGGTAGAGGAAGGGCATGAGTCAGAATTATTTATTGCTAGTGTCAAGGATATCGCTGTAGGAGATAGTGTCTCCTTCCATTATCCGGATGAAAATGACCCGGCATTGCTAATTCGAATATCAGAAGATCAATATCGCGCTTACAACATTAAATGTACACATTTAATGTGTCCGGTTTATTGGGAAAAGGATACTGGGAAACTAACCTGCCCTTGTCACAATGGTTTCTTCAATGTGGAGGATGGGTCGGTTCTTGCTGGTCCGCCGCCTCGCGGCTTACCTTCTATTAAGTTGAAATTTAAGAATAAGAAAATCTATGCTGTTGGAATTACCCAGGCTCAGCATTAGGAGGAAAGGGATATGAAAATGGCTTGGTGGGTTTTTATGAGCTTTATTACCGTACAAATTATTCTGATTCAATACATGGTAGAAGAATATTTGGCGGGGCATTATGAAAATCTATTCTATTACGTGTTGTCGTTAGGATTTATGTTTGTTTTAACGTTAATAACCTATCTATTCTTTAGAAAAATTGATAAAGTGATGGATCCTTGAAAGGGGTATTAAAGTGAACGATGACAAAATCGCTTCCGTTGTAAAAGACTTCTTCCATAAAATTCATGCAGATGAATTAATGAGTAAGTTCTTTAAGAACCATGATCAGGAAAGAATTCAGCACCATCCAGAAACATTTTTATCTCATGGCCTTGGTGAATCAAAGTATAGTAATGAAGAAATTGCAAATGCCCATAAAGATATGAATATTAATAATGAACATTTTAGTTCGATGATTGCACATTTTATAACCTCTCTGGATCAGAATGGCTTTTCTGAAGAGGATAAAAGAAAAGTGAATGATGTATTACAAGGCTATAAAAAAGATGTTCAAGGAAATTGAAAAAGGTGGTGTCCTTCTTTTCGGGACACCACCTTTTTTCATGCGATTGAATCTTGTACTTTGTCTGCTAACTCTTCGTATTTATCAAAGAGCAGTGATCCTTTTTTATAAATAGAAGGCTCATAATCATCTTCTTTAGGTGCGAGAATTGGTAACTGGGCAATGATCTCTGTTCCCAGCTTGTCGGCCAGTTGCTCTGATCCGCCTTTTCCAAACAAATAATATTTACTGTCGTAATCTGGCGGTTGAAAGTATGACATATTTTCCACAATGCCTAAAATCTGATGATGATTATTACTGGCCATTTTACCTGCTCTTTCTGCCACATGAGAGGCAGTAGGATGCGGTGTTGTGACGACAATTTGATGTGAATTAGGTATAAGGCGATTAACATCCATAGCCACATCACCGGTCCCAGGCGGCATATCAATCACTACATAATCCAATGGTCCCCAAATAACTTCATTGATAAACTGGTTGATAACTTTACCTAGCATTGGACCGCGCCAAACGACCGGATCATTATTTTTTACGATAAATCCCATCGACATAACTTTTACATTATGAGATTCAACCGGGATAATCTTGTTATTCATAGATTTCGGCCCATTGCCAATGTTCATCATACTAGGGATACTGCTGCCGTAGATGTCAAAATCAATTAGCGCCACACTTTTATTTTGCCTAGCCAAAGAAACAGCTAGGTTTGCTGAAACGGTTGATTTGCCTACTCCGCCTTTACCAGAAATAACAGAAATGATTTTTCCAGATAACATGTTCGATCCTCCGTTTATCAAAGACAATTTTTCATTGAATCTTGGATATATTCCATCCAGTTGTCCCAATTGGTAACAATAAATGCCGGTTCACCGTTCGATAAATAGCCTAAAAAGCTTTTTTGATCATCGATATTCACCGAGTTATCTTTTTGTAATCGAGCAATAATGTCGTGTATGATGACATATTCCTCAAGTAATAATTCGCTCGAATAGCTAAATGTGAAAATATTATCATCTAACTTGATATCAGCAATTACTTTTTCAGCACTATCGAGAAATATTTGAAAGTGTCTTTCGTTTACTTTTTTTATAAAAGGCAAATTCAATTTAGCAAGGTTCACATTCTGCTGAAATGTTAGAGTTGTAGATAACAATGGGTAACCCTCCTTAAATATTCATTAACAGTATCTACAATAGATTCATTTTCAAACTCAAATTAACGAAAAAGCTCAGATATCAAATGCTCAGAGCTTTTTTATTACCATGAAGTTCGGTTTTAAGTTCCTGTACCATACACTTTTGTTGAATAATAATTGTATAATCTCACATAGGAATTTGTAAGCGTTTTCAAAAATAAAGCTAATAAAATTCAATAAAAACTGAAAATTAGGCGATTTTTATGTTGAATAAATATTACGTCATATGTATAATAATTCATTATGAAGGCGGTATTGGAGTTGAAGATATGAAGGCAGCGATTATAGGTGGAACAGGTTATGGGGCAATAGAATTGATAAGGCTTATTCATAATCACCCTAATCTTGAGCTAGGTACCGTAGTCTCTAACTCACAGGCAGGGACTAATTTTAGTGAATCATTTCCACATCTGACCGATGTTATTGAACAACCACTAGAAGCATTTGATGCAGAGAAATTAAGTAAAGAAAATGAAATGGTGTTTCTTGCAACACCTTCAGGGGTCAGCAGTCGTCTTGTTCCAGAGCTGGTCGACAAGGGGATGAAAGTAATCGACCTATCTGGAGATTTTCGACTAAGATCAGGCAGTGAATATGAAACTTGGTATAAGCATCCAGCACCGAGTGAGAAATATCAATCACAAGCAACCTATGGTTTAAGCGAAATTTATGCAGATCAAATTAAAAATGCAAAGCTGATAGCTAACCCGGGATGTTACCCAACGGCGACTACACTTGGGCTTATACCGATTGTTAAAGCAAAGTTAATTGATGAAAACTCGATTATTATTGATGCTAAATCTGGAGTTTCGGGAGCAGGTCGAGGTCTTTCACTTACCTCCCATTACGCTGAAATAAATGAAAACTTAAAAGCTTATAAATTAGGTGCACATCAGCACATTCCTGAAATAGAACAAATTCTTTCAGATGAAAGTAAAAGTCCAATTAAGATTACTTTTACAACACATTTGGTGCCAATGACTCGAGGTATCATGTGCACAATTTACGTGAATTTATTGGATAACATTTCAACGGATGATGTCATTGATCTTTACAATACTTTTTATGAAAATCATCCATTTGTGAGGGTGAGGCCAGCCGGTAAGATTCCTTCGACTAAAGAAGTGAGTGGCAGTAATTATTGTGATATTGGCTTGCATGTTGATCAAAGAACGAAAAGGTTAACAATCATTTCTGTTATAGACAATTTAGTTAAGGGTGCTGCAGGGCAGGCAATTCAAAATGCTAATTTGATAAATGGTTGGGAAGTAAGAACCGGTCTTGATTGCATTCCAATCTATCCATAAAGATCATTTACTAGATAGCTAGTCTGTTATAAATCGAAGAAACGAAGGACCAGCAAAGGAGGAGAATAGTTTGATGCCAGTAAAATCAAAAAAAGAAATTGTTGTTATAGAAGATGGGAGTGTAACTCTTCCAAAAGGGTTCAAAGCCGGGGGGATGCATTGTGGCATTAAGCGAAAACGGCTGGACCTTGGATATATAGTTTCAGACGTTCCAGCTACAGTTGCTGGTGTGTATACGACAAACATTTTTCAAGCAGCTCCACTATTAGTTACACAAGAAAGCATTGCGAAGGAAAATAAAGTTCAAGCCGTGCTGGTCAATTCCGGTAATGCCAATGCTTGCACAGGCGAACAAGGATTACTTGATGCCTATAAAATGCAGAAAGAGTTTGCTAAGGAACTTGGGATTCAGGATCATCTAGTTGCCGTCACGTCAACAGGAGTAATTGGTGAACTGCTACCAATGGATCAAGTGGAATCGGGGATCAAACAAATACTGCAAATGAAATATGAAAATGAAGAAAATTTTAAACAAGCTATTTTAACAACAGATACATGCATTAAGCAAATAGCCGTCCAAGTAAAGATTGATGGAAAAACAGTCACAATTGGTGGAGCGGCCAAGGGGTCAGGGATGATTCACCCAAATATGGCGACAATGCTTGGGTTTGTAACAACAGATGCTAATGTTGCCAACGAGGATTTACTTTCAGCTTTAAAAGATATTACCAATCAAACCTTCAACATGATTACGGTTGATGGAGATACGAGTACAAATGACATGGTATTGGTTATGGCAAATGGCTTAGCAGGGCATGAACAATTGACAAAGAGCCATCCAGATTGGGATGTTTTTAAAGAAGGTTTAAAAATTGTCAGTGAAGAACTGGCTAAGAAAATTGCTAGAGATGGTGAAGGCGCAACGAAGCTTGTCGAGGTTCAAGTTAACGGAGCGTACAGTCACAACGCTGCAAGAGCGGTTGGCAAATCCATTATTTCTTCTAATCTTGTCAAAACCGCCATCTACGGTACCGACCCGAACTGGGGAAGAATTGTTACGGCCATTGGTTACAGCGGGGTTCCTGTTGAGCCAAATTGTATCGAGGTCTCTATTGGCACTTTTAAAGTATTTGAAAATGGCCTACCTTGTCCGATTGTGGAAGAAGAAGTAAAAGAATATTTAGAGCTAGATACAGTAAAAATTATCGTTGAACTGAATCAAGGGGATTACGATGCAACAGCTTGGGGCTGTGATCTAACCTATGATTATGTGAAAATCAACGCATCGTACCGTACGTAAGGGGGGGACCAAAATGAAATATTTAGTCATTAAGTGTGGCGGAAGTGTGTTAGATAATCTGCCAAGGTCCTTTTATGAAGACATCGTAAAAATGCATGAAATGGGTGAGTGGACCCCTATCATTGTACATGGCGGCGGCCCGCTCATTACCTCATTATTAAAAAGCTTAAATGTTGAAACAACCTTTGTGAATGGCCTCAGAGTAACGGATCATCAGGTTTTGGATGTTGTAGAGATGGTATTGAGTGGATCCGTAAACAAGCAGGTTGTCAGGAACATTGTGGAGGTTGGGGGAAATGCATTTGGCATGAGTGGTGTTGATGGCACATTGTTAAAAGCGATGCCGATAGCAGACGCCGAAAACTTAGGCTTTGTAGGGGAAGTGGTAGATGTTAATCACCACGTTATTGAGGGGATCATAAATCAAGGTTATATCCCTGTCATATCCCCAATTGGAATTGATGCCAACGGGCAAAGGTACAACATTAATGGCGATATTGCGGCAAGTGCGATTGCGAAAGCTTTACAAGCAAATCTTTGTTTCATCAGTGATATCCCTGGAATATTAGTCGATAACAATGGTACTAAAACCAAGCTCGATAAAGTTTCAAAAACAATCATTGAAGAAATGATATCTAATCAAACCATTTATGGTGGAATGATACCAAAAGTAAAAGCAGCCATTGATGGACTTGTTCATAATATCCCTGAAGTGGGGATCATCAACGGTTTTGAGAAAAATAGCTTGATAGATTTTTCAAAGGGTAAGAACATTGGAACAAAAATTGTCTTAGAAGAGGAGATCGCGTAATGACAAATAACACTTCCGTCTCCCCAATCTCACCGGTTATGGCTACTTATGGCCGCTTTCCTGTAACATTGGTTAAGGGGAAAGGAAGCTATGTGTGGGACGATCAGGGAACTCAATTTTTAGATTTCACCTCAGGAATTGCAACTTGTAATTTAGGTCATGTTCCTGATGTAGTAAAAACGAAACTCGAAGAGCAGCTCCAAAATCTTTGGCACTGTTCTAACCTATATAATATCCCTAATCAGCAAGAACTTGCCGCTCTTTTAACAGCTAATAGCTGTGGGGATCAAGTATTCTTCTGTAATAGCGGTGCTGAGGCGAATGAGGCGGCTATTAAGCTAGCAAGAAGATATGCGCAAAAAGTTAAGGGGAATGTTGCATTTGAAGTCATTACCTTTCAGCAATCCTTTCATGGACGAACGTTAGCGACCTTATCAGCTACAGGCCAGGAAAAAATTCAGCAAGGATTTGCTCCACTTGTTCAAGGCTTTCATTATCTCCCTTATAACGATTTAGCGGCACTTGAACAACTAAAACGTTCACAGCCTGCAGCGGTTCTGCTGGAACTCGTTCAAGGTGAGGGTGGAGTTATTCCAGCAGAACCAGAATGGGTTAAGAAACTCGCAAACATATGCTTAGAACATGACATCCTCCTAATGGTGGATGAAATCCAAACAGGAATCGGCAGGACGGGCACATTATTTGCATACGAACAATATGGTATTGAGCCAGATGTCATTAGTATCGCTAAAGGTCTTGGGTCGGGTTTTCCAATTGGAGCGATCATTGCTAAAGAAAAGGCTGCAAAGGCATTTGAACCCGGAACACATGGAAGTACATTTGGCGGAAATCCGTTAGCAACAACAGCAGGAGTGGCTACGTTAAGCCACATAATCGATAGTAATTTATTAACTCAGGTAACTGAAGTGGCAGATTACTTGGATCAACAGCTCAATGATCTAAAAGATAAGTACTCGTTCATTAAAGAAATAAGGGGTAAAGGGCTGCTAAAAGGAATCGTAGTAGAATCAGATGCATTAGAAATTGTTAAAACGGCAATTGAAAAACAGCTCCTCATTCTAACAGCAGGTCCGAATGTTGTCAGGATTTTACCTCCGTTAACCGTTACAAAAGAAGAAATTAACGAATTTATCATAAAGTTGGAAGATACTTTCCAAAGTATATAAGAAAAGCGGAAGCGCCTTGCACAGGGGCGACAGGCATAAGACGAGCCGACTAGAAGGTTGTTTTTTTACCTTCTGGAGGGATTGGCTTAGACCTAAGAGCCCCTAGGCGCAGCAGCTAGACAATAGAGAAAGGCAGTGTTGGTTTTGGAACAGGGATACCTTACTTTGGAAACCGGAGAAGTTTTTGAAGGAATACTCATTGGAGCTAATAAAGACTCACTTGGAGAAGTCGTTTTTAATACAAGTATGACCGGCTATCAAGAAATCATTACCGATCCCTCTTATGCCGGGCAAATCATAACCTTTTGTTACCCCATTATCGGAAATTACGGGATAAATGCGATCGATGATGAAAGTATCTCACCAGCATTATCGGGTGTTGTCATTGGCGATTTATGTGAAACGCCAAGCCATTATCAATCGATTAATAAATTCTCGGAAAAATTAGAGCAGGCAGGTGTACCGGGAATTGCTGGAGTCGATACGAGACTGCTTGTTAAAACGATTCGCAGCCGTGGAACGGTAAAGGGATTTTTAAGTAAAGCAAAGCAAGCGGACTTTACAACAAATGAATTACAACCTCTTTGGGTAGAGAAAGTTTCAACAAAAAAGATTCAATTTTTCAAAAATAAGGGTCCGCATGTGGTATTAATCGATTTCGGTTATAAAAAATCGATCCTTAATGCTCTTTTAGAAGAAAAATGTTCGGTTACGATTGTTCCTTACCATACACCATTTGAAAAAATTAAAGCTTTAAATCCGGATGGGGTCCTGCTAAGTAACGGACCCGGAGATCCGATGTCCCTAAAGAAATGGTTCCCTGAATTGAAAAAGATTACTGAACACTATCCAACACTGGGAATTTGCTTGGGACATCAATTAATTGCTCTCGCCTATGGGGCAAAAACGGAAAAACTAGCGTACGGTCACCGTGGTGGGAACCATCCTGTTAAGGAATTGCTGACGGGGAAGGTCAAAATTACCGCACAAAACCATGGATACGTCGTTGTCGATGAAAGCATCGACGGTCACATATTTGAAGTTACTTATCGCAATGTAAATGATCAATCGATTGAGGGATTGAAGCATCGAAATTATTCCATCCAAACGGTGCAATTCCACCCGGAAGCACACCCAGGTCCGAGCGATACAGCGCATATTTTAACAGAGTTTGTAAGTCAGATTACATCAGCGGGAGAAGCACGTTATGCCATTAAATAAAAAATTAAACAAAGTACTAGTCATCGGATCAGGCCCGATTGTGATCGGGCAAGCTGCAGAATTTGATTATGCAGGCACTCAGGCATGTATCGCTCTTAAAGAAGAGGGTATTGAAGTCGTGTTAATCAATAATAATCCAGCAACAATTATGACGGATGAAACGATTGCGGATAAAGTATATATCGAACCACTTACAACCGAAACAATTGAAAAAATCATTCAAAAAGAAAAGCCCGATGGAATCATTGGAACTTTAGGCGGTCAAACTGGTTTAAATTTGACCGTTGAGCTATATGAAAAGAATATTCTACAAAAATACAATGTCGAGCTGTTAGGAACATCTGTCGCATCGATTAAAAATGGAGAAGATCGTGAAAAATTCCGGAGCCTAATGATCCAAATTGGTGAGCCTATTCCAGAGTCTGCGATTATTCATAGCTTTGATGAAGGCGTGAAGTTTGTAAAAGAGATTGGCTTCCCAGTCATTATCCGTCCTGCCTATACTCTCGGAGGACATGGCGGAGGCTTTGCTAACAACCATGAAGAACTAGAAGTCGTTTTGAAGAAGGGATTAGCAGCCAGCCCGATTACACAGGTACTAGTGGAGAGAAGTATAAAAGGCTGGAAGGAAGTTGAATATGAAGTCATGCGTGATGCGAACGATACGTGCATCATTGTCTGTAATATGGAAAATATGGACCCAGTTGGTGTTCATACTGGTGATTCCATTGTTGTGGCACCATCACAAACCCTGACAGATGTTCAATACCAAATGCTGCGTGATTCCTCCATCAAAGTAATCAGAGAATTGGAGATTATCGGAGGATGTAATATCCAGTTTGCTCTCCACCCTGAGTCAAACCAATATTACATTATTGAGGTGAATCCACGGGTCAGTCGTTCATCAGCGTTAGCCTCTAAAGCAACTGGGTACCCGATTGCTAGGATGGCCGCAAAATGTGCCATTGGCTATCATTTAGATGAGATTGTGAACCCGATTACAGGAAATACGTTTGCGAGCTTTGAACCAGCAATTGATTATATTGTCGTAAAGCTGCCGCGTTTCCCATTTGATAAATTTCCAGAGGCCGATCGTACACTTGGAACACAAATGAAAGCCACCGGCGAAGTAATGGCGATTGACCGTACCTTTGAAGGGGCGTTAAACAAGGCGATTCGCTCAATGGAAATGAATCTTTTTGGTCTTTGTACTGAGGCGAATAAAATGACAGACACCGCTGTCTTATTCGAAAAACTAGAAAAACCAAATGATCAGCGGCTTTTCATCATTGCTGAAGCATTTAGAAGAGACATCACTCTAGATAAAATCCAGGAATTAACACAGATTGATCCATGGTTTCTATACAAAATCAGCTCCATTGTTTCTATAGAAAAGGAATTAGCTTCCTATAATTGGGATTCGGTGCCTGTCACCCTCTTAAAAACGGCAAAGCGACATAATATCTCAGATAAGCTGCTTTCACAAATTTTTAAGATTGAAGAAAAGCAGATTCGAGACAAGTGGAAGGAGCTTAATTGGAAGCCTGGATATAAGATGGTTGACACTTGTTCGGCAGAATTCGATGCGGCGACACCTTACTATTACTCTACTTGGCTGGGCTCAGATGAGGTTGATGTCACTGCTTCTAGAAAAATCTTGGTTATCGGCTCTGGACCTATCCGCATCGGCCAGGGAATTGAATTCGATTACTGCTCCGTTCATGCCGCAAAAGCAATCAAGAAGCTTGGCTACGAAGCCGTCGTTATAAATAATAACCCAGAAACGGTAAGTACAGATTATTCCGTTGCCGACCGTCTTTATTTCGAACCATTAACAGCTGAAGATGTCCTCCAGGTTATTGATAAGGAGAACATTGAAGGGGTGCTGATTCAATTCGGGGGTCAGACAGCTATTAATCTAGCGCATGACCTGCAAGTAGAAGGTGTCAAAATTCTAGGTACATCTGTTAAAAATGTGGACCGATTTGAAGATCGAAAAGAATTCTATCAGTTGCTAGAAGACTTAAGCATTCCCCATATTGAGGGTGAAACGGTCCTTAGCCAAGAGGAGTTAGTACAGGCCGCTAAAAAATTAGGCTATCCGGTTTTAGTACGTCCATCATATGTCATTGGCGGCCAGTCGATGTTTACTATTTTCTCAGAAGAAGAACTTTATCACTATAGTTCGCAATTAGCTGAAAACTCATCGCAGGAAAAAATGTGGCCGCTACTAGTTGACCGCTATATGCCAGGGCTAGAATGTGAGATTGATGTGATTTGTGATGGTAAAAATATCGTTGTTCCTGGAATCTTTGAACATATCGAGAGAGCGGGTGTTCACTCTGGAGACAGCATCAGTGTTTTTCCACCAATCACCTTAACAACTGAATTAAAGAAAACAATTATTGAATACGCAGATAAAATTGCTAAATTTGCCCCAATTATTGGGATGATGAACATTCAATTTGTGCTCTATGAAAATCAAGTCTATGTGCTTGAAGTAAATCCTCGTTCATCCAGAACTGTTCCAATTATGAGTAAAGTCACCGGAATTCCGATGGTTGAATGGGCAGTGATGGCACAATTAGGTGAAGACTTGGGTAATGTAAGTAAAGAAACAGGGCTTTTAGCAGAGCCAGGATATTTTTCTGTAAAAGCACCAGTATTTTCCTCAAGCAAGCTAAAGGGCGTTGACCATGTCTTAGGTCCTGAAATGAAATCAACGGGCGAAGTATTGGGGCTCGGTGCCACCTTTATTGAAGCACTTGAAAAAGCAGTACCATCAAAAGGTGAGGGAGAAGAAACCTATTTATTATGTTCCATCGCTGACAGGGAAAAACCTGCAAGTCTTTCAATCCTGAAACAAATAGCCAAAACCCATGGAAAGATTGCCGCAACCGAAGGAACAGCGGAATACCTTGAGGAAAACGGAATCTTGGTGGAAAAAGTGATTAAAGATAGTGCAGATGTCGATGAACTATTCCGTCAGCATCCATTAAATGCCGTTATCAATATTCCGAATCAAGGAAGAAATAAGCAGAAATTTGGATTCTACATTCGTGAACAGGCGACTCGATACAATGTTCCGATGTTTACCCACCTTGATACGGTTGAGGCGATGATCGGTCTTCAGGCCAATCATATCTCTGACTCTAATATACGAACAGTTACGGAATACTATAATATCGAAGAGAGCGGTGTTGTACATGGCAAATGTGATTAAATGGAGTGGCAAGGATGTCTCCTGGAAACCCCAATTAAAGGGGAAAGATTTTTTAACCTTAGCCGATTTTCATACGAATGAGATTCTCTATCTTCTTGAAGAAGCCATTGAGCTTAAGAGTTTGCAAAAACAAGGGAAACCTCATCCCTTTTTGAGCGGAAAGGTGCTTGGGATGATTTTTGAAAAGTCTTCAACCCGTACAAGAGTTTCCTTTGAGGTTGGGATGTTGCAGCTTGGAGGGCATGCAATTTTCCTAAGCTCGAAGGATATTCAGCTAGGAAGAGGGGAGAGCATTTCTGACACTGCCAAAGTGTTATCACGTTATGTGGATAGCCTTATGATTCGAACGTTCTCCCATGAATCAGTTATGGAGTTGGCTGAACATGCTACGGTCCCTGTTATTAATGGATTAACGGACCTGCATCATCCGACACAAGTACTGGCAGATCTATTAACCATCCTAGAGCATAAAGGGAAATTAGCCGGCTTAAAAATGTGCTATTTAGGTGACGGTAACAATAATATGGCCCATTCCTTAATGGAAGGGGCGGTGAAAGTTGGCATGAATATTAGTATCGCCAGCCCGCCAGGTTATTTGCCAGACGGAAAAATCACGCAAAAAGTGATCGAAGCAGCTACCTTAACTGGAAGCAAGGTTTTTATCACGCATAACCCAATCGAAGCCATCCAGGATGCAGATGTTATTGTCACGGATGTTTGGACCAGTATGGGGCAGGAAGCAGAATCAGAAAAGCGATTAAAGGATCTTAAAGCCTATCAAGTAAATGAAGAACTATGTAAGTATGCAAAGCCAGATTATCTCTTTTTACATTGCTTACCAGCCCATCGTGGTGAAGAGGTTACAGCGGAAATTATTGATGGATCTCATTCGGTTGTGTTTGATGAAGCAGAAAATCGACTGCATGCTCAAAAAGCAATTTTAAAACTTTTACTAGAATAGTAGATTTTTTTGAATTTTATTGTATAATAATTCTATCGAATGAATAATAATACATTGAGATATGAGGAGAATAAAAAAATGGCAAAAGAAAAAATCGTTTTAGCCTATTCAGGCGGGTTAGATACATCCGTTTCAGTGAAATGGATTCAAGAGAAATATGGCTATGACGTTATTGCTTTAGGGCTTGATGTCGGCGAGGGCAAGGATTTAGAAGCCATAAAACAAAAGGCACTTAATGTGGGTGCTGTCAAAGCTTATATGATTGATGCAAAGGAACTTTTGGCAAAAGAATATATTTTACCAGCTTTAAAGGCGAATTGTTTATATGAGGGGAAATATCCTTTATCATCAGCACTTTCTCGACCATTAATTTCTAAATTATTGGTTGAAGTAGCTGAAAAGGAAGGAGCAGCAGCTGTTGCTCATGGTTGTACGGGAAAAGGAAATGACCAGGTGCGTTTTGAAGTTTCGATTCAAGCGTTAAATCCTAGCTTAAAGGTGGTTGCTCCTGTTCGTGAATGGGGAATGAACCGCGACGAAGAAATCGAATATGCGAAGGCAAATGACATTCCAGTTCCTGTTGATTTAGACAACCCGTTCTCAATTGATGCAAATATTTGGGGTCGTGCCTGCGAGGCTGGGGTTCTAGAGGATCCTTGGGCTGAAGCACCGGAAGCGGCATTTGATTGGACCGCACCAATTGAATTAACGCCTGATCTGGCAGAATATCTTGAAATTGAGTTCGAACAGGGTGTACCGGTAGCTCTTAATGGAGAGAAATTACCACTAGTTCAATTAATTGAAACCTTAAATGAGCTAGGAGGAAAACACGGTGTAGGACGTATCGATCATATTGAAAACCGTTTAGTAGGTATTAAATCTCGTGAAGTATACGAAAACCCTGCAGCGCTTATTTTGATCAATGCTCACAAAGAACTTGAATTTTTAACACTGCCACGTGAAGTTACGCAATTCAAAACACAGGTTGAGCAACAAATGGCGAAAATCATTTATGAGGGACTTTGGTACTCACCACTAAAGGCTGCACTTGATGCTTTTATTGATGAAACGCAAAAAGTGGTTTCTGGAACGATTCGAGTGAAACTTCATAAAGGGAATCATACTGTTGTTGGAAGAAAATCTCCACACAGCTTATATAATGAAGAACTTGCAACCTATTCAAAAGGTGATGCTTTTGATCACAATGCAGCGGTTGGATTTATAAAAATTTGGGGTTTACCAACAAAAGTTTATTCTGAAGTGAATAATAAAGAAACGATTTTAAAATAATCCTGTGCCCTCGAACCGTTTTCGAGGGCAAATTTCTTAGGTCTTAGGAGGAAGTATGCATGTCCAAGTTATGGGGCGGTCGCTTTACAAAGGAAACAAATAAATTAGTAGAGGAATTCACAGCTTCGATTTCATTTGACCAAAAATTAGCCAAGGAGGATATTGCCGGCAGTATAGCACATGTCACCATGCTAGGTGAATGTGGAATCATTCCTGCTGAGGATGCTGAAAAAATAAAGAGTGGTCTTCTTGAGATCAACCAAATGGTTAATCAAAACGAGGTTGAATTTCTTGTAGAAGACGAAGATATTCATATGAATATCGAAAAGCTGCTAATTGAAAAAATTGGACCAGTAGGCGGTAAGCTTCATACTGGACGGAGTAGAAATGACCAAGTGGCTACAGATATGCATCTATATTTGCGCACAAAGACAACAGGGTTAATCAATTTAATCGAAGATGTTCAGCAATCGCTTATTGAGCAGGCAAAGGCAAATGTTCATACGTTGATACCGGGATATACTCATTTGCAGCGTGCCCAACCGGTTTCCTTTGCCCATCACTTAATGGCTTATTTTTGGATGTTTGAACGCGATAAAGAAAGATTAGTAGATAGCTTGAAGCGGGTGAATTGGCTTCCGTTGGGATCTGGGGCTTTGGCGGGTACAACCTTTCCAATTAATCGTGAAAAAGTAGCGGAATTACTTGGTTTTGAAACAATCTATCCGAACAGTATGGACGCTGTTAGTGACAGGGATTTTATCTTGGAGTTTCTTTCAATCGGCTCCATTATCATGACACATATTTCGAGATTTTCAGAGGAGCTTGTCATTTGGTCGAGCCAAGAGTTTCAATTCGTCGAGTTAGACGATTCTTTCTGTACAGGTTCCAGCATTATGCCGCAAAAGAAAAATCCGGATGTGCCTGAGCTGTTAAGAGGGAAAACAGGTCGTACTTATGGAAATTTAATCGGATTACTTACAGTTCTTAAGGGATTGCCACTCGCTTATAATAAAGACTTGCAGGAAGACAAAGAAGGAATGTTTGATACGGTAGAAACACTCGAAGGTTCACTACAATTATTGGCGCCAATGATCGAAACGATGACGGTGAATAAAGATGTCATGCGAAAAGCGATTAACAATGATTATTCGAATGCTACGGATATAGCAGATTATTTAGTGAGAAAGGGTCTCCCATTCCGTGATGCCCATGAAGTAATTGGAAAAATCGTCTTGTACGCGATTCAGCAGCAAAAGTATTTGCTTGATTTAAGTTTTGAAGAATATCAGGAGTTTAGTACGTTATTTGAAGAAGATATTTACACAGTCTTATCACCCGAGCATGTTGTCGCTGTACGCAACAGCTTTGGAGGAACCTCGCCCGAGCAGGTGATGGAACAAATTCAGTTAGCTACAAATAAACTAAATAAATAATTGAAAAAGCAGAATAGGTATTCTTGGTACTATTCTGCTTTTTTCAATTGGAAGATAAAGTATACATACTTGTGAATGATTCAGAAATCGTTAATAATGAAAAAGTAAATAGATTTATAGAACTATCGTAATAGATTAAGGAGGAAAGTATGGATAAAATAGCGTTAATAATTTCGATCATTTCATTTATCGTATCAGTCATTACTAGTTACATAACTTATCGATTTAATAAAATTACGATTAGGAATACGGCTATACTTGAGCACAACAAGCTCCTTTTAGAAATAGATAAAATCTTAATTGATGAACCTGAGTTATGGGGGATTTATGATAACCATCCGTTATCTAAAAAAGAAAATAAAGAAGATCCCTTCCTACAAGCAAAGCAAGAAGCTTTTATTTATTATTATTTGAACCTGTTTGATGTAATTTTTGAATTTTATCATAGACAAATTGTTCAAAATAGAAATGACAAAAAACAATGGAAGGCATGGACACAATTTATCGAGCATTTCTTAGAAGGCTGTTCACAGGCACGTGATACGATTAAAAAATCATATCATTTATATGATGTTGATCAAGGCGATTTTTACAAGGAAATGATTGAGAAAATTGAAAAGTAAAGGAGTGCAAATTGTGAATGAACAATATGAAAAATCCAATCTTTATAAGATAACGAAAGCATCACTTAGTGACATTCCTAGTATGTTAGAGCTTAATTACAAAATTTACCCAGCAGAATGGCATGTTTCTGAAGATTATGTGATGAAAATAATGAAAAAAAACCCTGAGGTTTACAATGTTTTAAACACAGACATGGGAACCAAGGGAATATTTAGTTTATTTCCATTAAAAAAAGAAACGTACGATTCCATACTGAAGGGAGAACTTGAGGAATCGGATTTATCAGAATATATTTTAGATTATCAGGAACCAAAGGATGTCTATTTATATTTAATTTCGTTGATCGTCGATATCCATGACGGGAATCGGAAACAATTTGCAAAGAAAATTATTCAGGGGATACCGGAAGAATTAAGGAGATTGGCAAAAAAGGGAATAAACGTTAAAGAAATAGGAGCGATTGCTATTTCACTCGATGGGGAAGCAATACTCCCTAAAATTGGATTTAATAAAGACGAGGATATACTTGCATTACATAACCATAAATATCCTGTTTTTAGAGCTTCTATTGAAGAGATCACTCGAGCAATAGTTATATAGTTTTGGAATTTAAAGTACTCAGATTGAATCTTGAGTAAATGTAATATTCAATATATATTGACAGTTTTAGAGGAATCAACTAAAATTCCTAATAATATGATAATAAAAAAAGTACATAAAACTCTTATCCAGAGTGGCGGAGGGACATGGCCCGATGAAGCCCGGCAACCATCAAGTAATCTTGAAAAGGTGCTAATTCCTGCAGGTTAATATTAGCCTGGAAGATAAGAGGAGGAAGCAAACCCTCTTCTTATGAAGAGGGTTTTCTTTTTTTAATATTCTTTCAAAGGGGTGTAGGAAATGACGGTAATCAAAGTGGCAATACTGGGATTTGGAACAGTCGGAGAAGGAGTTTATCGAACGATTCATTCACATGCAGAAGAGCTAAAGACGGTTTTAGGGAAAAAGGTAGAGGTAGCGGCCGTCCTCGTTAAGAATAAGCAATTGGAACGAAATATTGCCGAGGATATTTTGATTACCGATAATATGGATGAGATACTACAGCTGCCAAAGCTGGATGTGGTTGTTGAAGCAATTGTCGGCCGAGAACCAGCCTTTACTTTTTTAAAAAAAGCTATAGAGAAAGGCATTCACATTGTGACTGCAAATAAAGAAATGCTTGCACATCATGGAAGAGAGCTGCAGAAGCTTGCGGAAGATAAAAATGTTTCTATTGGCTATGAAGCAACCGTTGCTGGAGGAATCCCAATTATCCAAACCATCAGGCAATTACTAAAGGTAAATCGAGTTCAAAAGGTTCAAGGAATCCTTAATGGGACATCAAATTTTATCCTGACAGAAATGAGGGAGAAGCAGCAATCCTTTGAAGAAGCGCTTTTGCTGGCGAAAGAGAAGGGCTTTGCTGAAGCTGATCCGACCAATGATGTGGAGGGCTTTGATGCTTTTTATAAAACGATGATTCTCAGCAGAATTGCTTTTGGTGCGGAACCGAATTGGAAGGAAGTTGAAGTGGAAGGGATTACCTCAATAACTAGTAATCTTATGGAAGCATCAATAAAGGATGGCCTACGATATAAACATATAGCTCACATAAGTAAGGAAGGCAGTGAAATTAAGGCCGTTATTAAGCCTGTATTAGTGAACCAATCCCATCCATTTTATCATGTAGAAGGGGTACAAAATGCTGTAAATGTTTCTACTGACATTGTTGGTGACATCACCTTACAAGGTCCTGGTGCAGGCATGTTCCCAACCGCCAGTGCGGTTATTGAGGATTTGGTCTATATTTGTCAAAATAAACCGAGTAAAAATAGAATTCGAAAAGCTGAATCTGAATCGTTAGCAGTTTATTAAAGGCTTAAAAGAGAAGCATAAGACCGCTGCTTCTCTTTTATGAATTTTTTTTACTTTCTTCTTTTGTTTGTTACACGTTGGTTAGCTGCATTTGCACGAGCAGTAGCTTCGAGATCTGCTCCGTCTGCAAATTCAGCGGAATATTCCACATCAATTCCGTCTGACTTCATGTTTTTTGGCACTTGTGGAAGTGACCCTTTATTTTTATCACGTGTTTTATGTCCTTGCGCACGACCCATTAATAAAACCCCTTTCAAAATGAGCTAACAGGGACCTAGAAAGGTTCCCTTATTAGCATTTACTTTTGAAAAGGGTTCATGAATGGAAAAAACTCCAAAAATCCTTATAGCTTTGTTTTTCTATCAGTAAATCCGCCTGCACGGTCTGCCATTTTAAATTCACGTTGATATAATACCTCTTGTGTACTCGTTAAGCTGTACTTCCCTCTATCCTTATCCTTTTTCTTCTTTTCAGCCATATTGCTCATTCCTTTCAACATGTATTGTTAATCGATAAAGCTAAATGGTAAAAAATAAATCACATCTTCCATTTTTACCTATTAAGAAAGGAATGATACAAACTATCGTGAAAAATATGGTAAAGTTATCTTGAGGTGAAAAGGATGGCTATAATTACGAAAATCACCACTCAGAAGAAAAATCAGGATCGGTTTAATATTTTTATGGATTACGGCAAAGGTGAGGAATATGCCTTTAGTGTCGATAGTGATGTCTTAATTAAATTTCAATTGAAAAAGGGCATGGAGCTTGATGATTTTTCGTTTTTAGAAATTCAGTATCAAGATGATATTCGCAAGGCGTATAATCTCGCCATTCATTATTTGGCTCGAAGAATGAGAACCGAAAAGGAAATAAAAGAGTATCTCCTTCAAAAAGAAATGGAAGAACCAGCAGTTAATGAAGCTCTCCATAAATTGGCAAGTCAAAAATATATCAATGACGAGGAATTCGCTTTTTCCTATGTAAGAACGCAAAAAAATACAACAGATAAAGGCCCAGATGTAATTACCAGCGAATTAAAGGAAAAGGGTGTAACCCAAAATATCATTCACAATGCGTTAAAAGAGTATCCACAATCAGAGCAAATTGAAAAAGCGACGAAGCTATGTGAGAAATTTTTTATTAAGAATAAAAAGGAGTCTGAGCGAATTTTGCGACAGAAGGCCGAGCAAATGATGCTTAGGAAGGGATACCCCTTTGCTGTCATCCAAATTGCCATCAATGAAGCTGAAGTTGAAAAGGATGACGATGAAGAGATGGAAGCAATCCAACACCAAGGTGAGAAAGCTCAGAGGAAGTATAGTAAATACACTGGATTTGAATATGAGCAAAAAATGAAGCAAGCCTTATACCGAAAAGGCTTTTCAATGGAACTTATTGAAAAATATTTAGCTGAAAATGGAAAATCATGACGCACTCACGTCATGATTTTTTACTTTCAATAATAATCGAATCCTGGTCAAGTTGTTTAAAAATGAGATCGGCTACTTCCCGTGGAGATCGTAAACGAGAGGGGTCTGATATATGAGTGCTGCCTGCCCAAAATGGAGTATTCATCCCACCCATATAAACTGCTTTAATTGCTAGATTACTTCCCTCGTATTCCTTTTGCAAGCTTTCCGTAAACCCTCTTACGGCAAATTTACTTGCTACATAAACAGCTTCATTGACTTTTCCTCTAAGACCAGCTGTTGAAATGATATTTATTATTTGACCTTCATCTTGCTTAGCTAGAATAGGTAATACGGCTTTTGTCAAAAGAATGGTGCCGAGGATATTGGTGTTAAGCATTTCGATGATCTCCTGCTCACTACTTTCGAGAAATGGACCAAAATGACCAACACCTGCATTGTTCACTAGACCAAAGATAGAATATTGCTTGCACCATTCGCTTACCTGGTTTGATATGTCATCCGTGTTGCTGATGTTGATGATGGCATAATCAGCCTTACCTCCAGCTGCTTCAATTTCGTTTTTCACAGCTGAAAGTTTTTCAACGGTTCTTCCAGTTAATAACAAATGAAACCCCTGCTTAGAAAAGCCTAATGCTAATTCCTTACCCAAACCAGATCCGGCTCCAGTAATAATGATGGTTTTCAATACACTCTCTCCTTTATGTACAACTTCAACCTTTATTATTTTACTTGATATCACTATACTAAAATAAAAGAAAAAATTAAATGGGAGTGGGTTAAATGCAGCAAGAGAAACGTTACAGTGAAATGACAGAGCATGAATTAAAACAAGAAATTGCCCAGCTTAAAGAAAAAGCCAGAAAAGCGGAACAAATGGGGATGGTTAATGAGTTTGCTGTATTAGAAAGAAAGGCGGTTATGGCACGAGCATATTTATTAAATCCCGATTCCTTTGCTCCTGGAGAAATATATGAAATTGAAGGTGCTCCTGGAGAATACTTTAAAATTGATTATATGAATGGCGTTTTTGCATGGGGATATAGACTAAGAGGAGATGGGGCAGAAGAAGCATTACCCATCTCGATGTTGAAAGGCACAAAATAAGGACAAACCAGAGTGTGTTCTCTGGCTTGTCGTTTTTCTTATCTAAAAATTAAGGTGAATCGTTGTAGCGTTGACTAGAAGCACGCATCCGCTCTTGAGGGTGTGTATTGATCGTACCGTCGGCTCTTGTAGATGCATACTCGGCCTTGGCACGTGGTTCACCTTCAAGCTTGTTATTATTTTGGTTTGGGAAATTTTTCGCTTTATTTCTCATGCTTTACCTCCGTCTAAAAGGGAATGAGAAACCGTGAAAAGCAAAGTGTTTTAATAACAAAGCTTATCACGTGATTATAGTATTTGTCATTGCTGCCGTGGATATGTTATAAGAAATTGGTAAAAAGGGAGTGGATACATGAACGATTTCCATGAAAAATTAACACAACGATTATTAGAAAAAAATCAACAATTATCATATAACCAAGCTCGTACTTGGGTAGAATTAATGTGGGACGATTTTGAAACAACCTCGGCAAAGGCTGGCAGGGATTATCTCGGGAGTGAAATGACTGAAAGAATTGTGGAACAATGGATTGATCATTATGGCAGCAGATTACATGATTTTGTAGCCAAAAATCCGAAATATAAACACTTCTTAAATCAAGATAATAATACAATAAATTAGAAAAGGCGCGTGACATCATGTCACGCGCTTTTTAGCTTGGTAAGATGTTTAGCTTTTTTCGCAGTTTCTTTTCACTGAATACCCATCCTGTATAGGAGCTGACTGGTTGTAAATCCAGATCCAATTGTACAACAGCGACAAAGGGGTAATGTCCATTGCTTCGGTACCTTAAGTCAATGAAACGGACTTCATAATAGTCGTCATATTCATCTAGTTCCCAGCGATAAACAGGTGAGAAAGAGAGAAATGCAGCAAGGTTCTTATCCTTTTTTGCCGCTTCAATAACAGGTGTTTCTGGAACAGGTACCCGATTAAAAACATCCAGAATTTCTACGGAAGATTCTATGGCCTTGCCAACAAAAAACTTTTCTTCGTTCATCGCAGCAATTCTCCATTGATGGAATTTCATCGTCGGAGCAATAATGATTTCTGTTGCGTTTGGTATGAGTTTTTTTACTTCCCGCAATACTTTTCTCTGTGCGTGAAAACGGAGGAAGTAGTAGCCAATAATAACCGTGAACATGGATAGAAAGGTATAGCCAGGGTCAGCACCAAAAACCCATATAACAATAGCCACGATATGGATAGCAAAAATAATTGGATCAAATGTATTGATTACCCCTAAAGCAACCCATTTTGAAGAAAAAGGTCTTAGTGCCTGTGTACCATAGGCATTAAAGATATCGACAAATACATGGATGAAGACAGCTGCAAATGCCCACCCCCATAGGTGGAGAAGATTGGCCGTCGGGAAAAATGGATAGATCACTGCCAAAAGAACAAGTGGCCACAAAAGAACGGCTGGGATAGAGTGAGTGACACCACGGTGATTTCGAATGTAGATTGCATTGTTCCGCAACTTTAGAACTGTATCGATATCAGGTATTTGTGAACCTGCAATCGTTGCGATTAAAACACTTGCGGCTGTAGCAGAGCTTCCAGCCACTACGGGATCGAGTGTCGCTAGGCCTCCTAAGGCAATTCCCATTACAACGTGAGTTCCAGTATCCAAAAGGAAAAATCCCCCTTCATTAAAAATCTTGTCAAATTCCTTAAAAAGGCTTATCGTAAAAAAATGCTTACTAATATATTTCCTAATTTCGAAATGGTTTAACATGCTGGAGGAATAAAAGTGATGGCAAGTGAATTGAAAAACTTAGAAAAAATGGATGTAAATTTATTTCAAATTGATTTGATCTCTTGGTTTAAATCGGAACAGCGTGATCTTCCGTGGAGGAAAGACCAAGATCCCTATAAAGTATGGGTTTCGGAAATCATGCTGCAACAAACCAGAGTAGATACTGTTATTCCTTATTTTAATCGATTTATTGAATGGTTTCCAACAATAGAAGACTTAGCGAATGCAAATGATGATAAAGTTCTTAAAGCCTGGGAAGGACTTGGGTATTATTCAAGGGTTAGAAATCTACATTCTGCTGTCAAAGAAGTAAAAGAAAAATACAATGGGCAAGTCCCTAATACACCAAAAGAGATTTCTGAACTCAAAGGAGTTGGCCCTTACACTGCAGGAGCGATTTTAAGCATTGCTTATGGTGTTCCCGAACCTGCCGTTGATGGGAATGTTATGAGGGTATTGTCGAGAATTCTCTCCATTTGGGAGGATATTGCTAAACCGTCGACTAGGAAGGTGTTTGAAGAAGCAGTGCGCCGGCTTATTTCCCATGATGAACCTTCTGAATTTAACCAGGCCTTAATGGAGTTAGGTGCATTAATCTGTACCCCGACTTCACCTTCTTGTTTGTTATGTCCCGTTCGTGAGCACTGCCAAGCTTTTCATGAAGGAGTACAAACTGAATTACCAATAAAAACGAAAAAGAATTCACAACGAAAAGTGGAGCTTGCAGCTGCCATTCTTAAGAACAGAAATGGAGAAATCTTAATTCATAAACGCCCTGAATCTGGATTACTTGCGAATTTATGGGAATTTCCTAATGTTGAAATCCAGCATCCTTTTATGACAGAGCGGGAACAAATAGCCACTCTTTTTCATGAATCATTTGATGATATGAATATAACCCTGGATAAAGGTATTGGTCAAATAGAACATATTTTTTCTCATTTAGTTTGGAATATTCGTGTTTTTACAGGTACAATTTCTTCAGATTTTAAGCAAGACTCTACCTGGAAATTTGTTTCCGTGACTGAAATGGAAGAGTATGCTTTTCCTGTCTCTTCGCAAAAAATGTTGAAGTTATATCAACAAAAATGAACGCCGTAACAAAGGCGTTCATTTTTTTATTGTCTAGCTGCAGCGTCTAGCGGCTCCCGCTTTTCATATACCCCCACGTCTCTCAATTTCCATGATGATATCACGATGTATCGCAACACCTTCACTATTTAAATATGGTGTCATTTGTTGTAATGAGTAATGAAAAAATGAAAGTTCGCTATCGTCCCAATCTGCCTTGGACATCATCGATAGTTCCGTCATATCCCGTCCTGAATACATTTTTCGTCTTCCTTTCAAGGGTTGTTTCACTTTATTGTTTTGTAATCAATTGTCTTCTATTCATAGAAAAGCTAAAATGATAACAATACTCGAACAAGAAGGGAATAGAAGAGATGACACAAAAAGTAGCATTAATTACTGGCAGCAGCAGGGGAATTGGCAAGGCTACGGCCTTACGACTAGCGGAATTAGGGTATGATATTGTTATTAATTATGCTCGAAGTAAATCTGGCGCAATGCAAACGGCAGAAGAAATTGAAGCTCTTGGAAGAAAAGTATTAATGGTGAAAGCGAATGTTGGTGACGTAAATAAAATTAAAGATATGTTCAAGCAAATTGATGAGGAATTTGGTCGACTAGATGTTTTTGTCAATAATGCCGCATCTGGAGTTCAGCGTCCGATCATGGAACTAGAAGAAAATCATTGGGATTGGACATTAAATATTAATAGCAAGGCATTATTATTCTGTGCTCAGGAAGCAGCAAAACTGATGGAGAAAAATGGCGGGGGGAAAATTGTTAGTATAAGTTCTTTAGGTTCCATACGCTATCTAGAAAATTATACGGTGGTAGGTGTATCTAAAGCGGCACTGGAAGCTTTAACTAGATATTTAGCCGTTGAATTAGCACCGAAAAATATTGTGGTTAATGCTGTTTCAGGCGGGGCGGTTGATACTGAAGCGCTTAAGCATTTCCCAAATAGAGAAGAACTTCTTCAAGAAGCGAAGGAAAAAACACCAGCAGGAAGAATGGTTGAAATTGATGACATGGTAAATAGTGTTATGTTTCTGTTATCAGAGGATTCCAGCATGATACGGGGTCAAACGATCATTGTCGATGGTGGTATTTCGCTGCTTGTTTAAATCATTTTTTTAAAATAATTTTTTTGGATAATCTCCACCTACCATGGATACATTATATTCGTGGAGGTGATTACAATGGCAAACAATCAACCAAACAAAACTTCTGCTGGAACAAACATTCAGCAAGTCAGACAACAAAATGCTCAGTCAGCTGGTGGTGCTGGAGCAGCAGGTGCTTCTGGCCAATTTGGAACTGAATTTGCGAGTGAAACGAATGCAGCTGAAGTAAGAAAACAAAATCAACAATCACAAGCTAATAAGAACCAAGGTTCTTCTGGCCAATTTGGCCAAAGCTAACAAAGATGTAAATGAGAAGGCACTCTGAAACGAAAGAGTGCCTTCTTTATGTGTGGAAAACGACAAAACTTCTCTTAAGTCTACATAAATAGTCAAAGGAGAAATATATTTGTTCAAGAATACATAGGTAAGAAGAAAATATAAGGCGGTGGGATCGTTGAATCATTTTAGCCGTTTAGTATCTGAGCAGATGATGACAATGGAAAAATTATTATATCTTCAATCGGAGCTCGAGCGTTGCCAAGAAATTGAAGAACAATTAATAACCTTGCAAAGTGAAACGGAGCTGGAAAGCATCCAAATTGATATTAATCAAATGAAAAAAGAGTTAAAGGAAATTCAAGAAATTTTTGAAAAACAAACGGAAGAAGTCATTCAATCTTATCGAGAATCCGATTTGGAACCGTCTTTATAAGTAGAAAATTCGGATTTTGGTTGAAAAATAGGCAATTTTTTTCAAAGAGTCATTGAAATCAATGGCTCTTTTGTTTTAAATTCTTTATTCAACCGTTATAATAATAAGAAATAGGAAATGAACTTTGTTGCCTTTTGTCGTTTAATCGTTGGAAATAGGTTACAAAGCGTTCTGGAATGAAAGTAGGGGAGAATCATGGGCGTTCCCATCGAAGGTGAACCAATACAAATACATAGCTATAAACACAATGGGCACATCCATCGCATTTGGGAGGAAACTACGGTTTTAAAAGGATCACAAAATTTAGTGATTGGTGGAAATGATCGGACGATTGTCACAGAATCTGATGGAAGAACGTGGATCACTAGGGAACCAGCGATTTGTTATTTCCATTCACAGTACTGGTTTAATATTATCGGGATGATCCGTGAAGACGGGATATATTATTACTGCAATATAAGCTCACCGTTTATTTTTGATGGCGAAGCCGTTAAATATATAGATTATGACCTTGATATTAAGGTCTTCCCTGATATGACATTTAATTTATTGGATGAGGATGAGTACGAGCGCCACCGCCGTGAAATGAAATACCCGGATGTGATTGATCAAATATTGAAAAGAAATGTGGATAAACTGATTCAATGGATCCGCCAACGGAAAGGACCATTTGCACCAGACTTCATTGATATTTGGTATGAGCGTTATTTAACCTATAGACGCTAAATAAAATCCTGTTGATTCCCTTCAACAGGTTTTCGTTTGCTAATAAAAGGAAGAGGGGCTAACCTTGAACAGTATTCGCAGGTACCTTCAATTTGTCAAACCATACCGGATGCAGGTGATGGTTACCATAATCATAGGGATATTAAAATTTGCCATTCCACTCATTATCCCAATGCTCATCAAATATGTGGTCGATGATGTAATTCAGAATCCTTCCTTAAATCATGATGAGAAAATACATAAACTATTCCTTATGATGGGGGTCATGTTAGTTGTTTTTGTCGTTCTTAGGCCGCCTATAGAATATTATCGTCAATACTTTGCCCAATGGACCTCTAGTAAGATTCTTTATGATATTCGCGATAAAATGTATACACATATACAAAAGCTTAGTTTCAAGTACTATGCCAATACCCGAGCTGGAGAAATCATTTCACGGGTCATTAATGATGTTGAGCAAACGAAAACCTTCGTCATTACCGGCTTAATGAATCTTTGGCTGGATATGGCAACGATTATCATTGCGATTGCCATTATGTTTACGATGAATGTAAAACTTACAATCGTTTCCATTCTGCTATTTCCGCTTTACGCCTTTTCGATCAAATACTTTTTCGGTAATTTACGAAAACTCACAAGATCACGTTCACAAGCACTGGCGGAAGTTCAAAGTTATTTGCATGAACGTGTACAAGGAATGCCGGTCATTAAGAGCTTTGCGATCGAAGAACATGAACAAGGTCAATTTAGAAAGGTGAATAAAAACTTTTTAAATAAGGCACTTGAACATACAAGTTGGAATGCGAAAGCATTCTCTGCTGTCAATACGATTACCGATATTGCTCCATTACTAGTAATTGGCTACTCAGCTTATCTAGTCATTGAGGGAAGCTTGACGCTAGGAACGATGGTTGCTTTCTTTGCTTACATTGATAAATTGTACAATCCTTTAAGGAGATTGGTGAACTCATCAACCACACTCACACAGTCATTTGCTTCGATGGACCGAGTGTTTGAATTTTTGGATGTAAAATACGATATTGTAGATTCACCTGATGCGAAAGAATTGCGCCATGTCGGAGGCGATGTTCTTTTTGATCATGTTCATTTTACTTATAATGAATCAGAAGAAATGATATTGAAGGATATCCATCTTGATGTCAAAAAAGGTGAAACGATTGCGCTAGTAGGGATGAGCGGTGGCGGTAAGTCGACATTCGTCAGTTTGATTCCCCGATTTTATGATGTCACTGAGGGTAAAATCCTTTTAGATGGTGTTGACATCCGTAAATACAAGGTTCAATCACTAAGAGATAAAATTGGAGTTGTGTTTCAAGATAATATTCTCTTTAGTGAGTCAGTCAAGGAAAATATTCTGTTAGGAAAACCTAGTGCTTCTGATGAAGAAGTATTCCAGGCGGCTCGTGCTGCCAATGCCCATGAGTTTATTATGAATCTTGCAAATGGGTATGACACAAAAGTGGGTGAAAGAGGGGTAAAACTCTCTGGAGGTCAGAAACAAAGGGTGGCGATTGCACGCGTCTTTTTGAAAAATCCGCCAATCCTGCTTTTAGATGAGGCTACCTCTGCCTTAGATTTAGAAAGTGAACATTTGATTCAAGAGGCACTCGAGGATTTAGCCAAGGACAGGACAACCTTTATTGTCGCTCACCGTTTATCAACGATTACACATGCTAACCGAATTGTATTAATCGAGCACGGCGAGATTGTGGAAGTAGGAACACATGATGAGCTAATGGCGAAGCAAGGGAATTATTATAAGCTTTTTCAAGTTCAGCAGCTTGAACAAAATAAAGAAACCGAAGTGAATTAAACACTTCGGTTTGTTGTTTTGATAAGAAAGCATAAAATTCAACTTTGAGAATTGTCCAGCTCAAGCCCATGGACAAGGCGCTTTCGCTTTTCTTATTATACTTGTTTGTTTTCTTCAATTGATATTTCATTATCATGGTAAGCGTAAAAGCTCGTAATTAATGTATTTAAATGCTCGATTTGTTCTCCGTAATCGATAATTGAAGAGACAATTTGCATTGTATGATAAAGATGAGGATCATTTTGGTTAGGATATTCCCGCTGATAGGACAGAAATAAATCGAATAATTCTTTTTTGTCAATTGTAATACCAGTTTCATTATTTATCGGATGGGTTGGGACCTTTCCGATAAACCGAAGCATGAGCTGCTCGTGATGATAAATAATCAAATCCAATTGTTCCTTAATCGACTGCTGAAAGACTTCCGGCAAATGAAGCAATTCATTTTCGAAACGGTGAAGCTTTTTTAAGGTATCAACGGCTTTTTTTGCAGCAGAAGTCATTTGTCTAAAAATAACTAGTTTTCGTGATTTTTCTAATTTATTTTTTTTGAAATAACTCCGTTCTTCCTGATACATTAAATAAAACTGTCCCATTTGAATGAGGCTATCCTTTAATTTTTCAATTTCTCCTTTCAGTTGATTGTGATCAAAATCATGGCGGGTACTTAAGCGAATCCAGCGAATAATCTCATCGGTTGTATCTGCGATTTTATAATATAGTTTCGTTTCATATTTTGGCGGTAGAAATACGAGATTAACGATAAAGGCGGAAAATACCCCAATCATGATCGTACCGAAACGGATACCTGCAAAGGGAATAAAGTCACTTCCGGGAGTTTCCATAATCGAAATTAAGGTTACAAGTGAGAGACCGATCGTATTTCCAAGATTAAGTTTAAGATTGATAATGATAACAATGATGGCTGCCAAGCCAATTACAATGAAATGATTTCCTAAAAGCAGAACAAAAATAACAGCGATAATAGCCCCAATTAGATTCCCCTGTACTTGTTCAACAATCGTTAAAAATGACCGATAGATAGTTGGCTGAATGGCAAAAATGGCAGCAATTCCTGCAAGCACTGGTGAAGGTGAATGCAAAAGTTGAGCTAAGTAGAGGGATAAGACAATCGCTATTCCCGTTTTTAAGATGCGGGCACCTAACTTCATGGTATATAGATTCCTTTCAATGCTAAGTGGTATAAAAGATAAACAATATTGTACTATACATGGATTCATATTGATAATCAAGAGAAATTATATGAACTTTTTTGATTATTGATACTGATTTTTTTATGAAAATAAAAAAGAAACGTCCGCCTAATAGCGGACATTTCTAAAGTTAATTTATCATTCTGTAGATACAGATGGATCAGCTTGTTCTTTTACAGGGATGATTTGGATAAAATTAAGTTCTGGGTCGGAAAGGAGGCCGAGAATTTGATAGGCTTCATCCAATTGTCCATCACTTTCAAGCAATTCTGTGTAATTACCTAATAACTCTTGAATATCATTTTTTCCCTTTTCGGTTAACTCTGTTACTGAAACTTTAGCACCTTTTGCAATCCTTCTCTGAATGGCCTCTTTCGTAAGGCCCACTTCTGGCTGGTTGCGGACATAGACTACTCCGCCAGTCATCCCAGCACAAATCCACGGACCAGGGTCTCCTAATACGAGCCCGCGGCCATTTGTCATATATTCAAAAGCAAAACCTTTAATATTAGCATTTGCACCGATGTTACCAGTTTCGTGTTTAGGAAGCGGCTTTTTCACTGAGCCACCGATAATGATATCTGCACCAGAAAGACGAATCCCTGCTCTTGCATCAGCATTGCCTTGGGCGACAAGTAGTCCTTTTTGTGCTCCATAACCAAAGCCTTTCCCCACAGAGCCGTTATAATAATTCCCATCTTTGCCTTTTGACTTGAGGATATGAATATTGCCTCCAAAAGACGTTTTTCCAACGCCATCTTGGCCGCCGCCGTTAACGGTAATTTCAATACCCTGGCTATTGTAGGCACCTAAACCATTTCCAGGAATTGAACCATCTTTATATTTTAATTGAACAGGAGGGAGCTGCTTATAAGAGCCGTCAAGTCTGCCACGAACACGGTGGCAGGAAACCCTGCTTCCTAGAACCCGTTGTTCAGAAGTAACACTGACAAATTCACGAGATGAGTGTAATTGCTCCACACTTGCATCTAAATATTCTGCACCAACGGCTACCTGCATTTGCACCTCTTGCAAGGTCTTCGTTTCTTCCGTTTTCGTAAATTGACTGATTTCCAGCGGCTTAAGCAAGTGAGCCAGGCTAAGCTGGTTTTGACCTTTAATCTGCTCAAGTAGATCAGAGCGGCCAACAGCATCCTGTAAATTACGGATACCTAAAGAAGCAGCAAGAGCTTTTAATTCCGTTCCAAATGCTGTAAATAGATTCATAATACCTTGAACAGCTAAGTCAAACTGACGTGGAACGAAACGGCGAAGACCGTGCTCTTTTGCCTGGACCTCAGATTCGATCTGTGTCGCAATCCCGACATGGCAAGTATCTAAATGGCAGCCGCGGCAAGTGGTACAGCCGATGGAAAGCATGGCTAATGTTCCAAAGCCAACCCGGTTTGCCCCAAGAAGCATAATTTTGATAACATCCATTGCACTTTTCATCCCGCCATCTGCCCATAATTCTACTTTATCACGAAGACCACTTTCGAGCAGGGCATTATGAGCTGCTTTGACCCCAATTTCGACAGGAAGACCAACATGCTGAAGAGCGTGAATTCTAGCAGCACCAGTACCACCATCAAAGCCGCTCAGTGTAATAATATCCGCACCAGCCTTCGCAATCCCAACTGCAATCGTCCCGATATTAGGCACGACAGGGACCTTTACAGCAATTTTTGCCTGGTCATTCCCTGTTTTTAATTCAAGAATCATTTGCGCTAAATCCTCGATTGAATAAATGTCATGATTGTTTGATGGTGAAATCAAATCGGAACCAAGTGTTGCATTACGCGCTTCTGCAACCTTAGCTGTTACCTTAGAACCTGGCAGATGTCCGCCTTCTCCAGGCTTTGCCCCTTGGCCTATCTTAATTTCTAAGAGATTAGAAGAGTTTAATAGCTCAGCATTGACACCAAAACGTCCGGATGCGACCTGTTGGCCTCTTGTTCTAGGATATTTGCCGAGCATATCCTTAATTTCTCCACCTTCACCGTTTAGACTTACCATGTTTAAACGGTCAGCCCCCTCTGCATAGGCTCTAAAAGCAATTTCATTCTGTGAACCAAATGACATGGAGGAGATAATAAATGGTAGGTCATGATCGCCAACCCGTATATCAACATCGTCTGGAGACAGTTGTTGATTACTATCTTTTAACTGAACTAAATGGCGAATGGTCGTTGGATTTGCCAATTCTTGTTCACTGATTTTATCCCGATAGGCACTGTAATCTCCTGTTGAAGCAACTTCACCGATGGCTTTCCAAATTCGCGGGAAGAGGTGGAAGGTTTTTCCGACTCTTTCTTTCTCATTTTGGTAGTCTTCTGCTCTCGATAATGCATCCGCCTTCATTGCCAAGTAATTATTTTCTATTTCATTCGAACCAAAGAAATTCACAATGTTTAATACATTAGCAATCTCTTCATGTAAACCAATACTAGAGAAGAGACGGCCGTATCCACGCAATTCATGAATACCGATGGTTGAAATGACCTTTTCAAGTCCTTTTGATAAGGCGTTATATAAGTTGATTAACGGCTGATCCGAATCATTTTGAACAGTCATGAACATATAGTAAGGACTGATCAAATCAGCACCTAAGCCAAATACGGTAATGATATCATGAAGAGAGCGAATTGCTGCCGAACGTAACAATAATGAACAGTTTCTTCTTAATTCCGCCTTCACTAATGCCTGATCAATAGCGGATGTGACTAAATGGGGATCAATCCAATAGAAATCATCCTGATGGGCTTTGGCATCATCAATTACTAGCAGACTTTTACCGTTCAGAACGGCTTGAACAGCTTCAGTTGCAATCCGTGTTAACGCTAAATCGACGGTTTCATTTTTATGGAATGTCGATGAAAGGAACACAGCCTGCTTCTGTGTTTGAAAATGGTGAACTACCTGGTCAAAACTTGGCTGCCCTAAAGCTTCTGAACAATTAAAACCTGCTTTACCTTCTAAAAGGAGCGGAGTAATTAATTCAAGAACAAGATCCAGCTTCTCATTTTGAAATAAATGTGGGCGCTTGCCAATAATAACCCGGGTTGAAAAATGTTCGGTTTCCCGGTCGCGGTCAATGGCTGGGTTCGTTACAACTGCCACACTTTCCTTAATATAATCCGCAATATTTTTGCGCTCTGGATTTAGGGCAGCAAGTGGAGCATCATGGCCGAGTGAACGGATTGGTTCTATTCCTTTTTCAGCCATTTGTTCAATTAATTGAATATGGTCGCGTTCCCAGCCAAAAGCTTTATATTGTCCATTATGGATTTTATTTGGGTAAGTCATTGTGACCGTTTTACCTAAAGTAGGGGCTTGCAAGCGAATTCTTGAATCTTGTAAGTTTAAACGCTTTGAAAAACGATTGTAAACCTCATTTTGATAGGCAGCATGCTCGTAAACTTCTAATTTATCACCGTTCCATTTAAAACCAACTTTCTCACCTGGAGCTAACGGCTTCGGATCATTTACATATTCACTTGAAGCGATTATTCCTGGTTCAGAGGAGAACAAGTATGAACTTTCAATTTCAAGCATCCACAGTGGACGAAGTCCTAGAGCATCAACACTGAAAACAGCTTCATCCGCAAACCGTGAAATGATCCCTGCTGGGCCTTGAGCAAAATGTCCCCAAGCTTCACGGAGGTAAGTATACAAATCTTGTAGTTTTTTAGGATAGGCCTTAATTTCATTAATAATTGGCGGGAACAAGAGATCCATTGCCTCAAATAATGTATAACCTTCTCGGCTAATTAAAGTTTCCATTGTTCTGCTGAGGTCTTGTGAGTCACTACCATCTTTGACAAGTGGTACACCAATCATTCTTGCTTCGTCACGAAGCTTTGCAATTGTATTAATTTCACCGTTATGACCAAGTACACTAAATGGCTGAACGCGGAAAAAACTTGATAATGTATTTGTAGAGTAGCGATTATGACCAAGTGTCATGGTTGAGGCAACAAGTGGACTAGCTAGGTCATAATAGTAACGAGGTAAGATATCTCCAGCCCCCATCACTTTATAAACAACATGATTTTGACTTAAGGAAGCAACATGAACATGTTCATTGATTTCAAAATCAATCAATGTCTCAAACAGGGCTTTTGATAATTCTTGATTTGTTTTTTCTGAAAGGCAGGCAAATTGCCAAAATACCGGATTTTCTTGAATCGCGATTGGACCAAGTGCGCTCGAATCCGTTACTTCGTTAGTTTCAAAAATTACTTCAAATTGATATTTTTCCAGCTTTTGTAGTAACTCATTTTTAATAGTATTCCAGTCCGCTTTTTGGCTGATAAATACATGCCCGACAGCGAAGCTTTCTTTTTCTACAAGGGAAGGGTCTACACCGGCTTTGTGTAATTTTTCTTTCCATAAAGCCATTGGGATGTCGACATGGATACCTACTCCATCACCTTCTCCGTTAATAAAACCTGCCCGATGGTTCATGGTCACTAGTGCTTCGATGCAGTCAAAAATATTTTTTCTTGTAGGCTGCTTATTTTTTTCTAGACAAGCCACAATTCCACAGGCATCGTGTTCATGCTTATGAAAATCTTTAAAAAGGGAAGGGGTCCATCTTTCTGTCATAAATATTGGCTTCAGTGGAGGTTCCTCTAAAGCCGCTTCACCTCCTATTGGATATTAAGTAATGTAGATGATTAAATTTGGTTGACTATTTAACGAGGCATTGTGTTAAAGAGTGAAAAATAGTAATTTTATAGTATCATATGAATTTTCAGAAATCAAATAAATATGCAAAAAAGTGGATGGACAATATGTTTGAAAATATTGGATGTTAATGGTGGGTAACCAATAATGTAAACGTTTTCAAATTTTTCGATAAAAATAGAGAGCGAAATTCGCTCTCAATTAGTGTATAAAAAATGTATAATTATTCATTCTTTAGTTGAAAAAATGCATTATTAACCGCATGAAGTGTTGCTTCAATATCTTCCTCTGTATGTGCGATGGTTAAAAACCATGCTTCATATTTTGAAGGGGCAAGATTAATTCCTTGATGAAGCATTAGCTTAAAGAATTTCCCGAAGATTTCTCCGTCAGTGTTTTCAGCTTGTTCGTAGTTTTCGATTTTTTCATTCGTAAAATACACAGTGAGAGCACCTTTTAATCGATTAATCGTTATTTGAATGCCATGCTCTTTAGCAGCTGCTAAAATCCCTGTTTCGAGCATCTCTCCAAGGCGGTCTAGATACTCATAAATACCCTCCTGTTTTAACACCTCTAGGCAAGCGATTCCAGATAGCATCGAAGCAGGATTGCCTGCCATTGTTCCTGCTTGATAGGCTGGACCAAGCGGTGCAACTTTTTCCATGATTTCTTTCCGGCCGCCATAGGCTCCAATTGGCAGACCGCCGCCAATGATTTTTCCAAGTGCCGTTAAATCAGGTTGAATTCCTAATAAATCTTGTGCTCCACCATACATAAAACGGAAAGCGGTTATGACCTCATCATAAATGACTAGAGCACCAGCTGCATGGGTTAAATCGTTTACTTGCTGTAAGAAGCCTGGATTCGGTTCAACGATACCAAAGTTTCCAACAATCGGTTCAACTAAAACGGCGGCAATTTGATCGCCCCATTTTTCTATGGCTTCTTTAAAAGGAACGATATCATTAAATGGTACCGTGATCACTTCTTGTGCAATACTTTTAGGAACACCTGCAGAATCGGGGGTACCAAGCGTTGAAGGTCCTGAACCAGCTGCAACGAGAACAAGGTCGGAATGACCATGATAGCAGCCGGCAAATTTAATAATTTTATCTCTTCCGGTATAGGCACGGGCCACTCGAATGGTGGTCATGACGGCCTCAGTGCCTGAATTGACAAAGCGAACTTTATCCAATGAAGGAATCGCTTCCTTCAGCATTTTTGCAAACTTTACCTCGTGAGGTGTTGGAGTACCATAAAGTACCCCAGACTCAGCTGCTCGTTTAATTGCTTCTGTAATATGAGGATGGGCATGGCCAGTAATAATCGGGCCGTAAGCAGCAAGGAAATCGATGTACTGATTGCCGTCGACATCCCAAAAATAGGCTCCTTGAGCTCGTTCCATTACTACAGGAGCACCTCCGCCTACTGCCTTGTAGGACCGTGAAGGGCTATTCACACCGCCAACAATATGATTTAAAGCTTCATTATGTAACCGTTCTGAATTGTTGAATTGCATTATTTTTCCTCCTTGCCATTTTCTATCTATATTATTTTAGCACTTTTTTTATTGGCTTTTATCATTCTGAATTTTACGATTTAATTTCTTTCTTCCTATATAAAGAGATATTTTATTGTCCAGGCCCGCATAATAATAGACTAATTGAAGGCTAACCTGAGGTGATTGAGAGATGTTTTATTTCCTGCTTCCAATTGTGATTTTCTGCATTTTTATGAGTATAAGAACTTTGTTTATTCCAAATACGATTAAAGGAAAGTTTGTTTCGATTGAAAATGCCCTTTATTTAGGGTCCATCTATCTAACAGTCATAATCGGGTTTGGTTTGATTTATTTATTATTTGAATTGAAGGGAATTTCATTACTGATGGAAATCAATAATAAGAATGACTATAACATATTTGAAACAAGTTTTTATTTTAGTGCGATGATGCTGTTTTCTGTTGGAAATGGCGATGTTGTCCCTCATGGGATTGGCAGGATGGTAGCGGTGGTAGAGGCGTTAATTGGATATACATTACCTGCTGCCTTTGTAGCTCGAGCATTATTTGACAGGACGCAAACGAATACGAAATAGTTGTTTTGTCCGCTATTATTGATTAGGCTAAGGAGGAAGAATATTTCCATGGGGTGATGAAACATGACAGTAGGAATAGGAATGCTGGCACCAGATTTTGCATTGGAGGCAAACAACGGTGAAACGATAAAATTATCAAATTTTAAAGGAAAGAATGTTGTTTTATATTTTTATCCTAAGGACATGACCCCGGGCTGCACCGCTCAAGCATGTGATTTCCGTGATCAAAGTCAGCAATTTCATGATTTAAATACAGTAATTTTAGGAGTCAGTACAGATCCGGTTAACAGACATGAGAAATTTGTTGAAAAGTATGGACTGCCTTTTCTCTTGCTCGCTGATACAGACCACGGGGTTGCAGAAGAATATGGGGTATGGAAATTAAAGAAGAACTTTGGAAAAGAATATATGGGAATCGAAAGGTCTACCTTTATCATTGATATTGAAGGTAAAATTGCGAAAGAATGGCGAAAGGTAAAAGTAAAAGGACATGTTGAAGAAGCTTTAACTTACATACGAGAAAATCAGCAATAATGTATTTCTACGCCTATTTTCTCGATTTAAGGCATTTGTCCAATGCAATAGAACATGATTTGAATATCCTTTTATTAGGGCATACCTCCTCAGATTAAACTTTTCGGGTCGGTTATCGACCCTTTTTTTTATGCACTTTATTCATTATTTTAATGGTTAAAACGGCCTATTAAAGGTGGCTTTAGTTATTTTCAAGGGAAAATTTTAAAAGGAAAAGAATTATTAGTGAATATGTATCATAAAATACAAACAACTCTTTTTCATGTACGTGCTGAACTTGCAACACCAAAAGGTTTATTTGTAACGGCTGATATGTTAATCATGAATTAGAATGGAAGGAAAAAAATGCATCAATAATATAAAAAACATTTGACTTATTACGATATTACAATATTGACAAAATGATAATTCCTCTAGTAAACTAATTATAACAATTATAATGTAAGAATATTTTTTAGAAAAGAGGTGCATGGCGATGAATCAATTAAAAGAAGCGTTGGATACCTTAAAGGAAACGGGAGTACGTATTACCCCGCAACGTCATGCGATACTTGAATATTTAATAAACTCAATGTCACATCCAACTGCAGATGATATTTATAAAGCACTTGAAGGGAAATTCCCAAATATGAGTGTGGCAACGGTTTACAATAATTTAAGAGTATTTCGTGAAGTTGGTCTAGTAAAGGAATTAACGTATGGTGATTCTTCAAGTCGTTTTGACTTTATCACCACACATCACTACCATGTTATTTGTGAAAGCTGTGGGAAAATTGTTGATTTTCATTACCCTGGTTTGGATGAAGTCGAACATCTTGCTTCACATGTTACAGGGTTTAAAGTTCAAAATCACCGCATGGAGATTTATGGGTCTTGTCCAGAGTGTACTGGTAAAGAAGTGCATTAAGGAACGAAATAAAAAGCCGATTTCTATGATAGTTAAAATCGGCTTCATTTTAATATTTAGGCTAGCTAATATTAAAAAAAGCTTTCTCAATTGAGATAGCTTTTTATTTTTTTGATTTTTTATTATAAGACTCGTCGAATTCTTTACCTTCAAGATTTGGATCAAGAGTCAGTGGTTCACGGCAATACATACACATATCAACTTTGCCTAGCATTTTTGTAGGTTTCTTGCAGTTTGGACATATTACTTGTATCGTCTTAGTTGATAGCATTCCAATCCAAAAATAAACAACTGTACTAGCTATGATAAATAAGAGTCCGATTAACATAAAAATAGTCATGATAAGAGGAGAGCTTCTAAAATAAATTCCCCCGTACATAACGATAAAACCGATGAAAATTAATGATAAAGCAAAAGTTCGAATCTTGTTTATTTTACTAGAATATTTACCCATGTTTCACCCTCCTAGGAAAACTATACCATATTTACATATGGAGAATAAATGTTATGTTGGAGAGTGTCGAATTTTGTCTCTTTTTTAAGAAGGAGTTTTTTAGTTACTGTCGAACTTATAGGCTATCGAGAAAAATGGAGGAATGATGAATGAAAGACATTCTTCGGCCCATATATCAAGAAAGGGCTAGTCAACCAAATACACTTGGTGTAATGATGATTGAAAAGAAGCTTAAATCTGGACATACAACGGATACTTTTGATGTGGTATTGCTAATTATAGTTAAGGAAGCAGAGATGCCTTTATTAATAAAGCATTATACTTGTGATGATCATAAGGCAGCGATGCATATTGTAACAGAAGTGCTTTTAAATGAATGGCTTACGCTGGGGACGAATCGAAAAATATTTGAATGGCTGGATAGCGCAAAAGTATTATTTGACCGTAATGAGTATATTGCCAACTTAAAAACAGAACTCCGTGAATTTCCTTTTAACGGACGTAAATTAAAGATGGGATTAGAGTTTGCGAAATTAATTCGTCGCTATGTAGACGGTAAGGATTTGTTTGATAATAAACAATTTTTGGATGCTTACAATTATGTTGTTCATTCTTTACATCACCTTGCAAGACTTGCCGTTATTGAAAATGGACTACATCCTGAATTAACTGTTTGGCAGCAGGTTAAACAAATAGAACCAGAGATCGTAAAGTTATATGAAGAACTTGTCAATAGTGAAGAAGCTATTGAAAAGAGATTGGAACTGTTATTCTTAGCAAGTGAATTTTTGATCCATTCCCGGACAAGTGTCGGTTGCTCACATTTATTAGAAGTATTAAGTAAAAAAGAATATTGGACGTTTAATGAAATTCAGACTGAAAAGGAACTTATTCCGTATTCTGTTGATATGGGTGTGCTGCTAGAGTATTTAATTGATAAAGGTCTAGTGGATGTTGTAAGTGTCGAAACAAAAGGACAGGGGATTTACCATCGTTGCTATCGTGTTAATGAAAAATTATCGTAAAAAAATAATAAAACCCTATTGACCTTTAATGTAATCCTTGTTATATTTATAACCGTCGCTGCGATACAAACAATTAATTTCGAAAGTGACGGTTTTCTTTTTTTTAAAAAGTTATTGACATCACAGAATGAAACGTGATAAATTAATAAAGTCGCTTCTGAGCGATGGATGAAATTGTTCTTTGAAAACTAAACAAACAAAAACGTCAACAAACAATAATATTTTTAGTTTCTATTATAGAAACTAAGCCAACGTAAATTTATGAGCTATATCAACTTTCTTGGAGAGTTTGATCCTGGCTCAGG